>JBJMPM010000315.1:0-19327 GCA_045803205.1 Longimicrobiaceae bacterium
CGCCTTCCGCCCCCGCGTCGTCATCCTCCCCTACCCCGCGGGGCGTCACCCCGACCACCGCATCGCCTCGCAGCTCGCCTACGACGCCTGCTTCCTCGCCGGGCTGGCGAAGTACGATGCGCCCGGCGAGCCGCACCGCCCGCACAAGCTGCTCTACGCGCTGACCTACCGCGAAGACGCGGTGAAGCCGAGCTTCGTGGTCGACATCACCGCCTTCATCGAGACCAAGATGGAGGCGATGCGCTGCTACGCCTCGCAGTTCGACGGAAAGACGTGGGGCGGCGAGGTCTTTCCCGGCGGCGATCGGCCGCTCTACGACCAGGTGCGGATGCACGCCGCCCGCTACGGCTCCCTCATCCGCACGGAGTACGGCGAGCCCTTCCTGGTCCACGAGACCATGCAGGTCGACGACGTGGTCGCGCTCCCCGTCCGCAGCATCTGATCGGCTTCCCGAACAGCAACGGAAAATCTCGCGCAAAAACGCGGAGACGCGGAGGAAGCCGTGCGCTTCCTCCGCGTCTCCGCGTCTCCGCGTGATACCATCTCTGCCAAATGACTGTGCATTCGTAGAGACCAGCACAGATGGGTCTCACACGGAGTCAACGGAGTCAACGGAGTCAACGGAGAAAGCCAGGCAGTTCCTGCGTTCCGTGTGAGTCCATTCCGTTGGCAGAATGCATAATCAATCAACAGAAATGGTATGAGAGGATCTGTTTACGGGGTCGGGGCTGGGCGCGACGTGACTTCGATCACGCCGGCTCTGTAATCCCTTCCCCACCGCGTGACGGCGTCCGCGGAGGGGACGAACCGCAGCTCGCGCACGTTCGTGACCTGTAGCCGGCGGAGCTCACCGACATCTCCCACGGGGCTGCCGTCCACGAAAACGGCCAGGACGAGCCCGACCTGCGACGGGGACGCGGTGTTGGTCATCGGGGAAACTGTCGGCCTCCTCGTCGCGTCCACGAGCGAGCCGGTGGGGCGCGCGCGCAGCCACTGCGGCCGCAAACGCCTCACCACCTCGTACACGTCCGTCGCGGTCTGCCCTTCGAGCTCGGCGGCCGTGATCAGGTTGGGGTTGCGGCGCACACGTGCTTCCGGCGCGGCGGCCGGGGGCGGCGTGGTCTGCGCGCGGGCGGGGACGGTGGCCGCGGCGGCGATGCAGGCGGCCAGGAATGCGATTCGCTTCATCTTCCGGGTTCCATGTGGAAGGAGTGGAGGTACGAGTTTCCGTCAGCGCATCGTGACGAGGATGGCGCCGGCCCTGTGGTCCATGCCGAAGCGTGGCACCGCCTCCTCGCTGCGGATGAAGCGCATCTCCGCGATCGACTCCGCCTTCATCGTGCGCAACTCCATCACGGAGCCCAGGCGGCCGCCGTTCAGGTAGACGATCACGGAGCCGGCACGGCTGGCGGCGCGTGCGCGCAGCCACTGCGGTCGGAGCCGCTGCACCACGTTCAGCGCGTCGCTGGCGGTGGTGCCGTCGATCTCGGCGGCGGCGATCAGGTTCGGGTCGCGGCGCACGCGCGCGGCGGCTGCCTGCTGCGCGCGCGCGACCTGTTCCTGCTCGGCGGGCGAAGCCGCGCGGATGGCCGAGTCGGCGGGCGCCGGCGTCGTCTGCGCGCGGGCGGGGACGGCCACCGCGGCGGCGATGCAGGCGGCGAGCAGGGTGGCGTGGAGCTTCATGGCGGGTCTCAGGGTGAAGAACGGATTCGAGCGGTACGGTCCGGCCCGGGAATGCTATATTGTCTCCGGTCAGCCGGCCTCGGCGCAGTGCACCTCGATCAGCAGGCGCTTCCAGCTCGGCACCTCGGGGCCGCGCACCCGGAGCGCGGTGGCGGTCGCGGCGCCGCCGCGCAGCAGCCAGGGCGCGAGCCAGGAGTTCACCTCGGGGGGCAGGTGCCCCAGCGGGTCGCCCGACGCCGCGTGCACCCACACCGCCGGGTCTTCCTCCATGGGCGGATCGGGGATCAGCAGCAGCCTCTGCCCCTGCGCCACCTCGCCCACGTGCGCGGCGCGGTCGCCGAACACCGTGCCATGGACCGTGGTGCGGAACACCGGCGGCTGCGCGGGCGGAAGCGGTGGAATCATGGGCATCTCGGCGGGAAGCTCGCGGGGGCGCGAACGCAATGTACCACTTCGCGCACGGCGGCTCAACCCCCTCGTAAGCGGTTGCGGACACGAAAGATGGGGATGATGGAAGACACGGGCGTCTACCTGGACCACGCCGCCTCGGCGCCGTTGCGCCCCGAGGCGCGCGAGGCCCTGCTCCCCTTCCTGGACGGGCGCTTCGGCAACCCCTCCAGCATCCACCGCTTCGGCCGCGAGGCGCGCGCCGCGCTGGAGGACGCCCGCGCGCGCCTGGCCCGCGTGATCGGCGCCGCGCCGGCCGAGCTCGTCTTCACCCGCGCGGGGACGGAGGCCGACAACCTCGCCGTCCTCGGCCGCGCGCGGGAGCGGCCGGGGGCGCCGGTCGCCGTCTCCGCCATCGAGCACAGGGCGGTGCTGGCGAGCGCGCATGCGGCGGAGGAAGCGGGCTCCCCGCTCGTCCTCCTCCCCGTGGACGGCGGCGGCGTGGTGCGCCTGGACGCGCTCGACGCGGCGCTGGAGGCGGGGCCCGCGGTGGTCTCGGTGATGTGGGCGAACAACGAGGTGGGCGCGCTGCAGCCGGTGGGCGAGATCGGCGCGCGGTGCCGCGCGGCGGGGGTGGCGTTCCACTCCGACGCCGTGCAGGCGCTGGGGAAGGCGCCCGTGCGCGTGGACCAGGTCCCGGTGGACCTCCTCGCCTTCAGCGCGCACAAGGTGGGCGGGCCCAAGGGGGTCGGCGCGCTCTACGTGCGCCGGGGGACGCGCCTCCACCCGCTCCTCTTCGGCGGCGGGCAGGAGCGGGGGATGCGGCCGGGAACGGAGGACGTGGCGGGCGCCGCCGCCTTCGCCGCCGCCGCCGAGGGCGCGGAGGCCGAACGCGAGACGGCGATGGCGCGCATCGGCGCGCTCCGCGACCGGCTGGAGGCGGGGCTGCGCGACGCCGTTCCCGGGCTCATCGTCAACGCCGCCGGGGCGCCGCGGCTGCCCACCATCAGCAACCTCTCCGTCCCCGGCGCCGACCCCGAGCTGCTGCTGATGGGGCTCGACCTGGAAGGAATCGCCGCCTCCTCCGGCTCCGCCTGCTCCAGCGGCGCGGTGGAGCCCAGCCACGTCCTCACGGCGATGGGCATCCCCCGGGAGCTCGCCGGCCCCTCCCTCCGCTTCTCCCTCGGCTGGACGACGACGGAAGCCGACGTCGCCCGCGTGCTGGGCGTCTTCCCCCGCGTCGCGGCGCGGGTGCGCGGCGCGGGCTGAGCGAGGACCGACGATTCGTCGGGGACAACTTGCGCAGGTTCGGGAAAGGCCCGAATTTTCAGGCGGCACCTTGCGGATCCTTCCTTCGTCGACTCCCTGCCTCGTCGCGTTCCCGGCCATGAACCCGACTCGAATCCTCCGCCCCGCCACGGCCGCCGCGCTCGTGCTCGCGCCGCTCGGCTTCCTGCCGCCTCCCCTCGCCGCGCAGGCGGCAGGCGCGGCCTGGCACGAGGTCATGCGCGGCGACGACGGATCGACCGTGTCGGTGGAGCTGGCGAGCATCAGGCGCACGGGCGGCTCCAGCTTCACCGCGCGCACGGCCGTGCGGTACCCGCAGCCCGTTCAGCTCGAGGGCGGCGCGCCGATCGACCGCAAGGTGGACCTGGAGGAGCTCGACTGCGGTTCGGCCCGCATCCGCGGGATCGAATCGGAGCTCCTCCGCGACGCGGCGGTCGTGAGGCGGGTGCGGCTCTCGCGGGAGTGGATGCCTGTAGGGGAGGACCGCCGGCCGCTCTTCGACGCGCGCTGCGGCTTCCTGCTCGGCTCGTTCGCTTCCCTTCCGGTGGGATACGAGCTGAGCGGCGTCGACCGGCAGCCGGAGCTCGCGAACCGGGCCGAGGTCGCCGCCGCGTTGTCCAGGTTCTATCCCGAAGCACTGCGAGATGCCGGAATAACCGGCAGGGTGAACGTCCGCTTCCGCGTCCTGGAAGACGGGAGCGTGGACGTGTCGTCCCTGGTTGCGACAGGCTCGCCGGAGCCCGGCTTCTCCGCCGCCGCCCTCGAGGTCGTGAAGCGAATGCGCTTCCGCCCGGCACGCGTGGGGGAGAAGGCGGTCGCCGTGTGGATCGACGTGCCCGTGACCTTCCAGCTCCAGTAGTCGTCCGCGTCACGAGCCGGGACATCGGCCCATCTCACGGAGCAGAGAGGAACCGGGGGCTGCTCCCTTCTTCGCGCGACGATTCCCTCTTCCTTCGCCTCCCGCCCATGAACCCGGTTCGAACCCTCCGCTCCTGCGCCGCCGCGCTCGTGCTCGCGCCGCTCGCCCTGCTGGCGCCCTCGCTCGCCGCGCAGGCGGTCCCGGGAGCGGCCTGGCGCGAGGTGATGCGCGGCGACGACGGCACCACCGTGTCGATCGACTCGGCGCGCGTCGACCAGACGTCCCGCTCCAACTTCATCGTGCGCACGGCCGTGCGGTTCCCGCAGCCGATGCAGCTCGAGAGCGGCGCGCCGATCGACCGCGAGATCGACATGGAGGAGCTCGACTGCGACTCCGCCCGCATCCGGGGGATCGAATCGCTGCTCCTCCTCGACACCAGGACGGTCAGGCGGGTGCTGCTCTCCCGGGCGTGGGAACCCGTGCCGGAGAACCGCCGCCCGCTCTTCGACGCGCGCTGCGCCTGGCTCGTCGGCTCGTTCGGAGTCGGAGATTTCGCCCTGGAGCGCGACGCGGCCGAGCTCGACTCTCTCGACCTGGGGGAGATGCCGGAGCTCGCGAACCGCGGCGAGGTCGCCCGCGAGCTGGCACGCGCCTATCCCCGCGAGCTGCTCCGGGCCGGGATGAGCGGCATGGTGACGGTGAAAATGCGCTTGCTGGAAAACGGCACCGTGGACGACCCGACCATCACCATCCTGGACACCACCGCCGGCTTCGCCGAGGGCGCGGTCAGCGCCGTGCAGCGGATGCGCTTCCGCCCCGCCCGCCTGGAGGGTCGGCCGGTCAAGGTGTGGGTCACCCTGCCGGTGACCTTCGTGGCGACGGGGACGCACTTCGAAGTGAACCTGGCCCCGGCGGGGAGCCCGGGCCATCCGCTGCCGCCGCCGGAGATCATCCAGCGCGCCGACCCGGGTCCGCCGCCGCTTCCGCCCTCGCGGCGCCCCTGAACCGCGGGCGCTCACGGAGGAACGGAGGGGCTCCTCCGTTCCTCCCGGGGCGTCCGTGCGCGTTCCATTGCGGGGCCGGGCGCCGCGCGCGTATCTTCAAGCCACTTCCCGGTTTCGCTCCATCCCGCGTGCCTCTCCGTCCATGATCCGCAGCCTGTCCATGCTCGTCGGCGCGCTCGCGTGCGCGGCTCCGCTGGCCGCGCAGACGGCCACCGGCCCCACCCTGCTGCGCGTGGCCGCCTCCTCCGGCGGCGTGGTGCTCTCGCTCGACTCGGCCACCCTCGCGCGCTCGGGCGAGTCCACCTTCTGGGTCGAGGCCGTCTACCAGTTCCCGGCGGACAGCACGCTGCAGGTGGCCGCCGACCGCCAGGTGGAGAGCCAGGAGATGGACTGCGCGCAGACCCGCATCCGCGGGCGCCAGACCACGATGTACCTGGGCGACAGCCTCGTCCCCGTCTCGACGGAAGCGGCGGAGCGCCCCACGGAGTGGCAGCCGGTGGCCGAGGACGAGCTTCCCCTCTTCCAGGCGATCTGCACCTGGCTGCTGGGCTCGTTCGCGGCGTCGCTGCCGGTGACGGTGGAGTGGGGGAGCGTGGACGGCGCGCCGGAGCTGCTCAACCGGGGCGAGGTGGCGCACGCGCTCTCGCAGGCCTATCCGCGGAGGCTGCGCGACGCGGGGATCCACGGCACGGCGCGGGTGCGCTTCCAGATCACCACCGAGGGGCGCGTGGACCCCGCCACCATGCGGGTGGCCTGGGCCTCGCGGCAGGAGTTCGGGGTCGCCGCGCTGCAGGTGCTGCAGCACATGCGCTTCCGCCCCGCCCGCCACCACGGCGTTCCCGTGGCCGTCTGGGTGATGCTGCCGTTCAGCTTCGCGACCTCGGGGCGCGCGGAGCCGGGAGTCGGCACGCCGGGAAGCCGGACCCAGCCCACGTTCCCGCCCCCCTGGGACGGCCGCGGGCCGTGACCGACGCCGCCGCGCACCCGTCATCTCCCTGACCGTGAAGCTCCATACCCTGATCCTGGCCGCCGTTGCCGCCGCCTGCACTCCCTGACCGAACCGTGAAGCTCCGCACCCTGCTCCTGGCCGCCATCGCCGCCTGCGCGGGCCCGCTCGCCGCGCAGGACGCCGCGCCCCGCCCCACCCTGCTCCGCGTGACCGAGGGGTCCGACGGCACCGTGCTCGCCCTGGACTCGGCCGCCATCGCGCGCACCGGCGACTCCACCTTCGTGGTGAACGCCGTCTACCACTTTCCCGCCGACAGCGCGCGGCGCTTCGACGGGAAGATGGAGCTGCAGGCGCTGGACTGCGCCCATGCCCGCGCCCGCGACGGCTCCAGCTCCTACTTCGCCGGCGATACACCCGTCCCCCTGCAGGACACGGCCCGGCGTGAGGCGAGATGGCGGCCGGTGGAAGCGGCCGAGCTCCCCCTCTTCCAGGCGCTCTGCGGACACCTGCTGGGCTCGTTCGCGGCGTCGCTGCCGGTGACGGTGGAGGCGATGGTGCTCGACGAGCCGCCGACGGCGGCCAACGGGCCCGAGGCGGCGATGGCGCTCGCGCGCTCGTATCCACGCGGCCTGCACAGCGCCGGGGTGGGCGGCGTGGCCATGCTGCGCCTGCGCATCACCGAAGACGGCCGGCTCGATCCCGCCTCGCTGCGTGCGCTGTGGGCCTCGCGCCCCGCCTTCGCCCAGGCGGCGCTCTCGGTGGCGCGGCGCATCCGCTGGACGCCCGCGCGGGTGGACGGCCACCCGGCCGCCGCGTGGGCGTTTCTCCCGATCGCCTTCTACCTCGAGCCGTAGCGCGGCGGCACTCCGCGCGGCCCCACCGACGCGAGCCCCGCACGCAGCCCCGCACCCGATCATGCGCTTCGAATCGCCGCGCCGCCCTTCCCTTCCCCCGCGCCCCGTCCGGCCGCACCGGCGTGCGTGGCGCGCCGGGGCGCTCGCGCTCCTCCTCGCCTGCGCCGCGGCCCCGCTCTCCGCGCAGGCGCCGGATTCGGCGCGGTGGAAGACGCTGGTCACGGGCGCCGACGGGACGGTGCTCGCTATCGACTCGCCCACCGTCAGCCGTACCGGCGATTCGATCTTCACCGTGCGCACGTCGCTCCGCTTCCCGCGGCGGGTCGTCCTCGCCTCGGGCGACACCGTGGACCGCGAGGTGGACACCGAGGAGCTCGACTGCAGGGGCGACAGCGCGCGGCCGCTGCTCTCCGAGGAGTTCGACGGCAAGGAGCGGGTGGCGGTGACGATCCTCTCGGAGAAGTGGGCTCCGGTTGCCGCCGGCCGGCGCGCCGTGTTCGACGCGGGCTGCGTGTGGCTCCTGGGTGGCTTTGCGGCCCGGCTGCCGAGGAGCTACTGGCTCGTCGACGTGGAGGAGCAGCCGGTGCTGGTCAACCACGACGCGGTGTTCTCCGCGCTACGCCGGGAGTATCCATTCCGGCTCCGGGAATCGGGGCAGACCGGCACGGTGACCCTGAGGTTCCGGGTGATGGAGGACGGCAGGCCCGACCGCGCTTCGGTCCGCGTCGAGCAGTTTACCCACCCTGGCTTCTCCGAAGCGGCGGTGCGGGTGGTGTACGCCATGCGCTTCCGCCCGGCGCGGGTCCGCGGGAGGCCAGTACCGGTGTGGGTGGGCATGCCGGTGCAGTTCGACCTCGCCGACGGCCCCGGCAGGGTGCCGCCGGGCTCTCCGCCGCCGATCCCCCCGATGCCGCAGACGCCGACGCGCCTATGACCCGTCCCCGCCCTCCCCTCCCCTCGCGCTCTGCCCGCCTGCACCGGCGCGAGGGCCGTGCGCGGGCGCTGGCGCTCCTCCTCCTCGCCTGCGCCGCGGCCCCGCTCTCCGCGCAGGCGCCGGATTCGGCGCGGTGGAAGACGCTGGTCACGGGCGCCGACGGGACGGTGCTCGCAATCGACTCGCCCACCGTCAGCCGTACCGGCGATTCGATCTTCACCGTGCGCACGTCGCTCCGCTTCCCGCGGCGGGTCGCCCTCGCCTCCGGCGACACGGTCGACCGCGAGGTGGACACCGAGGAGCTGGATTGCAAGGGCGACAGCGCGCGGCCGCTGCTCTCCGAGGAGTTCGACGGCGAGGAGCTGGTGGCGCTGACGATGCTGTCGAGGAACTGGGCTCCCGTCGCCGCCGGCCGGCGCGCGGTGTTCGACGCGAGCTGCGCCTGGCTCCTGGGCGGGTTCGCGGTGCGGCTGCGGAGGAGCTATGCCCTCGGAGAGGTGGAAGAGACGCCGGAGCTGATCAACCGCCAGGCGGTCGGTGCCGCGCTCGCCCGCGAGTTTCCGCCCCGGCTCAGGGCGTCGCGGGAGAGCGGCACCATCACCCTGAGCTTCCGGGTGATGGACGACGGCAGGGCCGACCGCGCCTCGGTGCGCGTGGAGCAGTTCACCCATCCGGACTTCGCCCAGGCGGCGGTGCGGGTGGTGTACGCCATGCGCTTCAGCCCGGCGCGCATCCACGGGGTCGCGGTGCCGGTGTGGGTGACCCTGCCGGTGACCTTCGGGGCCTCCACCGGCTCCGGCAGGGTGCCGCCCGGCTCTCCCCCGCCCCTGCCGCCGCTGCCGCCCATGCCGCAGCCGCTCACACGCCCATGACGCTTCCCCGTCTCCCCCGCTCCGCCCGCCTGTCCCGGTGGACGCGGGCGCTCGCGCTCCTCCTCGCCTGCGCCGCCGCCCCGCTCTCCGCGCAGGCGCGGGATTCCACCGCCGCGTGGAAAACGGTGCTCACGGGCCCCGACGGGACGGTGCTCGCGATCGACTCCGCGACCATCAGCCGCACCGGCGACGCGGCCTTCACCGTGCGCACTGCGCTCCGCTTCCCGCGGCGGATCGCCCTGGCGTCCGGCGACACGGTGGACCGCGAGGTGGACACCGAGGAGCTGAACTGCAGGGGCGACAGCACGCGGCCGCTGCTCTCCCAGGAATACGACGGCGAGGAGCTGGTGGCGATGACGATCCTCCCGAAGAAGTGGGTCCCCGTGGCACCCGGGCGGCGCGCCGTGTTCGACGCGAGCTGCGCCTGGCTCCTGGGCGGCTTCGCGGCCCTGCTGCCGAGGAGCTACGGCCTCGCGGAGGTGGAGGAGCAGCCGGAGCTGATCAACCGCGAGGCGGTGCAGGCCACGCTCAGCCGCGAGTATCCGCGGGACCTGATGGCGCAGGGGCTGACCGGCTCGGTGCTGCTGCGCTTCCGGATCACGGAGGAGGGCAGGGCCGACCGCACCTCGCTCACCACGGAGGAGATCTCGCACCCGGGCTTCGCCGACGCCGCCGCACGGGTGGTGTACGCCATGCGCTTCCGCCCGGCGCGGCTCAACGGGAGGCCGGTGCCCGTGTGGATCACCGTGCCGGTGACCTTCATGATCGCCTACGGTCCCGACAGAAGGGCCCCCGGCGCGCCTCCGCCGCTGCCGCCCCTGCCGTAGCCGCCGGCACGCCCATGACGCCTCCCTGGTTCCCCCGACCCCCCCGCGCCGTCCGCTTCCCCCGCTGGATGCGGCGCGCACCGGCGCTCGCGCTCCTCCTCGCCTGCGCCGCGGCCCCGCTGGCCGCGCAGGCGCCGGATTCCTCCGCCCGGTGGAAGCCGGTGCTCACGGGCGCCGACGGGACGGTGCTCGCGATCGACTCGGTGACCGTCGACCGCACGGGCGATTCGACCTTCATCGTGCGCACGGCGCTCCGCTTTCCGCGGCGCATCGCGCTCGCCTCCGGCGACACCGTGGACCGCGAGGTCGACACCGAAGAGCTGAACTGCAGGGGCGACAGCACGCGGCCGCTGCTCTCCCAGGAATACGACGGCGAGGAGCTGGTGGCGATGACCATCCTCCCGAAGAAGTGGGGCCCCGTGGCACCCGGGCGCCGCGCCGTGTTCGACGCGAGCTGCGCCTGGCTCCTGGGCGGCTTCGCGGCGGGGCTGCGGAGGAGCTACTGGAGCGAGGACGTGGAAGAGCAGCCGGAGCTGGTGAACCGCGCAGCGGTGTCGGGGGCGCTCAGCCGCGAGTACCCGCCCCAGCTCCGCGCGTCGGGGCAGACCGGCACGGTCCTGCTGAGGTTCCGGGTGATGGAGGACGGCAAGGCCGATCGCAGGACGGTGAGCGTGGAGCAGGTCTCGCACCCCGACTTCGCCGACGCCGCGGTGCGGGTGGTGTACGCCATGCGCTTCCGCCCGGCGCGGCTCAACCGGAGGCCGGTGCCGGTGTGGGTGACGCTCCCGGTGACCTTCAGGCTCTTCGACGGCCCCGGCACGCTGCCGCCCGGCTCTCCCCCACCCCTGCCGCCGATCCCGCAGATGCCGCGGCCGCCGGTGCGCCCATGACGCATCCCCCTTCTCCCCGGCCCGCCCGCCCCGCGCGCCTGCCCCGGTGGGCATCGGCGCTCGCGCTCCTCCTCGCCTGCGCCGCGGCCCCGCTCTCCGCGCAGGCGAGGGATACGGCCGCCGCCTGGAAGACGGTGCTCACCGGCGGCGACGGGACGGTGCTCGCGATCGACTCCCTGTCCGTCAACCGCACCGGCGACGCGATCTTCACCGTGCGCACCTCGCTCCGCTTCCCGCGGCGCATCGCGCGCGTCTCCGGCGACACGGTGGACCGCGAGGTGGACACCGAGGAGCTGGACTGCAGGGGCGACAGCGCGCGGCCGCTGCTCTCCGAGGAGTTCGACGGCGAGAAGCGGGTGGCGACGACGATGCTGTCGAGGGCGTGGGCTCCGGTCGCGCCCGGCCGGCGCGCCGTGTTCGACGCGAGCTGCGCTTGGCTCCTGGGGGGCTGGGCGGCGCGGCTGCCGAGAAGCTACGAAGCCGAGGACGTGGAAGAGCAGCCGGAGCTGGTCAACCGCGAGGCGGTGGGGCTCGCGCTCAGCCGCGAGTTTCCGCGGGACCTGAGGGCCATGGGGTTGAGCGGCACCGTGGTCCTGAGGTTCCGGATCATGGAGGACGGCAGGGCCGACCGCACCTCGCTCCGCGTCGAGCAGATCACGCATCCGGCCTTCGGCGACGCCGCGCGGCGGGTGGTGTACGCGATGCGCTTCCGCCCCGCGCGGCTGAACGGGAAACCGGTGCCGGTGTGGGTGACGATGCCGGTGGTCTTCACCTATCACTACGGTCCCGCGGGCCGGCCCCCCGTCCCCTAGCTGCCGCCGGGACGTCGACGCACGCGCGTGGAACGCCTTTCCCAGCCCTGCCATGAACGCCAGGACCGTCCTTCTCCTCTTCGGCTCCGCCCTCGCCTCCGCGCTCCCCCTCGCCGCGCAGGCGCCTTCGCCCGCGCCGCCGCCCGGGCTGCTCAGCGTGGTGCGCGGGAGCGACGGCACGGAGGTGTTCATCGACTCCGCCAGCGTGACGCGCAGCGGCGACTCCACCTTCGTGCTGAGCACCGTGACCCGCTTCTCCGCGGCGGTGGGCGCGGAGCGGCGCGCCGACCGCGAGGTGGAGTCGGCCGAGCTGGACTGCGGGCGCGACCGCACGCGGGGGATCGCATGGGGATTGTACCAGGGCGGCCGCCCGGTGAGCGGCGACACCCTGCCGTACGCATGGAAGCCGGTGGACGAGGGCTGGCTCCCCGTCTCGCGGCTGATCTGCGGGAGGCTGATGGGCTCCTTCGCGTCGCTCCCGGTGGAGCTCGAGGCCGACGCTGCCGACTCGCCGTACGCGCTGCTCCCGCCGACCGCGGAAGACAGCGCCGCGTACCGGCGGCACGGCTTCCCGGGGCGCGGGCGCTGGAGCGGGATCGCGGTGGTCCGCGTGCGCGTCGGCGCCGACGGGGTGCCGGACACGGCCGGCGCCCGGATGCTCTGGGCCTCGCGCCGCGAGTTCGCGGAGGGGCTCAGGTTCCAGCTCTCGCGGGCCCGCTTCACCCCCGCGCGGAAGGACGGCGCCGCGGTCCCCGTCTGGAGCAACATCGCCATGGAGTACAGCGTGACCTGCGGCAACGACCCCCAGGGCGCCGACGAGCAGCGCGCCACCGTCCGCCGCACCCGCGAGCGCGTGGTCTGCGCATACTGAAACAAGTGCTAAAAGTGCTGAGTGCTAAAAGTGCTGAGTGCTGAGTGCTACAGCGGTTTTCCCTCCGGTTCGGAGTTCGTCGCGCGTCCGCGGCGCCCTCTCCCTGCGCCTGAGAGCGCAAGCCCTCTCCCGTACCGGGAGAGGGAGGTGGCCGCAGCGGAGGCGAGACCTGCGACGGAGCGTGTGAATGCAGATGCATCGCCGCCGGTCCGGGACACGCCAGGGCCGCGGCATAGTCCGCGAAGGCGGACTTCGTGCCGTTCCAGCGGCGGGTTTCCAACCCGTCGGCTCCGGAGCGTTGCGCCATCCGCTCTAAGTGCTGAGAGCCCGTCGTACTCAACCCAGGCGAGACGCCATGCGCATCCCGATCCTCCTTCTCCCGCTCCTGCTCGCCGCGCCCACGCTCGCGGCGCAGGGCACCGCGCCGGAGCCCCGCCTGCTGCGCGTGGCCGCGTCGTCCGGCGGCGTGGTGCTCTCGCTCGACTCGGCGGGGATCGCCCGCACCGGCGACTCCACCTTCGTGGTCGACGCGGTCTACCAGTTCCCGGCCGACACGGCCCAGCAGGTCGCGGCCGACCGGCAGGTGGAGACGCAGGAGATGGACTGCGGCCGAACGCGTCTCCGCGACCGCGTCACCGCGATGTACGCCGGCGCAGACGTCCCGGTCCCGGTGTCGACGGACGCCGCGGCGCCGGCGGGGTGGCAGCCGGTGGGCGACGACGAGCTCCCCATCTTCCAGGCGATCTGCGCGTACCTGCTGGGCTCGTTCGCGATGGCCCTGCCGGTCACGCCGGAAAACGGCAGCGCGGACCGGCCGGCGGTGCTGGTGAACGGCGAGCTGGTGGCGCGCACCCTCGAACGGACGTATCCCCGCGAGCTCGCCGCCCGCGGGATCGGGGGGACCGTCCTGGTGCGGCTCCAGATCACCGCCGAGGGAGACGTGGTTCCCGGGAGCGTACGGGTGGTGTGGGCCACCCGGGCGGAGCTCGCGGTCCCCGCCCTGGCGATGGCGCAGCGGATGCGCTTTCGCCCCGCCCGAAAGGATGGACGCGATACCGCCGTCTGGATGACGATGCCGCTGTCGTTCGGCATGTCGCGGGGAGGGCCCCCGCCCGCGCCTCGCCCGTAAAAACCGCACGACTTCGGCGCTTTGGGGTAGGATTGCGGATCGGAGCGTGGGTCCGTCGGGCAATCGGCCGGGAAGCATGATGGAGAAGAAGACCGTCCTCGTCGCCATGTCGGGCGGCGTGGACTCGTCGGTGGCGGCGGCGCTGCTGGTGGAGCAGGGCCACACCGTGATCGGCGTGACCATGAAGACGTTCTGCTACCAGGAGGCGGAGGCCGAGCTCACCGGCCCCACGCGCTCCTGCTGCGGGCTGGACGGCATCATGGACGCGCGGCAGGTGGCCGACCGGCTGGGGATCGCGCACTACGTGTTCGACGTGGAGCGCGAGTTCACCCGCGACGTGATCGACGACTTCGTCCAGGAGTACGCGGCGGGGCGCACGCCCAACCCCTGCGTGCGCTGCAACGGCAACACCAAGTTCCGCGACCTGCTGCGCCGGGGCGAGATGCTGGGGTGCGACGCCATCGCCACCGGCCACTACGCGCGGATGGGCACCGACGCGCGCGGCAACCCCGTGCTGCTGCGCGGCGTGGACGCGAACAAGGACCAGAGCTACTTCCTCTGGGCGCTCCCGCCCGAGCTCCTCCCGAAGCTCATCTTCCCCCTGGGCGAGCTCACCAAGCCGGAGGTGCGCGCCATCGCCCGCGACCTGGGGCTGGTGACGGCCGAGAAGCCCGAGAGCATGGAGATCTGCTTCGTCCCCGACGGCGACTACCCGCGCTTCCTCTCGAAGCGGCTGGGGCGCGAGCACGCGGCGCTCTCCGCGGGCGCGCTGGTGACCACGGCGGGCGAGGTGGTGGGCGAGCACGAGGGGTACGCGCGCTACACCGTGGGCCAGCGGAAGGGCCTGGGTGGCGGGCGCGCGCTCCCGCTCTACGTGCTCGGCAGCCGGCCCCAGACGCGCGAGGTGGTGGTCGGCACCTGGGAGGAGCTGCACCGCCCCGGCGTCGTCATCGGCGAGACGAGCTGGCTGGCGACCCCGCCCTCCGTCGGCGACGCCGTGCAGGTGCAGATCCGCCACCGCGCCCCCGCCGTCCCCGCGCGCGTCGAGTCCGTCGCGGAGGGCGCCGTCACCCTGGCCTTCGACGCGCCGCAGCGCGCCGTATCCCCCGGCCAGTCCGCCGTGATCTTCAGCGGCGACGTGGTCCTCGGCGGCGGCCGCATCCGCTGAACAGAAGGTCTCACGCAGAGACGCGGAGACACGGAGAGAACCACCCGGCCTCTCCGCGTCCTCCGCGTCTCTGCGTGAGACGAATCTTTTTCGGAAGCCGGCGCCGCGCGATATTGCCCGCATGGAGACCATCGCCATGACCGACGCGACAGCGTTCGTCCCCTCGACGGTGACGTCGCGGGCCGACCACATCTTCCCGACGCTCACGCCCGCGCAGGTCGCGCGCGTGGCGGCGCACGGGCGCACGCGCGCCATCCACGCCGGCGAGGTGCTGGCGGAGGCGGGGGCGGGGGACGTCCCCTTCTTCGTGATCGTCGCCGGCCGGGTGGAGATCCTCCGCTCCACGCCCGGCGGCGACGAGGTGGTGGTCACCCACGGCCCGGGCAGCTTCACCGGCGAAGCCAACATGATCTCCGGCCGACGCTCGCTCGCGCGGGCGCGGGTGAGCGAGCCGGGCGAGGTGGTGGAGCTGCACCGCGACGCGCTGCTGTCGCTGGTTCAGACCGACGCCGAGCTGGGCGAGATCCTGCTGCGCGCGTTCATCCTGCGCCGGGTGGAGCTGATCGCGCACGGGATGGGCGACGCCGTGCTGGTGGGCTCGGTGCACTGCTCGGGGACGCTGCGGATCCAGGAGTTCCTCACCCGCAACGGCCACCCGTACGCGTACATCGACCTGGACCGCGACCCCGACGTCGAGGAGCTGCTGGACCGCTTCCACGTGGCGTACGAAGACGTGCCGGTGCTCATCTGCCGCGGCGAGGTGGTGCTGCGCAACCCCAGCAACGCGCAGATCGCCGACACGCTGGGGTTCAACGAGGCGATCGACCGCACGCACCTGCGCGACGTGGTGATCGTGGGGGCCGGGCCGTCGGGGCTGGCGGCGGCCGTCTACGCCGCCTCGGAGGGGCTCGACGTGCTGGTGCTGGAGACCGGCTCGCCCGGCGGGCAGGCGGGGGCGAGCTCGCGGATCGAGAACTACCTGGGCTTCCCCACCGGCATCTCGGGGCAGGAGCTGGCGGGGCGCGCCTTCGCCCAGGCGCAGAAGTTCGGGGCGCAGCTCATGGTGGCCCGCGGCGCGCGCCAGCTCGCCTGCGACCGCAAGCCGTACGCGGTGGTGATGGACGACGGCAGCCGCGTCCCCGCCCGCACCGTGGTGATCGCCACCGGCGCCGAGTACCGCAGGCCGCCCTGCGAGGAGCTGCAGCGCTTCGAGGGCGCCGGCGTGTACTACGGCGCCACCTTCATCGAGGCGCAGGTGTGCGCCGGCGAGGAGGTGGTGGTGGTGGGCGGGGGGAACTCCGCCGGGCAGGCTGCCGTGTTCCTGGCCGAGACCGCGCGGCGGGTGCACCTGCTGGTGCGCTCCGAGGGCCTTTCCGCCAGCATGTCGCGCTACCTGATCCGGCGGATCGAGGACAACCCGGCCATCGAGCTGCGCACCCGCACCGAGCTCTGCGACTGCGAGGGAACCGACCACCTGGAGCGCGTCGCCTGGGAGAACCACGACACCGGCGAGGTGGAGAGCCGCCCCATCCGCCACGTGTTCGTGATGACGGGCGCGACCCCCTGCACCCGGTGGCTGGACGGGTGCCTGGTGACGGACGAGAAGGGGTTCATCAAGACGGGCCCCGACCTCTCGCGCGACGAGCTGGCGGCGGCGGAGTGGCCCCTCGCCCGGCCTCCGCACCTGCTGGAGACCAGCCTCCCCGGCGTGTTCGCGGTGGGCGACGTGCGCGGCGGCAACGTCAAGCGCGTGGCCTCGGCGGTGGGCGAGGGCTCGATCGCCGTCTCCTTCGTCCACCAGGTGCTGCAGGAATGATCCGCCGCGCGCGTGCGATACCGAATCCGCAATTAGAGGGTGAGGAAATTCAGCTTGATCTCTCACAGAGGTCACAGAGGTCACGGAGGAACAGCGCCGTTCCCCTGTGGCCTCTGTGACCTCTGTGAGAGAATTCTTTTGCCGGATCTGGAATGATATGATGCCGGCCTTCTACGGATTCGCCGCGCGCGGAAGCGGCAGCTTGAGCCAGCCGCGGGGCGCGAAGGCGTAGCCCAGCAGCGCACCGGCCACCGCGTTGCTCACGACCGTGCCCGTCAGCTCGCCCGACGAGATCTCCCCCCGCGCGTGGTCGATGCCGCCGAACAAGGCGGCGAAGCCGCTCGCGATCGCGCTCCCCACCAGCGCTCCCCGCGCGCGGTTCCTCCCCCCGCGCACCTCGAGGGACGCAAGGTCCTGCACGCGGTAGCTCGTCTCCCTTCCCGCCGGCAGGCCCCTCGCCTGGACGACGAAGGTCGCGCCTTCGGAGCGGACCACGCTCCCCCTCACCCGCTCGGCCGGCTCGGAGGCGGTCGTGAGGCGCACGCGCGTGCCCGGCTCCAGGTCGATGCGGAACTGCGCCGCGGCGGGCGCGGCGTGGAGCAGGGCCCCCGCGGCGAAGGCGGCGGCGAGGCGGTGCAGGCGCATCGGCTCAGCTCCCCGGCGGAGGGAGCCGCACCGACGTCCATCGCTCCGGCGCCGCGGCGGCGCCCACGCCGGCACCGAGCGGCGTGCCCACGATCATGCCCGCGACGAACCCGACGAGCGCCGCCAGCCCCGAGTCGTCGCCCTGGGCCGCCGCCCGGGCTCCCACCACGCCTCCCACCAGCAGCCCGACCCCGGCTCCCTTCAGCGCCCACGCGAAGCGGCTGTGGCCGGCGCTGATCTGCAGCGCCTGGACGTAGCGCGAGTCGATCTGCAGCCGGGAGCCGGGGGCGCGCGCCAGGAGCAGCGAATCGGCCGTGAGCGCCGCCACCGTACCCACCATCGGCTCGGGCGTGACCACGGGCGCCATCACGCGCACGCGGGAGCCGGCGCTCACGCCGAGCCCGCGCAGGTCGCGAGAGGGCGCGGCCTGCGCCGCCGCGGGCGCGCAGGCGCAGGCGAGGAGCACCGCGGCGTGCAACAGGCTGCGCTTCACGTCGTCTCCGTCGGGATCGGGGGGGATGGGTGCGTCCGGCTGTCGCCGGGACCCCAAGCGTGAATCGTGCCCGCGTTCGCCAAGTCCGCAACCCTTGCCCGCGCGATCCCTTCCACGCTAGGGTGTGCACGGGCGACGCCTGCACGGCGCGGCTCGATTCGACCCGCCGCTTCATCTCCCCTCCCTTCCCCACGACCCGTCATGACCAGAACACAGCACGCGCTCATGCCCTGGCTGGTGGGCGGGGCCGCGGTGGTGATCCTCACTGCCGGCATCCGCGGCGCGGCCGGGGTGCTGAACCCCGTGCTGATGGCGGGCTTCCTGGCGCTCCTGCTGCAGCCGCTGGTGCGGCGCCTCAACAAGCTCGGCGTGGCGGGCGGGGGCGCGGTGGCGCTGGTGGTGTTCGCGCTGATCTTCTTCGGGCTGGCGCTGGTCGGCTTCGTGGGGATCTCGCTCCGGCAGGTGGCGGTGGAGATTCCCGCATACAGCGCGCAGCTCAGGGATCTCTCCAGCTCGGTCACGAAGATGCTGGAGGCGCGCGGGATCGATGCGGCGGCCTACGTGGAGTCGGCGCTCACCGGCCCGCAGCTCGGTCGCGCGGCGCTGAACGCCACCGGAGCCGTGGCGAGCGCGTTCGGCAACATGGTGCTCACCCTCTTCATCTTCGCCTTCATGCTGGGCGGGATGTGGGAGATGGAGCGCCGCGCCAGCCGGCGGGCGCGCGACTACAGCCCGCTCGCGGCGCGCTTCGTGTCGTTCTCGGACACGCTGCGCGGCTACATCGGGGTGCGGGCGGCGCTGGGGCTGGCGGCCGCCCTGCTCGACTACCTGGTGCTGCTGGCGCTCGGCGTGGAGCACGCGCTGCTCTGGGGCGTGCTCTCCTTCCTGCTGAGCTTCGTGCCCAACATCGGCTTCGCGCTGTCGATGCTCCCGCCGATGCTGCTGGCGCTGCTGGAGCACGGCTGGGTGAGCGCGCTGATCGTGTTCGTGGCCTACCAGGTGATCAACACGGTGATCGACAACGTGATCGGCCCGCGCTTCGTGGGGAAGCAGATGAACATCTCGGCGCTGGTCAGCTTCCTCTCGGTGATCTTCTGGACCTGGCTGCTCGGCCCCACCGGCGCCATCCTGGCCGTGCCGCTCACCGTGCTCGTCCGCGACCTGGCCGAGGGCGCGCAGGACGAGGACGACACCCCGACCATCATCGTGACCGAGTCGCTCGATCTCGCCTAGAGAAAAGCGTTTTCACGCAGAGACGCAGAGACGAATCTTCAGTCGAGGGGCTGCGAGTCGCGCAGCATCTCGCGAAGCTGCTTCTCGTCGTACTCCCTCACCTCTCCCTCGGCGTCGGCCTCGTCGCCGGGGCGCTCGACGTAGCGCGGCGGGGTGTCCGGGTCTGAGAGGCAGTTGAACACCACCCGAGGCCGCGTCGCCAGGCCGAAGTTGCCGCTGGAGGCGAACGCCTCCCACGTGAGCAGGTTCTCGTCGGTGAACGTCTGGCTCATCCTCTCCGCTCCATCCTCGTTCTTCAGTCCGATACCGTCGCTGCCGGGATCCCGGTGTGGCTTCCGCCCCCGGCCACGCGGCGTCCGCGGCCAGATCCTCACGGCGCTGCCGTCACCCTGCGCGGGTTCGACTTCGCCGCGGCCGCGCCTCAGGATGACACCCGTTTTTGCCGTTACCAGGGCGGATTGCGGAACGCTCCAGAGACGACGGGTTGGAAACCCGCCGCTGGAACGGCACGAAGTCCGCCTTCGCGGACTATGCCGCGGCCCCGGTGTGTCCCCGGCCGGCGTCGATGCATCTGCTTTCACGCGGTTCGTTGCAGGCCTCGCCTCCGCCGCGGC
>JBJMPM010000344.1:0-54872 GCA_045803205.1 Longimicrobiaceae bacterium
CAGGGCGCCGCGCGGGCCGTTCATCTCCACCGGAGCGCGAAGCCGGCCGCGTGCTCCGGGCGGTACCGAAAGACACACCCGCGCACCCGCCGGGACACGCATTCCACCCCAGGCCCAGGAACATCCCGATGAAGATCTCCGCCCGCCCGCTGCTGGTGCTGCACAGCAACGAGGAGTTCCGCGAGCGCGTCCGCAAGGTCGCGGGGAAGGAGTACACCTTCCAGAGCGTGTCCGACTGGCCCTCGCTGGAAGAGTCGGTGCGCGACTCGCCGCCCTCGGCGCTGGTGGTGGTGAACCCCTACGAAGACGCCAACGGCCGCGGCGGGCCCTCGCCGGCGCTGCGTTCGCTGCTGGTGGAGTTCCCCTCGACGGCGGTGTTCGCCGCGCTGGAGGTGAAGCCGGAGCGGATCGACGACCTGCGCACGCTGGGGAAGTGGGGGGTGGTGCAGGTGATCTCCATCGGCCACGACGACACGCCGCAGGCGCTGGTGCAGCGCTTCCGGCAGAGCCAGGGGCGGCCGCTGAAGGCGTTGCTGGAGAACACGCTCCCGCCCGACACCCCGGGGCGCGCGCGGGCCATCGTCGACGCGGCGGCCGAGGTGGTGGCGGTGGGCGGGCACGGGCGCGACCTGGCGCGCTCGCTCCAGCTCTCGCGCCGCACGCTGCTGCGCTGGTGCGAGCGGGCGGAGCTGCCGCCGCCGCGCAAGCTGCTGGCCTGGATGCGCATCCTGCTCGCCTGCGAGCTGCTGGACGATCCCGGGCGCACGGTGCTGAGCGTGGCGCACGCCTGCGGCTACTCGTCGGACAGCGGGCTCCGGCGCGTCACGCAGAAGTTCGTCGGCAGCAGCCCCACGGAGCTGCGCCGCCGCGGCGCCTTCGCCCGAGCCAGCAAGGTCTTCCTGGAGTCGCTCGCCAAGTACCGCACGCAGCAGCCCTTCTAGGGGCGGCTTCGCCGCGAGTACGCAGAGAAACGGAGAGTGCGCAGAGGGGTTCTCTGCGTCCTCTCCGTTTCTCCGCGTTCTCGCGCGTCAGCGCCCTACAGTTCCGCGAGCTCGGGGCGGCGCGCCCGGCGGCGGCGCGACTTCTCCTCGTACATGGCGGCGTCGGCGCGGCTGACGGCGGGCTCCAGCGCCTCGCCGCCCGCGAACTCGGCCACGCCCACGCTGAGCTCCAGCAGCAGGCGGTCGGGCACCGCCTCGTTGGCGCGCGCGACCAGCTCGTCCACCCGCCGGCGCGCGTCGGCGGCGCGCGCGCCGCGCAGCAGGAGCAGGAACTCGTCGCCGCCCCAGCGATAGAGCCGGTCGGTGGGGCGCACCGCCGCGCGCAGCACCTCGGCCACGCGGCGGAGCAGCTCGTCGCCCGCGGCGTGGCCGTGCAGGTCGTTCACCGTCTTCAGGTTGTCCAGGTCCAGCATCAGCGCCGTCCCGAAGCTCGCCCGCACCGCCTCCAGCCCCACCCCCTCCGTCCACGCGCGGCGGTTCATCACCCCCGTGAGCGAGTCGTGCAGCGCCAGCCGCTTCAACTCGTCGTGCGCCACCGCGAGCTCGGCGTGCGCCGCGTCGACGTCGCGCTTCACGTCTTCCATCAGCAGCACCACCATCCCGTACCCCAGCAGCATCTGCAGCAGCAGGTCGAGGTAGGAGTTGTGCCGCACGACGAACTGCACCACGCCGGTGAGCGCGTCGGGGTTGTCGAAGCTCACCGCGTAGAACACCCAGACCCCGGCGAGGAGCGCGAAGAACACGCCGGTCGCGCGGCTGCCGAGGGTGGCGCGCGAGCGCGGGAGCCGCAGCAGGCTCCAGGCGGAGACGCCCGCCGCGGCGGCGGCCACGGGGCCCTGCAGCGCCACCACCTCGTTGAAGCTGGGTGAAAGCAGCACCGTGAGCGCCGCGTACGCGGCCGATGCCGGCAGCGCCACGCGCAGCACCGCGCGGGGCCGCACGCCGCGCGCGTACGCGAGCGCGCCGGCCAGGAGCGAGGAGAGGAAGGCGAGCTTGGCGCCCTGGTAGACGAACCACACCCCGCGCGCGGACTGCTCGCCCATGAACTGGTAGAGCGAGAACACCGCCAGCAGCGCCAGCGACATCCACGCCCACGCTTGGCTCCAGGCGCGGAAGTACGGCCTGCGCGCCGCGTGGCCGCGCAGCAGCAGGAAGAACGCGGCCAGCAGCAGCGCGCCGCCGAGCTGCGTGGCGGTGCCGATGAACGAGATCAGGCTGCCGACTTCGCTGGGAGTCATGCGATGGAGGCCATCGGGAAGGAACCGCGGCGGGAAGCCTGCGGGCGCGCCGGGGAGACGCGCCCGCACGAACGATGTGCGCGGCGGGGCCGCGGGGCAAGTCCCCGGAAGTGCTGGAGCGGTTTCTCTCCGGCCCGGAGTTCGTCGTAATATCCGCGCCCGCGGCGCCCTCTCCCTGCGCCTGAGCCCTATCCCTGCGCCTGGGCCCTCTCCCTGCGCCTGAGAGCGCAAACCCTCTCCCGTACCGGGAGAGGGAGGTGGCCGCGGCGGAGGCGAGGCCTGCAACGGAGCGTGTGAATGCAGATGCATCGCCGCCGGTCGGGGACACCAGGGCCGCGGCATCGTCCGCGAAGGCGGACTTCGTGCCGTTCCAGCGGCGGGTTTCCAACCCGTCGGCTCCGGAGTGCCGAGTGCACGTGTCGCTCCGGCTCACCCGCCGTCCGGCGACCCGGGTGCGGCGCGCTCCTGGTTCTCCGGGTAGAGCGACACCTGCACGTAGCGGCGGGTGTCGAGGAAGCGCCGCGCGGCGTCGCGGAGGTCGGCGGAGGTCAGGGTCTGCGAGAGCGGGGGCGACGGGATCAGCCGCGGGTCCCAGCCGTACTCGTCGTAGGCCATCAGCGCGCCCATCCACCAGTTGTTCTCGCGCGCGCTCACCTCGCGCTCGCGCCGCTGCGCCTCGCGCACCTTGGTGAGGTCGGCCGCGCTCACCCCGTTCGCCTTGAGCGAGTCGATCTCCGCGAACACCACGCGCGTGAGCTCCTCCAGCCGCTCCGGCGCGGCGCCGAACTCCACCGCCACGCGGTACTCGGGCACGGGGTCGCGCTCCGCGCTCCCGCTCACGCCCACCCCGTAGGTGCCGCCCAGGTCCTCGCGCAGCCGCTCGCGCAGCCGCAGCTCCAGCACGTCGCCCAGCGTGCGCAGCAGCGACACGGTGCGCCGGTCGAACTGCACGGGACCGGAGAAGACGAGGGCGGTGCGCGACTTGGGCTCCACCCCGCGCCGCACCTCGGCGCGCACCACGCCCGGCGGGGTGCGGACGCCTACGTCGCGCGCGGTCTCGCGGCGGCCGGTGTCCGGCAGGCCGCCCAGGTAGCGCAGGATGAGCGGGCGCAGCGAGTCCGGCCGGAAGGAGCCCACCAGCCAGAAGGTGAAGTCGCCCGCGTCGGCGAAGCGCTCGCGGTAGAGGGCGAGCGAGCGGTCCAGGCTCAGCGAGTCGAAGGTGGCGGCGGTGAAGTGCCGCGCGCGCGGGTGGCGCTGCGTGAGCACGGCGCTGAGGGTGTCGCCGAACACGCCCTCGGGGCTCGCGCCGCGGTCGCGCAGCAGGGTGCGACCGCGCTGCAGGTACGCCTGCCACGCCGCGCTGTCGCGCCGGGGCTGGGTGAAGTAGAGGTAGACGAGTTGGAAGAGCGTCTCCGCGTCGCGCGGCGAGGCGTAGCCGGACACCGTCTCGTCGCGCTCGTCCACGCTGGTCCCCACGCTCGCCGCCTTCCCCGCCAGCCGCCGCTGCAGGTCGATGACCGAGAGCCTCCCCACGCCGCCCACCGCCGCCGCCGCGGCCGCCGCCTGCGCGTCGCGCAGCCGGGCGTCGGGGACCACCGAGAGCCCGCCGGGGCTGCGGCCGGCCAGGGCGATCTCGTCGCGGCGGAAGTCGGTGGGCTTCATCACCACCCGCACGCCGTTGGAGAGCCGCCACTCCGTCACGCCGATCTCGGGGATGGCGCGGGTGGAGACGATGCGCCCCGGCGCCGGCCGCCGTTCCAGCAGCGGCGCGGTGGAGGTGGTGTCGGCGTACGCGGCCAGCGCCACGCGCGAGACGGAGTCCACCAGCGCGGCGAGCTGCGCCTCGGATGGGACGGGCGTGGTGTCCGGCGCGGTGACCAGGATGGTGCGGTCGGTGGGGCCCAGCGCGGTGCGGGCGACGGAATCCACCTGCGCCAGGGTGATGCCGGGGATCAGCGCGCGGTTCAGCGCGAACTCCGCCTCGGTGGAGAGGAGCGCGCCGCCGTAGAGGTAGTGCCCCGTGTAGCGCCCCGCGAAGTCCGCCGAGGTCTCCTTGCTGCGCTCGGCGTAGATCTGCTCCCACTGCCGGAAGAGGTCGGCCTTGCTGCGCGCCAGCTCGGGCGCGGTGAAGCCGAAGCCCTGCGCGCGGCGGGCCTCGCTGAGCAGCGCCGCCAGCCCCGGCGCCGCGCGCCCGTCGGGAACGGTGGCGCTCAGGTAGTAGGCGTCGAGCCCGCGCACCAGCGAGCCGCGGAAGGAGCTCACGTTCAGGAAGGGCGCGTCCGGCCGCTGGGTGAGGTCGCTCAGCCGCTGGTCGAGCATCGCCCCGTAGAGCATCTCCACGATCCCCTGGCGGTACGCGGCGCGGGTGCGGCGCAGGCGCGCGGGCACGGTGCGCACCAGGTCCACCGACGAGCCCGTCGCCTCGCGGTCGGTGACCACGGAGAAGCGCGTGTCCGCGTGGCCCGGGACGCCGAAGGTGGGCCGCGGCCGCGCGTCCGCCCGCGCGGGGATGCGGCCGAAGCGCGCGCGGATCATTGCCTCCACCCGCCTGGGGTCGAAGTCGCCGACCGCGACGACGGCCATCAGGTCGGGGCGGTACCAGTCGTGGTAGAAGCGGCGGATCGTTTCGACGGACGCGTTGCGGATCACCTCGGGATCGCCGATGGGGAGGCGCTCGGCGTAGCGGCTCCCGGCGAAGAGCACCGGGAACTGCCTGTCGCGGATGCGCGCGCCGGCGCCGCGGCCCAGCCGCCACTCCTCGACCACCACCCCGCGCTCCTTGCGCACCTCCGCCGTGTCGAAGGAAATGGCGGTCGCCCAGTCCTCCAGGATGTCGAGCCCGCGGTCGAGCACCCCCGCCGTGTCGGTGGGGAGCGAGAGCATGTAGACGGTCTCGTCGAACGACGTGTAGGCGTTCACGTCGGGCCCGAAGCGCATCCCCACCGACTCCAGGAAGTCGACGATCTGGTGCGCGGCGAAGCGGCGGGTGCCGTTGAAGGCCATGTGCTCGACCACGTGCGCCAGCCCGCGCTGGTCGGCGTCCTCCAGGAGCGACCCCGCGTTCACCACCAGCCGCAGCTCGGCGCGGTGCGGCGGCTCGGCGTTGCGGCGCACGTAGTAGGTCAGCCCGTTCGGCAGCCTGCCGATCACCACGCTGGTGTCGCGCGGCAGCGTGTCGGGCACGGCGCGCTGGGCGGCCGCCGGCGCGGCGACCAGGAGGGCGAGGACGGAGATGCTGCGGATGATTCGCACTTCTTCACCGATCCTGGGAAAAAAGATTTGGCTCTCACAGAGGCCACAGAGGTCACAGAGGGATTGCGGCAGTTCTCTGTGACCCCTGTGGCCTCTGTGAGAGCCAAAGCTGTGCCCGAGCCACGGGATTCTTGCGGATCTGGAACGAGACCTGCCCTACTTCGCGAGGTTGATGTTCGCGTACTCGCCCTCGCCGGTCACGTCGCGCACGATCTCGCGGCGGAGCCACTTCGGCGGCTCGGCGTGGGTGTCCTCGGTGGGGAGCTCCACCTCGCAGAGCACCAGCCGCCGGTCGCGGAAGCGGTCCACCTCCCAGGTGAAGCCGTTGTCGCGGATGCGGTAGCGCCGCTTCCGCACCCGTTTGCCCCTGGTCAGCGGCCAGAGGCGGCGGAAGATGCGCTCGGTGGTCTCCTCCTCGATCTCGGTGCGGCTGATCCCCTTCCCCAGCTTCACCGTGCGGTAGTACTTCACCTCGTCGCCGCGCCGGGTGCGGCGCACCCGCTCCGCCAGCCGCTCGCCGGGGATGTACCCCTGGTCGATCTCCAGCAGCTCCACCTCCGGCAGGGTGCGGATCGCCGGCATCCGCTTGAGCAGGTACTTGCGCTCGATCTCGCGGTCCGGCTCGCCGCGCATGGCCGCCGCGTGCGCCACCTCCCGCACCGCGGCGAAGAACTCCGCGCCGCGGCCGCGCAGCCACTCCGCCTCCACCGCCGCGAAGCGGGCGCGCCGCTCGTCCTCCAGCATCCGCCGCAGCGCGGGGAATCCCCCGTCCTCCGCTTCCGCGGGACCGGCCGCCGGGCCGTCGGGGGATGGGGACCCGGTGGCGAGGCGGGCGAGGAGCACGTCGGCGTCGTGCATGTCGCCCAGCGCGTCCTGCAGCTTCTTGAGGCGGCGGATGAGCTCCGGGGCGCCCTCCAGCTCGCCCTGCACCGGCTCGAGCAGGTAGCGCAGCCGCTTGGCCGCGATCCGTGCCCGGTGCGCCTCGTCCTGGTCGCCGATCGAGCGCACCGCGGCGAGGCGCCGCTCCAGCTCGGCGGCGTGCTCGTGCGCGAGCCGCGCGAAGGCGGGGGCCAGGCGCACCCCGCCGGGCGGCGCCTCGACGTCCATCCGCACCTGGTAGAACCTCAGCCGCCGCGCCAGCCGCCAGCGCTCGCGCGGGAAGTCCTTCGCCACCTGCCGCCGCAGCCGCTCCTCCGCCCTCGCCTGCTCGCCGCGCATCGCCTGCAGCAGCTCCCAGGCGCGGGCACGCTCGTCCCCGGGCAGGTCGTCCAGCCGCTTGCGCAGCCAGGCGACGTGCACCTCCAGGTCGCGCGCGGCGCCGGTGGCGTCGGCCAGGTCGGAGAGGCGGCGGCGGTCGCCCCCGCCCACGCTCCCCTCCAGCGCCTCGCGGTAGGCGCGCACGGTGCTGCGCAGCCGGCGGATGGCCACGCGGAAGTCGTGCAGCGCCTCGTCGTCGGCGCCGCGCTCCAGCCGCTGGTGCGCGGCCTCGGCGTCGTCCAGGAAGGACAGCGCGAGCCGTCGCGCCCCGCGCTCGGCGGAGAGGTCCAGCACGCCGGAGGGGGCGCTCACTTCTCCTTGCGCAGCTTGCGGAGGTGGCTGGGGGCGAGGGACCAGAGGAGGGTGGCGCAGCCGGGCGCCGGCGGGTCGGGGTCCTCGAAGTGCAGCATGGCCGCGGCGCCCTTCTTCAACTCCACGAAGTTCTCGTGGCGCCCGGTGAGCAGCCAGCCGACCAGGAACCCCAGGTGCGGGTTGTGGCCGACGACGGCGACGGTGGTGTCGGCCTCCTGCGTGCGCAGCCAGGGGAGGAGGTCGTCGGGCGAGCGCTCGGGGGCGAGCTCCTCCACGGTGCGGGTCTCCGTGAGGCCGAACGCCTCCGCCACGATCTCGGCGGTCTGCAACGAGCGCACCAGCGGCGAGGTGGCCACCAGGCTCAGCTCCTCCACGATCAGCCTGAGGCCGCTGGCGGCGCGTTTCATCCTCGCCCGCCCCTCCTTGGTGAGCGGGCGCTCCGCGTCGGGCCGCCCGGTGAAGGCGAACTCGTCGCGATCGCCGGCCAGCCCGTGGCGGATCACGAGCAGTCGCATCGTTCACTCTCCTTTGCGCACCGGTAGATGGAGATCGCGCCGTTCAGCCCCTCCGCGGCACGCCGTGGCCTGCTCCCGCGCTCGACCTTCCCCACAGACGTCATCCTGAAGCCGGTCTCGCTGCAAACGCGCCTGCGAAAGCCCAGGCAGGCCGAAGGATCTATGGCCGCGGCAGCACGTGAGTCGGCGAAGTGCGCCGAAGCCGGAACGCCCAACAGCGCGTTTCCTCGGCTGAGTGCCCTTCACCAGCTACAGATCCTTCGGCCTGCAAGGAATCGAGCATACCAGGTCGCGTCGTGGTCGGCCTCAGGATTACGTCTGGGGAGACGGGTTTCAACAGTCTCTGAGGGGAAACGCGTACAGCATCCGCATCTGCTTCGTTCATCCTTGGCGAAACGCGCGCCAAACGCAAGCGCGCCGCGGCAGATCGCTCTCCCGCGGCGCGAAGGGTGGAACCCGGTGGGTCAGTGGATGCGGATCAGCTCCACGTCGAACACGAGGGTGGAGTTCGGCGGAATCGGGCCGATCGGCCGCGCGCCGTAGCCCAGCGCGGGCGGGATGACGAGGGTGCGGCGCCCGCCGACCTTCATCCCCGCCACGCCCTCGTCCCAGCCGCGGATCACCTGCCCCGCGCCGAGCGCGAACTGGAACGGCTGCCCGCGGTCGCGGCTGCTGTCGAACTTCTTCCCGTCGGTCAGCGTGCCGGTGTAGTGCACCGAGACGTGGTCTCCGGACTTCGCCTCCTCCCCGTCGCCCACCTTGTCGTCGCGGTACTGCAGCCCCGACGGCGTCGTCGTCATCCCCTCATCCGCCACGTGTCTCTCCGCCTGCTGAGTGATTGCCGGAAGCGTCGATGAGCTCCGCGCGAGATTCGGGCCTGAAAAGATTTCTCACACAGAGGCGCAGAGTCACAGAGAGAATCCGCGTTCTCGCCTCCGTGCCTCTGCGTCTCTGCGTGAGATGCTTTCCTGGATTGCCGCCGCACGACAGCCTGCGTAGTGTACGTTGCATCGCCCACCTCCACCCAGTGCCATCCAGATGAAACGCATCGCCCTCGCCGCCGCGCTCGTGCTCGCCTGCACCCCGCTGCACGCGCAGAGGTACACCGCGGCGCAGCGCGCGGCGGACTCGACGCAGGCGCTGGCGTTCTTCCGCGGCAACATCGCGGCGATCCACCACCGCGACCGGGCGGCGTACCTGCGCCACTACCTGCAGAGCCCGCGGCTGGCGCGCGTGGGGCCCGGCGGCCCGCAGTACGGCTACCAGCCGCTCGCCTCGCAGCGCGACACCACCTGGCCGGACACGCTGGTCGCCACCCACTTCGAGGTGGTGCCGGTCTCTCCCGGCGTGGTCTACGGCGTCTATCGCTACCGCGTGTCGCAGGGCGGGACCAGCCGCGGCGTCTCGGAGCGGGTGATGGTGAAGCAGCCGGACGGGAGCTGGAAGGTGTCCGTCAGCACCGCCTTCGGCTCGCCGGGCGACGCACCGGTGCCGGCCTTCGCGCTGACGCACGCCACGGTCATCGACGGCACGGGCGCCCCACCGCGCCGCGACGCCACGGTGGTGATGCGCGGCGGCAAGGTGGAGTGCGTGGGCGCCTGCCGCATCGCCCCCGACGTGGAGGTGATCGACGCGCGCGGCAGGTGGATCGTTCCCGGGCTGGTGGACGCACACGTGCACTACTCGCAGACCGGCTGGGCCGACGGGCGCCCCGACGCGATGGACCTGCGCGCCCGCTTCCCCTACGACAGCATCGTGGCCGTGCTGGAGGCGCACCCGGAGCGCTTCTTCCGCAGCTACCTCTGCTCGGGGGTGACCGCCACCTTCGACGTGGGCGGCTACCCGTGGACCTGGCCGCTGCGCGCCCGCGCCGAGGCGAGCAACGCCGCGCCGCACGTGGCCGCCGCCGGGCCGCTGCTCAGCACCCTCGATCACTGGGTGAACGTTCCCGCCGCGCGCCAGTTCGTGTTCATCGGCAGCGACTCGGCCACGCGCGCCGGGGCGCGGATGATGGTCCACAACCGCAGCGACGCGATCAAGGTCTGGTACCTGGCCGAGGAGACCTCGCCCGACACGGCCGTGCTCAAGGCGCGGCTGCGCATCGCCGCGGAAGAGGCGCGCCGCGGCGGGATCCCCCTGATCGTGCACGCCACCGAGCTGTGGACGGCCAAGGACGCGCTCCGTGCCGGCGCCCGCCTGCTGGTGCATTCGGTGGGCGACCAGCCGGTGGACGACGAGTTCATCGCCCTGGCGAAGCAGGCCGGCGCCACCTACACGCCCACGCTCACCGTGACCGAAGGCTACCTGGCGCTGTACAGCCGGCACTTCGACGCGCGCGCGCCGATGGCGTGCGTGGACCCCGACACGCGGCGGAAGGTGGCGCTCACCGACTCGCTCCCGGCGCGCTTCCCGGAGGCGCGGATCGCCACGATGCGCCAGAGCATCGACCGCCAGCGGCAGACGATGTACGCCAACCTCCGCCGCCTGCGCGACGCGGGGATCCCCATCGCCATGGGGACGGACGCGGGGAACCCGCTCACGCTGCACGGCGTGTCGGTGTACCGGGAGATGGAGGCGATGGCGGAGGCGGGGATGACGCCGATGGAGGTGCTGGTCGCCTCGACCCGCACCGCCGCGCGGGCGATGGGGCGTGCGGACATCGGCACGCTGGAGCCGGGGAAGCTCGCCGACCTGGTGGTGCTCGACGCCGACCCGCTGGCCAGCGTCGGGAACTTCCGCCGCGTGCGGCTGGTGGCCCGCGGCGGCGAGATCTGGACCCGCGAGGAGCTCGAATACCGCTAATAGCGTCTCACGCGGAGCCGCGGAGGCACGGAGAGAGGATCACGTCGCCACGGCCGCCGCGGGGCGCTCGCCCTCGGCGGCGAAGCGGCGCCGCCAGACGAGGTAGGCGGGGATGCCGGTGAGCACGAGCAGGTAGCCGGGCACCGACGTGTGCGGCGCCAGGATGGCGAGGTCGATCACCAGCACGGCCGCGAGCGCCACGTACACCAGCGGCGTGAGCGGATAGGCGAGGGTGCGGTACGGGCGCTCCAGCGCCGGGCGGCGGCGGCGCATCACGATCACCGCGGCCACCATCAGCGCGTAGAACACCAGGTCCACCGAGACGATGTACTCCAGGAGCTGCGTGTAGACGTTGCCGAACTGCGGCGCCGCGCCTGCCGCGCCCGGGGTCACCGTCCGCGGCAGGGTGAGCAGCGAGGCCCAGACGCCCTGCGCCACCAGCGCCGCGGCGGGCACGTGCCGCGCGTTCAGCGTCCCCACGCCGCGGAAGAAGAGGCCGTCGCGCGCCATGGCGTAGTAGACGCGCGCGCCGGCCAGGATCAGCCCGTTGTTGCAGCCGAAGGTGGAGACCAGGATCGCGGCGGCCATCGCCGCGGCGCCGGCGGGGCCGAAGAGCGCCTGCATCATCGCCGTGGCCACGCGCTTCCCCGGCGCGTCGCGGATGGCGTCCAGCGGCAGCACGGCCACGTAGGCGAGGTTGGCGAGGAGGTAGAGCCCCACCACCGTCGCGCAGCCGATCAGCAGCGCCCGCGGCAGGTTGCGCCCCGGGTCGCGCACCTCGCCCCCCGCGAAGGTCACGTTGTTCCACGCCGACTGCGCGAAGAGCGGCCCCACCATCGCCCGCCCCAGCAGCATCACCAGCGCCAGCCCCGCGGCCACGCCGATCCCCGGCTGCGCGGCCTCCGCGCGCCACCCGTTCGCCGCCGGGTTCCACCAGCTCGAGGCGAGTGCCGCGCTCCCCGCCTTCCATCCCAGCACGAGGCCGAGCACGATCAGGGCGGCGAGCGCGGCGGTCTTCGCCACGGTGAAGGTGTTCTGGATGAGCTTCCCCATCCGCAGCCCGCGCGTGTTCGTCGCCGTGAGCAGCAGGATCATGGCGATGGCCACGAGCTGCTGCGTCGACAGGCTGAGCGCGTAGCGGCCGAACACCACCGGCTCCACCAGGTACGTCGACCCCGAGACCCAGGGGACGAGCACGCCCATGAAGTTGGCGAAGGCCACGGCCACGGCGGCGATGGTCCCGGTCTGGATCACCAGGAAGAGTCCCCAGCCGAAGAGGAAGGCCACGGCCGGCCCGTACGCCTCGCGCAGGAACACGTACTGCCCGCCCGCGCGCGGCCAGAGCGCCGCCAGCTCCGCGCACGAGAGCGCGCCGGTGATGGTCATCGCCCCCGCCAGCAGCCAGGCCAGCAGCAGCCATCCCGGCGCCCCCACCAGCCGCGTCGACTCGGCCGAGACGATGAAGATCCCCGAGCCGATCATCGACCCGATCACCAGCATCGCGGCGTCGGTCAGCCCCAGGCCGCGCTCCAGGCGGCGTGTCTCTGTGGGTTCGGTCACGGGAGGGTGGGCTGAGGAAGGGGTGTGGCAGAGCGGCCTCTGGTCCTGTGTGAGACCATTCTGTTTCAATACCCGGCCACGCACAACTACCAGCGGTCGCGGTGACTACTCGGGATCGAAGAAACGGTCGAACCCGCGCGCCACGAGCCCCTTGCGCAGCTTTTGATCACCGGTCCACAGGCGTCCGTCCAGCGCGAGCGTCAGGGCGACGTATGGTTCGTCGCGTGGATCGACGTCGCGACAAAGCGCGGCGGCTTCCTGCCTGTACACCGCCGGGATCGACGCTTCGCGCTCCACCACGAGCCTGCTGAGGAACACGTGGAGAAGCGCGGTGATCTCGGTTTCGTTGAGACGGGAGTAGGAGAGGATTCGCTCTTTGTGATGAAACAGCTCGACGAACGTGCTCTCGCAGATGCAGAACCGATGGCCGCGATAAAGCAGGATCTCGGCGAATCGCGAGTCGCTCCGGAGCAGCGCCGAGAACAGGATGTTCGCGTCGACGACGATCGGGGGGCCACCGGGCTCTGTCACGGATCGGGGAAGAGGTGGCGGACGCGCTCCCATGCCGCGGTCTTGACCTCGTCCGCCAGGCGACCGGCGTCCTCTTCCGTCAGTTGGCTCCGCTTCCGGATGGACTCCAGCGTGAGGTAGTCCAGGAACCGCGAGACCTCGTCTTCCGTGAAGAAATCCTCGTTCACGCGCACGACCAGACGGCCGTCGTCTCGCGCGAGCTCATATGCGGGTGCGGTTGCCATCATCCCTCCTCGTTGGCAGCATTCTGGAGAATGCAGAAACCGGCCGATCCGCACAAGCCGGACGCAGCCTACCAGCGGCTCGACGGGGAGAAGTCGTCGTCCTCGCCGGTCATCATGCGGCGGTAGCTCTCGTAGCGGCCGGGGTCGACCTGGCCGGCGTCGACGGCGGCGCGGATGGCGCAGCCGGGCTCGTGCACGTGCGTGCACCCCGAGTAGCGGCAGTCGTAGCGCACGGCCGCGAACTCGGGGAAGTAGAACTGCAGGTTGTCGCGGTCCACCTCCCACAGCCCCAGCTCGCGCAGCCCCGGCGTGTCCGCCACGTACCCGCCGCACTCCAGCGGGATGAGCTGCGCCGTGACCGTGGTGTGCCGCCCCTTGTTCAGCGCCTCGGAGATCTCGGCCACGCGCAGCCCCAGCCCCGGCTGCACCGCGTTCAGCAGGCTCGACTTCCCCACCCCCGACGGGCCCGCCAGCGCCGAGGTGCACCCGCACAGCCGCTCGCGCACCGCCTCCACCCCCACGCCCTGCTTCGCCGCGGAGAAGAGCACGTCGTAGCCGGCGGCCACGTAGGGCGCGAAGGTTCGCCGCGCCTCGTCCTCGCCCGAGACGTCGATCTTGTTGACGACGATCACGGGGCGGATCTCCGCGTCCTCGGCGATCACCAGGAAGCGGTCGAGCATCCGCAGGTGCGGCGTGGGGTTGGCCGCCGCGAAGACCACCAGCACCTGGTCGAGGTTGGCCGCGATCACCTTGGGGCGCGGCGCCTTCCCCGGCGCGCGGCGGGCGAGCACCGAGGTGCGGTCGTGCACCTTCTGGATCGCCCAGACGGTGCGCTCGCCGCTCGCCTCGGGCGCGAGGTCCACGCGGTCGCCGACGACGACCTTGTCGCCCGAGCGCTCGTCGCGCTTGAGCTTGCCGCGCAGCACCGCCTCGGTGACGCCGTCGCCCGTCTCCACCTCGTACACGCCGCCCTGCGCGCGCAGCACCGTGCCCGTCAGCATGGAGAGTGCGGAAGTGCGGGAGTGCGGGAGTGCGTGGAGAGGAAAAGCAAGGGGCACCCTCCCGGATGGAAGGGTGCCCCCGGCCGGACCGCGGCGAGCAGGCTCACGCGGCGGCGAACGAGGCCAGCGCCTCGCCCATCTCGCCCTCGCGCAGGCGCTTGAGCGCGCGGTCGCGGAGCTGGCGGATGCGCTCGCGCGTCACCCCCAGGATGTCGCCGATCTCCTCCAGCGTGTGCTCGCGCCCGCCCTCGAGCCCGAAGTAGAGCTTGAGCACCTTGGCGTCGCGCGGCTGCAGCGTGCCCAGCGCCCGCTCCACCCGCTCGGAGAGGAGCCGCTCCTCCACCTCGTCCTCGGTGACGATCGCCTCCTCGGCGATGAAGCGGTCCATCAGCTGGCTGTCGTCGCTGTCGCCGATGGGCGCGTCGAGCCGGATCTCCGCGGCGTTCAGCGTCTGCAGGCTCTCCACGATCTCGGGGGAGAGCCCGGTGGCCTCGGAGAGCTCCACCGGCGTGGGGTCGCGCCGCAGCTCCTGCTTCAGCCGCTCGCGCTCGCGGAAGATCTTGGCCAGGTCGCTGGCGCGGTTCAGCGGCACGCGCACGCTGCGCCCCTGGTTGGCCAGCGCCGAGAGGATCGCCTGGCGGATCCACCACACCGCGTAGGAGATGAACTTCACCCCCTGGTCCGGATCGAACTTCCGCGCGGCCGTCACCAGCCCCACGTTCCCCTCCTGGATCAGGTCCGAGAGGGAGACGCCGCGGTTCTGGTACTTCTTGGCCACGCTGATCACGAAGCGCAGGTTGGCGCGCACCAGCTCGCTCACCGCGTCTTCGTCGCCCGCGCGGGCGCGCCGGCCCAGCTCGATCTCCTGCGGGCCGGTGAGCAGCTTGTGGGTGCTCACCTCCTTCAGGTACTGGTCGAGGCTGGACTGGTCCTCGGTGGGCGCGCCGAACTCGGCGTCTCCGCGGGGAGACGTCCGCTTGCGCTTGCGAGGGGTGGTGCCGCTGGTCTTGCGCGCTGCCGTTGCCATGTGGTCTATCGCTGGATCCGCCTTCCGCGGAGTTCTCCGAGCCCGTAAGGCGGCCGCACGGGCCGAAAGGGCGTCGGTCTGCAAAAGCTCTGCCCGGCGGAGAACGAAAACGCCCGGCGCTTCATGGAGCGGCCGGGCGGGCTGGGTGCGGGGCGCCGCTGCGGCGCCTACGCCCGTTCCCGCCCCGGCCTCGCCGGCACTCCCGCGAACGCCCCCGTCGGCGCGCGGAACCACGCCCGGTCGTCGCCGGGTGCTGCCAGCTCGCTGCGTGACACGGTGAAGCTCATCTGCCGCAAGGCGTGGGAAAGGTGTGCCGCCGGGTCCGCTTCCCCCGGGGAAAGCGGGGGCGCACAAGGTAGTGCCGCCCATCCACGTCGTCAACGAGAAGAACGTGCGCCGCGCCGCGCAATCGCACAGGTGGAATACCATCCGCGAGGCGCCAGGTTCCCCCATTTTCGGGTCAACTCCGAAGCGTTTCGACGGCGTCTCACACAGAGACACGGAGGCACGGAGAGAGCCTCGATGTGATACACCCGGCTGGGGCAAAACGCTGGCACTCCGGAGGGCCGGCACAACCGCCGGCCAGGTCCGGCCGCGCGCCGCCGCCTCGTTCCCCCGGGTTGGAAACCCGAGGCGGATTTATCCGCCCGATTCCCCCGGCTCTCCAGGCCGGGGCACCCCACCCGCCACCCTCCGCTCCTCGATCCGGTGCACGGCCTTGGCCGCAAGGGCGCGGAGGGCGTCCAGGTCGGCGTCGCTGAAGGTGTGCGGCGCCTTCCCGATCACGCACAGGGTGCCGAGCGCGTGGCCGCGCGAGCTGACCAGGGGGATGCCGGCGTAGCAGCGGATCCCCTCGTGCGCGACCAGCGGGTTGTCGCGGGTGAGCGGATGGGTGGTCGCGTCTTCGACCACGAACGGCTCGCCCGAGGCGACCGCGAGCGCGCAGAAGCTCCACTCCACCGGCGTCCCCCGCGCCTCGGCCATCCACCCGTCCAGCCCGTGGTGCGCGGCGAAGAACTGCGCCTGGTCCAGCACCACCGTCACCATCGCCTGCGGCAGGCCCAGGCGCGCGGCGGCCTCTTCCACGGTGGACTGGAGGATGTCGTCCACCTCGGGGGAGAGGAGGTCGAGCTCCACGATCTCCCGCAGGCGCCCCTCGTCCTCCCGCCCGCGCCGGGCGTCGTCGTCGTCGATCCTCGCGGTCATCGGGCGCCCTCCCCCTGCACGCGGTTCAGCAGCAGCCAGGTGCGCGCGCGCACGGCCAGCGAGGTGCCGATCGCCCGCTCGGGGCCCTCGGAGCGCACCAGCACGTCGGCCACCCGGAGCAGCTCCGCCGGACCGAGCACCTTGCCGTGGGCGCCGCCCAGGCCGGCCTCGCGGTGGGCCCGCGCCCAGACGCTCGCCGCGCGGTCCACGCCGATCACGCGCGCCAGCATCCCCAGGGCGTCGTCTTCGCTGGGGGGCGCGAGCCCGTAGCGCTGGATGGTGCCGTGCATTCTCCCGGACCTCGATTCATCGGGCAGACATGGTTCGATGGGTCCCCTTCGCAATCGCCGCACCGGAGGGGCCGACCCGGGACGGCGCGTTCCCAGCAGGGGGCGGGTCCCGTATCTTGAAGGGGGGGGTGGAGCGGCGGCAAGGAGACCCGGAGAAGGGAGACGGCGGCGTGGCGACGCGTGTGCTGGCGGTACCCGACGTGGTGATCGTGGGGGGTGGATTCGGCGGGCTGTGGGCGGCGCGGGCGCTGCGGCGCGCGCCGGTCACGGTCACGCTGGTGGACCGGCGCAACCACCACCTCTTCCAGCCCCTCCTCTACCAGGTCGCCACCGCCGCCCTCTCCCCGGCCGACATCGCCGCGCCCATCCGCAGCGTGCTCCGCCGGCAGCGCAACGCCGAGGTGGTGATGGGCGAGGTGGTGGACGTGGACCGCGCCGCGCGCCAGCTCCTCCTCGCCGACGGCACCATCATCCCCTACGACTACCTGATCGTGGCCAGCGGCGCCACGCACGCCTACTTCGGCCACCCGGAGTGGGAGCCCATCGCCCCCGGCCTCAAGACCGTCGACGACGCCACCGAGATCCGCCGCCGCCTGCTGCTCGCCTTCGAGGCCGCCGAGCAGGAAGAGGACGAGGCCGAGCGCCGGGCCCTGCTCACCTTCGTGATCGTGGGCGCGGGGCCCACGGGGGTGGAGACGGCGGGGGCGATGGCGGAGGTGGCGCGCAAGGCGCTGGTGCGCGACTTCCGCCACATCGACCCGCGCACCGCCCGCATCATCCTGCTCGAGGGCGGCCCGCGCGTGCTCGCCGCCTACGACCAGAAGCTCTCGGGCTACGCGCGGCGGACGCTGGAGCGGATGGGGGTGGAGGTCCGCACGAACTCGGTGGTCACGAAGATCGAGGACGGCGCCGTCCGGGTGGGCGAGGAGCTGATCCGGGCGCGCAACGTGGTGTGGGCCGCCGGCGTCACCGCCAGCCCGCTGGGGAAGCGGCTCGACACCCCGACGGACCGCGTCGGCCGGGTGGAGGTGCAGCCGGACCTCTCCCTCCCCGGCGACCCGCGGGTGTTCGTGATCGGCGACCTGGCGGCGCTGGCGGGGAAGGACGGGAAGCAGCTCCCCGGCGTGGCGCAGGTGGCCATGCAGCAGGGGCGGCAGGCCGCGCGCAACCTGCTGGCCGACCTGCGCGGGGGGGAGCGGGCGCCCTTCCGCTACCGCGACAAGGGGAGCATGGCCACCATCGGCCGGCGCGCGGCGGTGCTGGAGTCGGGGCGGCTGAAGCTCACCGGGTGGATGGCGTGGATGGCGTGGCTCTTCGTCCACATCCTCTTCCTGATCGGCTTCCGCAACCGGCTGTCGGTGTTCATGCAGTGGGCGTGGAGCTACGTGACCTGGCAGCGCGGCGCGCGCCTGATCACCGGCGACGTGGCGCCCGACCTGCGCCCCGGCCACTACGGCCCGCCCGGCGCGGAGGCGAGCGAGGCGCGCACCGCCGAGGCCGCGGGGAACGAGCCGGCAGAGGACGAGCGCGGGTGGATGGGGGGAGACGCGCACCAGTCCGCCACCCCCACCCCCGCCGCCTGATGCCGCCCGCGGGCTGGATTCGCCGGATGGAGCGCTGGATGGACGCGGCCGGCGCGCGGCTGGAGCGCCTCCGCTATCCGCGTCCCGCGGCGCGCGGCGAGGTCGAGGCGTGGCGCCTGGTGCCGCGCGACGCACGGGCGCGCGTCGTCACCGTCCACGGCGCGGGGAACGACGCGCTCTATCCCCAGCTCGCGCTGTTCGAGGCGTTGATCCGCCGCGGCGTGGAGGTGTTCGCCTTCGACATCGACGGCCACGGCGCCGGGAGCACCACCGTCTTCTCCCCGGAGATCGTCACCTCCGCCATCGCGGTCGCGGTGGAGGAGGCCGAGCGCGGCCGTCCGTCGCTCCCGCTCCACCTGGTCGGCCACAGCTTCGGCGGGTCGCTGGTGCTGTCCGCGCTGGCGGAGGGCACCGTGCCGCACGCCGCGAGCGGCGTGGTGATCTCCTCTCCGGTCTCCATCGCGCTCGACGCGCGGACGGCACTGGCCGAGGTGCGCGGCTTCCTGCGGCTCTCCACGCTGAGCCAGCGGCGGCACTACGGCCTGTGGGGGATGGTGCCCGCCGCCGGCCCCCTCAAGCGCCGCGCCTACCCGATCCGCGGGGCGGTGGAGGACGGCGCGCCCTTCGCCTACGTCGCCGCGATCCAGCGCCTCCTCGCGCGCCTCGACCTCGGCCGCGCCGCCGCGCGGATCCGCGTCCCCGTGCTCCTGGTCTACGGCGCCGCCGACCGGCTCGTCCCCCCCGCGCAGGGCCGCCGGCTCGCGGCGCTGATCCCATCGTCCGAGCTGCTGGAAATCCCCGGAACCACGCACTGGAGCACGTGCTTCGCGGAGGCTGCGATCAGCCGCACCGTCGCGTGGATCGACTCGCATGGCGGCGGAACGGCTTCGCCATCGCAATCCGCCGCGCATCTGCCCGGCACCCTCACGTCCTCTCCATCATCCGCTCGATGATCCGTTGCCGTTGGTGTCCGCGCGGGCGGACTGCGTGCCGTTGTAGCGGCGAGCTCACTCGCATCGGGATGATCGAGGCCGTTCGTGCGCTCGGCGGCGCGCGCCGTCTGACGTGCTCGTCGGCTATGGATCCTTCGGCCGCCGCCTGGACTCGCCGCGAACGCGGCAACGGCGCAGCGGCGGCGCTCAGGATGACATGGGTGGGTCGGGGGGTGATGGACGGGCGGCGGATAGATCTGGATCGGATGGGTCGCGGGTGCATCCGTTCCGGGGCGGCGCGATGACCATCCGCCGACTGCTGAAGATCGACGTCCACACGCACCTGGCGGGGGTGGGGACGCAGGAATCCGGGTGCTGGAGCTCGCAGGCGCTGCGGAAGCGGCTGGCGTTCCGCATTCTCCGGCGCCTGCACCGCGTCACCGAGGAGCATCTCGCCACCTCGTTCGACCAGGACTGGGCGGCGCGGCTGGCGGAGCGCGTGCGCGCGAGCGAGCTGGACCACGCCGTCGCGCTCGGCTTCGACGGGGTGTACGACGCGGCCGGGCGGCTGGACGAGGGGCTCTCGCAGTCCATCGTCCCCATTCCATGGGTGTTCGAGGCCTGCCGGCAGCACCGGGAGCTCCTCCCCGGGCCCTCGGTGAACCCGCACCGCGCCGACGCGCTGGAGCGGCTGGAGGAGTGCATCGAGGGCGGGGCGGTGCTGATCAAGTGGCTCCCCGCGACGCAGCGCATCGACGCCTCCGACCCCGCGCTCGACCCGTTCTACGCGCGGCTGGCGGAGGCCGGCATTCCGCTGCTGGTGCACAGCGGCGGGAGCGAGAACACCTTCGCGCAGGTCGACGCTCGGCTGAAGGACCTGCGCCTGCTGGAGCGCCTGTTGCGCGCGGGGGTGCCGGTGATCGTCGCGCACTCCGCGGCGCCCGTGACCTACGCGCGCGACGAGGACCAGGTGCCGCTGCTCAAGCGCTGGTTCGGCGAGTTCCCGCACCTGTGGGCCGACAACTCGGGGATCAGCAACCTCTCGCGCTTCCCCCACCTCCCCCGCTTCGCGAAGGACCCCGAGCTCACCGCGCGCACGCTGCACGGCAGCGACTTTCCGGTGCCGACGAACTCCATCTACTACGTGCGCGAGCTCGGCCGCCGCCGCGTGGTCTCGCTGGAGCGCGAGAAGAACCCGCTGCAGCGCGACATCGCCATCAAGCGCGCCCTCGGCTACCCCGACGAGGTGCTCACCCGCGCCTCCTCCGTGCTCCCGAACCTCGACCGGTGGACCGGCCGCCACCCTGGTCCCAACGGACAGGAGACCGTCCCGACACTCTCGTGAATCATAGGCCACATAGGCACTGTGCCTATGATAGGCGGATTGGCTTCAGTGCCGATGATACAGGACCGCGGAATCGCCTTTCCTGGGTCGTGTCCAACTCTACTTCCGGATATTCGCATGAGTCGTTCGATCGCGGGATTCGTCGCACGGAAGGAGGTGCTGCGGGAGAGCACGCGCCACCTGCGGAACGCGGTGATCGCGTCGCTGGAGCAGGGATTCGGTTTCCTCCCCACCACCGATGCGCTGGACGACGAGCTCGGGGCGGCGGCGAATCACCTCACGAGGAGTTCTGGCGGCTGACGGAGGGCTTCGCCCGGCTCGGCGCGGAGATGTCGCGTGGCGGGCGGGTGGCCTACGTGGAGACGGACTACTTCGGCGGCAGCGGAGACCAGGCGGCGATGGTCTGGAAGACGGCGAGGCGCTGTCGGGGCCATCGAAGACACGGATGGGCGCCATCAACCACGCCCTCCTCCACCTCGGCGTCGAGAAGGGCGGTGCGGACGACCGCTTCGACGCCCTCGGCCTCGGCCGCCACCGCCACACCGACGACTGGGCCGAGGCCGCGCTCTCCGAGAATCGAGCAGAACCCGGGTAAGATTCTGTGGCGGGCTGGTTCGCCTGCGGATACGTGCTCTGCTGAAGCGCGATGACGACCAGGGCAGCGCGGACATCTCGACAGCGCACCGCGCGGTGGGCTTGAGCACGAGATCCATCATCGGCGGTGCAGAGATCTTGCCTATCATAGGCACATTCTCTATGATAGGCCCTCGATCTTCATGCCCGATGAATTCTCGTCTCTCGGAAAAGAGTCGGCGGATGGACGTTTCTCGCCTGTGGGAACCTTACGGACTGCGGAGCAGCCCGTTCTTCCAGGACGAGCTGAAGCCCTCGGACGGCGACCATCCGATGTCGCTGTTCGTGGGCCGCGAGGAAGAGCTGCGGCGAATCGAGCGGCGGGTGGTGAGCGATCCCCACACGCGCACGATCGTCGAAGGCGACCCGGGGGTGGGGAAGACGAGCTTCGTCAACCGGGTGAAGGCCGATGCGGCTGCGTTGAAAGTCGCCACCTACGAGCATCCCGTCCGGATCACCCAGGAGACGTCGCTCACGAGCTTCGTGGCCGACGTGCTCCGGACCGTCGTGCGCATCCGTTCGGCGGCGGAGCTCGACAACGAGCAGGGCAGGTTCTGGAAGCGGACCGTGCGCTGGCTCGAAGGCGGGGAAATCCGGGGCGGGTCGCTCTCGGCGTTCGGCCTGTCGGGCGGTGTGACCCGGACCTTCGTCCCGCCGCAAGCACCGCGCGAAGCGCTCTACGAGCACCTCGGCGAGGCGCTCCGGCGCGTGACGGGTGAGTTGGGACGGCCGGTGCTGCTGCACGTCGACAACCTGGAGAACCTCGCCAGCACGCGTTCGCAGGAAACCGCACTTCTCCTCCGCGACCTCCGCGACTACCTGCTGCTCCCGGGGGCGCACTGGATCTTCGTGGGCGCGACCGGGATCGAGGACGGCGTGTTCCGCGTCTACGACCAGGTGGGCGGAATCTTTCCGGCCGCCGACGTGCTGCGGCCGCTCACGCCGGCGGAGATCGAGCAGTTGCTGGAGCGACGCTACGCCCATCTCCGCATCGACGGACGTCCGCTGGTGGAGCCGATCGTCCCGCGCGACGCAGCGGAGCTCTACGCGCTGTACCAGGGCGACCTGCGTAACTTCCTCCGGCTCCTGAGCGACGCGGCCGACCGGATCCTCGGCGTGCGCTCGGTGGCCCCCATGGCCCAGGCGGAGGTCCTCCGGCACGCGGCCGCCGATTACCAGCGCCAGTTCCGCTCGCGCCTTTCGCCGAACGACTTCGCACACCTCGCGGGGCTCGTGGCGGGCCACGGCGGCGCCGACCCCGAATTCCGCGTGACGGACGCGGCACGGCTGCTGAAGCTGTCGCAGCCGTCCGCAAGCGAGCTGGTGCAGCGGCTGCTCGAGCGCCGGCTCGTGCGCCAGACGCGCACGGTTGGGCGGAGCGTGTACTATCGACCGACTGGGGCCGTGCTGGTCGCATTCGGCGTCTCGCCAGACGCACTGCGGTTACACGCTCCGATCATCGGCTGATCGGCAATGATCGGCGGCGCTCCTTCATGTCCGATGATGGGTGGGTCCACAGTTCAGACTGGCATGAAGCATGCTTTGTATTGCAAAGCACTTGACAGCCGGACTCTAACCCCGCATCGTACGCACCATGGCGAAGATCATCCCGTTCCGCAGGCCGCCGGAGGAGCCGCCGCTCGAACTGCACGAGCGGGCGATGGACAACCTGGCGTTCATCCGCCAGACCATGGAGCGGGCCGGGAGCTTCACCGCCGTGTCGGGGTGGGGGCAGGTGGTGATCGGCGTCATGGGCCTGCTGGCGGCGTGGCTCGCCTCGCGGCAGGGGAGCGCCGAGAACTGGCTGGCGACCTGGTCGGTGGCCGCCATCGTGGCGATGGGGATCGGCGTGGTGACCACCGCCATGAAGGCGCGCGCCATCGGCGAGCCCATCCACTCCGGCCCCGGACGCAAATTCGTGCTCTCGCTCGCCCCGCCGCTCTTCGCCGGGGCCGTGCTCACGCTGGTGCTCTTCCGCGCGGGGATGGCGGGGGTGCTGCCGGGGCTCTGGCTCCTCCTCTACGGCGCGGGGATCGTGGGAGCGGGGACCAACTCGGTGCGGGTGGTGCCGGTGATGGGGTTCAGCTCCATGCTCCTGGGGATCGCCGCGCTGCTCGCCCCCGCGGAGTGGGGCGACGCCTTCATGGCGCTCGGGTTCGGCGCGCTGCACGTGGTGTTCGGAACGGTGATCGCGAGGAGGTACGGTGGCTGAGGCACGGATGCGTGCGAGCGCGGCGGAGCGGCTGCGGAGCATCGCCGGCGGGGCGGAGACCGCCGCCGCCCCGGAGCTGGACCGGCTGATCCACGAGCGGGTGCGGCTGGCGATCGTGAGCGCGCTGGCGGTGAACGAGTCGCTCGCCTTCAACGAGCTCAAGGACATGCTCTCGCTCACCGACGGCAACCTGAGCGTGCACGCCCGCAAGCTCGAGGAGGCCGGCTACGTGCAGTGCACCAAGAAGTTCGAGGGGCGCGTCCCCCGCACCGAGTTCCGGCTGACCGACGACGGCCGGCGCGCGCTGGGGCGCTACCTGGACCACATGGAGGCCATCATCCGGGCCGTCCGCGAGCGCTGACCGGCGCGACGGCCTTTTTTTTCACCCGGGAACTTTGTGATGCAGAGCACTTTGACGAACGGCGAGCCGGCGGGGGTGCACGTGGCCGTGATCATGGACGGCAACGGACGCTGGGCGAACGCGCGCGGCCTCCCCCGGGTCGCGGGCCACCGCGCGGGGGCGAAGGCGGTGCGGCGGATCGTGGAGGCCGCGCCGGGGCTGGGGATCGGCACGCTCACCCTCTACGCCTTCAGCTCCGACAACTGGCAGCGGCCGCCGCGCGAGGTGGGTGCGCTGATGCGCCTCTTCCGCGGCTACCTGGCGAGCGAGACCGCGCGGTTGATCGAGAACGGCGTCCGCCTCTCGGTGATCGGCCGGCGCGACCGGCTTCCCGAGGTGCTGGCGCGCGCCATCGCCGGGGCCGAGGCGGCCACCGCGGGCGGCGCCCGGCTGCACCTGCGGCTGGCGATCGACTACTCCGCGCGCGACGCGATCCTGCGCGCCGCCGCGCTCGCCGGCGGCCGGGAGGTGGACCGCGGCGGGTTCGAGGCGCTGCTGGGAGAGGCCGTGGGAGCGGTGGAGGCCACCCCGCAGGTGGACCTGCTGGTGCGCAGCGGCGGCGAGCAGCGGCTGAGCGACTTCCTCCTCTGGGAGTGCGCCTACGCCGAGCTCTGCTTCACGCCGCGGATGTGGCCGGACTTCGACGCCGCCGCGCTCGCCGAGGCCGTCGCCGAGTTCCGGCGCCGTGACCGCCGCTTCGGCCGGGTGCCGGAAAAGGCGACGGCGTAGCTCCGTGTCTCCGTGCCTCTGTGAGAGTTTCGCTTTGGACCGTCGAAGGGAGCGTGCGGATGAACGCCTGTGACGCGGTGGTGGTCGGCGCGGGACTGGCCGGGCTGGAGACGGCGCGGCGCCTGGGCGAGCGCGGCCTCTCCGTGCTGCTGGTCGACCGCAAGGCGGAGGTCGACCGGGCCGTGCACACCACCGGGATCTTCGTGCGGCGCACGCTGGAGGACTTCGCGCTGCCGGACGACTGCCTGGGCCCGCCGGTGAGCCGCGTGACCCTCTACTCGCCGCGGGACCGCGCGCTGGAGCTGGTGAGCCCGCGCACCGAGTTCCGCGTGGGGAAGATGGGCGCGCTCTACCGATCGATGCTGGACGGGTGCCGCGCCGCCGGGGTGGAGTGGTCGCCGCTCACCCGCTTCGCCGGGTGCCTGGACGACGGCGCCGGCTCGGTGGTGCTGCTGGAGCGCGGCGGCCGCGGCGCCGCCGTGCGCGCCCGCTTCCTGATCGGCGCGGACGGCGCGCAGAGCCGCGTGGCCGGCGCGCTGGGGCTCCCGGAGAACCGCCGCTGGATCGTGGGGGTGGAGGAGGTCTTCCGGGTGGCGCACGCCGGTCCGCCCTGCTTCCACTGCTGGCTGGACCCCGAGCTGGCGCCCGGGTACCTCGCCTGGGTGGTGACGGATGGCGAGGAGGTGCACGTGGGCGTCGGCGGCCACGCGGATCGCTTCCGGCCGGCGGAGGCGCTCCGCCGCTTCCGCGCACGCGTCGACGACCGCTTCGGGCTGCGCGGGCGCGAGGCGGACGAGCGGCGCGGCGGGCGCATCCCGGTGGGCGGCGTGCTGCCGCGGATCGCCTGCGCGCGCGGGCTGCTGGTGGGCGATGCGGCCGGCGCGGTCTCGCCCCTCACCGCCGGCGGGCTGGACCCCTGCATCCGTCTCTCCGCCCTCGCCGCCCGCGTCACCGCCGACTACCTCGCGAGCGGCGACGAGGCCGCGCTCGCGCCCTATGCCGGCACCGCCTTCCGCCGGCGTTTCGCCGCGCGGCTGGTCCTGCGGCGCGCACTCTCGGCGGTGCGGTCGCCGCTGCTGGCGGAGCTGGGGTGCGCCGCGCTGCGCACGCCGCCGCTGCGCGCGCTCGCCGCGAAGGTCTTCTTCGGCCGCGGCTCCTTCCCCGACACGGGGGAGGAGCGCGGCTACACCCGTCTCGTGCCTCCCACCGCGGAGCGCGCATCCACCCTGGAGTCGTCCGCCGCATGAACGCCGAGACCCTCGCTTCCGCCGCCCTCCCCACGCGCGCCCCGCTGAGCGCCCGCACCCGCAACGGCGCGGCGGTGGCCGCCACCGCGCTGGCCCTCGGCGCCGCCGGCGACGCGCTGCTCCGCCCGGTGCCGTGGGGACTCAACCTCACCCTCTGGACCGCGCTGTTCGTCGCCGCCGCCGCGGGGCTGCAGCGCCGCGCGGAGACGGAGGACGCCATGGCCGGCTGGATGCCGGTCGCGCTCGCCGTCGCCGCGCTCGCCTCCTGGCGCGACTCGCCCACGCTCAAGGCGCTCGACCTCGCCGCGCTCTGCGTGATCCTGGGGCTGGCGGTCTACCGCGCGAGCGGCGGGAGCGTGCGCGTGGCCGGGCTGGCGCGGTACTGCGCGGGATTGCTGCAGGCCGTCTTCGAGGCCACCTGCGGCGCCGGGGTCCTGCTCGGCCGTGACATCCGCTGGCGCGAGCTGCGCGGCGAGGCCGGGTGGACGCGCAACGCGCTGGCCGTGGGGCGCGGCGCCGCACTGGCCCTGCCCCTCCTCCTCATCTTCGGCTCGCTGCTGATGTCGGCGGACGCGGGGTTCGACCGCCTGATCGGCCGCACCTTCGCCTTCGACTTCCCGCTGGCCGCCTCGCACACGGGGCTCGCCCTGCTGTTCGCCTGGGGCGCCGCGGGGGTGCTGCGCGCGCTGGTGAACCCATCCCCCCCGACGGCGCTGCCGCCCGCCGGCGCGACTGCCGCGGCCGCGCCGGCGGCGCCGAAGCCGCGCCTGGGCGTGGTGGAGACGGCGACGGTGCTGGGGCTGCTCGACCTCCTCTTCCTCGCCTTCGTGGTGCTGCAGCTCCCGCACTTCTTCGGCAGCTACGGCGACCTGCTGGCGCCGGGGGCGGAGACCTTTTCGGCGTACGCGCGGCGCGGCTTCTTCGAGCTCTGCGCGGTGGCGGGGCTGGTGCTCCCGCTGCTGATGACGGTGCACTGGCTGGCCGACGGTGACGCGCGCGGGGAGCGCGTCTTCCGGATCGCGGCGGGGGCGATGGTGGGGCTGGTGTTCGTGATCATCCTCTCGGCGCTGCACCGGATGCGGCTCTACCAGAGCGCCTACGGCCTCACCGAGCTGCGGGTGTACACCACCGCCTTCATGCTCTGGCTCACCGCGGTCTTCGCGTGGTTCTGCTGGACGGTGCTGCGCGGGCGGCGGGAACGCTTCGCCTTCGGCGCGGTGACGGCGGCGGTGGAGACCATCGTGCTGCTGCACGTGGCCAGCCCCGACGCGCTGATCGTGCGCGTCAACGCGGCGCGCGCGGAGAGCGCGGTGCGCTTCGACGCCGTCTACGCCGCCTCGCTCAGCGGCGACGCCGTTCCCGCGCTGCTGCGGCGGCTCGACGCGCTCCCGGCCGATGCACGCTGCCACGTCGCCCGCACCCTGCTGCGCGACTGGAGCGGCGCGGACGAAGACTGGCGCGCGTGGAGCCTGGGCCGCTCGCGCGCCGTCGCCTCGGTGCGTGCCCGCGCGGCGGAGCTTCGGGGGATGTGCCCCGCCGCGGCACCGACCGCGCCGGCCGCCTCGGCGCAGGCGCGGAGCCGCTCGTGAGCGCCGCCGGAAGCGCGCGGCTCGCGCTGGTCCCTCCCGGCCCCGTCGTGCCGCCGCCGGTCCGCTCCGCCCCGGCCGCCGGCACCGGAGCTCGTGTCGCGCGCGCCCGCCGGGTGTCGCTCAGGATCTGGGTCACCGGGTGCGCGGTGGTCGTCGGGGGAACGCTGCTGTCGCCCATGAACGATCGCCTCTCGCTCGCGGCGATGCTGTTCGCGGGTGCCTTCCTGCTGCCGATGAGCGGCCTGGCCGGCTTCTGCCTCGTCCTTTACGAGCGCAGCCGCGAGGCCGCGCAGGCGTTCGTGGTCGCGATCCTCTCGCTCGTGTCGGTGATTTCCCTGTCGGGCCCCGCCCATCGCGCCGGGATTGAGATGCACTTCGCCGCGAACCAAGCCGAGCTCGACGCGCTCGCGGCGGAGGTCCGCGCCGCCTCCGCGAGCGTGCCGGTGACGGCGGAGGGCTGGACGGACAATCGTGTCCTGGGGCGGTTCCGCGACCGCCTCGAAGCGCTCGACCTCGCCAGCGTCGCCCCCGTGGAAGGCGGGCTGCTGTTCCGGCACGGTGGCGAGTTCAGCTTTACGCTCCTCTATGCCGACGGCGCCGCGGGTCCGCCGGGTACGTGCAGAAACGTCCGCCCGCGCTTCCTCGGCGGGCGATGGTACGCGTACGACTGCCGCGACCGCTCGGCGGGAGACGACGACGGGTAGGACGAATTCGCGGAAACGCGAAGACGCGGAGGGCCGCCGTGGCTCTCCGCGTCTCCGCGTCTCTGCATGGAGGCCAGCCGGCTCAGCCCCCGAGCAGCCGCCGCGCCTCCGCCAGGAGGGTGAGCGGCGGGCAGGGCTTCACCATGTACGCCGCGATCCCCTCGGCCAGGAGCAGGTCGCGGTCGGTGTCACCCAGGGTGGTGCTCAGCGCGACCAGGGGGACGGCCGCGAGCGACGCATCGCTGCGGAAGGCCCGCACCAGTGCCAGGCTGGCCTGCCGCGGGGGCGCGAACTCCACCACGATCAGGTCCGGACGCCGGTCGCGCGAAAGCCGCAGCCCCTCGTCGCCACGCGACGCGGCCACCACCGCGAACCCGTGGTGCTCGAGGATGGCGGTGTAGATGGTGCGGCTGTCCTCGTGCGAGTCCACGAGGAGCACGATCTTCGCGGACACCTTCGGAGCGGCGGGGCCGGGGGGAGACGGATCGGCTCGCGGGGCGGGATCATCCGCAAGATGACGTGCTTTCCCCCACAGGACAAGATTCTTCTGTTTCCCTCACCGGCCGCCTGCGCGGCCGTTCACTTTCGCGCGCGCCCTCACCGCGTCTTCCACCGCCGCGGCTCCAGCTTGGGCGGGCGCGCGCCGTGGCGCCGGGCGCCCAGCACCGGCACGTATTCCAGTTCCTCGCCGCTCTCGGCCGCGCGCAGCATCAGCCCGCCGCGGCTCATGTCGCCGCGCCCCACGAACGCCGAGGGGAACAGCAGCCGCTCGCCGTAGATCTTGGTCAGCACGTCCACGTACTTCCCCGAGGCGATGCTCCCCAGCAGCACGATCGGCGCGTCCTGGCAGGCCTCGGCCAGGGCGCGGGCGTGCGTCTCCAGCGGCCCGCGGTAGCCGGGGTTGTCCAGTTCCACCGCGCCCTCCGCGAACTCGCGCAGCTCCTCCACCCCGATCCGCGACTCCGGCGTCACCAGCCCGCGCGTGGGCGTGATCACCAGCGCGCCCGGCAGCCCCGGCGGCGGCGCGGAAAAGCGGCGCACGTACGCCATCTTCCCCCGGAAGTAGAGCCCGCTCAGGAAGCTGAAGACGTCGCCCAGCGGCGCGCCGCTGGGCTCGCGCAGCTTTTTGGCGAGCGGGAACGAGGCCGCGTCGCGCAGCACCAGCTCGCCGCGCTTGCCGCCCGCGTAGGCCGGGGAGAGGAGAAAGATGCGCGGAGTGAACATGCCGCGCCGCAGGAGCAAGAGCCTTGCCCGCGCCGCGGGAAGTCCATGGACAAGACCGTCCAATAAGCGCCAATACCGCACAGAGTAGGATCTGGCGCGGCGAACGTGGAGCCGCACCAGTTGAGAAATACGAAATGCTTGGCCGTCAGACGCAGAGGGCGTATCGTTGCGGAATCATACGGCTTTCTGGTGCTTCGCCCGCTCAAAATCGATCTCTCGCCTCTTCCCATGTCCAGTTCGCAGCCGAGCCCGGTCATCGTTCGCTTCTTCGTCGGCCTCGTGACGCTGATGGCGGGCGCGACCGTGGCGCGCTCGGCGCAGCCGGAGAAAGCCACCGCCGCCGCAGAGGCTCCCGCCAGCCCGGCCCCTCCCGCCCCCGCACCCGACGACTCACAGCCGCAGCGCGACAGCGCGAAGCGTTCGCGCTTCGAGAACATGGCGGCCCGGATGCTCGCGCTGAGCCTCCACGACACGGCGCGGTACGCGCGGATCGAGCGCGGCGACACCACCGCGCCCGCCGCGCTCCGGTTCGGCGGCGACACGCTCGGCGTGATGATCGCGACTGTTCCCGATCCCGTCGATTCGCACGAGGACTGGCTGTTCGACGCGTACATCGAGGTCCTCCGGCGCGCGCACGAGCACCGCGGGTACGTGATCGACCGGCTCTGGCTCCCGTGGGCGCTCGGGGCCGATTCCGTGCTCAAGGAGCGGGGCAAGACCCCGGTGCGCGCCCTCTTCCCCGGCGTTCTCCTCTTCCGCTCGCTCCAGGACTCGAGTGCCGCCGGCAAGCCGCTCTGGCGCCTGGTCTTCCTGGTGGGAGAGGTGCCAACCGCCGGGCCGCATCCGCGCGCGCTCGCCCGGGCCCTGGCGGAACGAGACGCACTGCTCGGCGACCCGGCGGGGAGGACCCTGGCCGTCCTGGGCCCCTCCTTTTCCGGTTCCGCCCCCGGGCTCCAGGCTGCCCTGTCCCGCTGGATCGCCGCCGGGAACGGAAGGCACGCCACGGTCGTGACCGGGTCCGCCACGAGCGGCGCCGTGCGCGGGCTGTTCGGCGACGCCTCGCGATTCACCTTCTATGCGACGATCAACACCGACGTCTCGCTCGCGGCCGAGCTGGCGAGCCGCGTGATCCCGCGCCTGGGTCTGAAGCCCGCGCAGCTCGCGATCGTCGCAGAGGGCTCGACCGCTTACGGGCAGGCCTTCGCTACGGCGACGCAGCGTTCGACGCGGAGGGACAGCGTAGGTCCCCTCCAGCTTTCGTTCCCGCTGAACGTCGCGATGCTGCGGGCCGATCGCACCGCGACCCAGCCCGCGACCCTGCAGATGGCGCCCGGCGGGCCGGTCGTCACGCTGAACCTCACCGATCCGCCGCGGCCCATGGAGGGCGCGCTCCCGACCTCGGAGCTCACCGCGCCCACGGTCGACATCGAGCTCGACCAGCTCGCGCGCACCCTGCGGAACCACGATGTCCGCGCGGTGGCGATCGTCGCGTCGGACATCCGCGACCGCATCTTCCTGGTCACACAGCTTCGCAAGCGGCTGCGCGACGTCCACTTCATCCTGCTCGAGGGCAACCACCTCTACCTGGCCCCCAAGTACAACCCCGACCTGGTCGGCGCGGTGGTCCTGTCGAGCTATCCGCTCATCCCCGAAAGCCAGCTCTGGGGAGGGCGGCGGCAACCCATCCCCTTTGCCGACGAGACCGCCGAGGCACTGTACAACGCGACGCTCATCCAGCTCGGCGATACCGCGCTGGTGGACTTCGTGCTCCCCGATTCGGCCTGGAGGCAGAAGCGGCCCCCGGTGTGGACGAGCGTGGTCGGCGGTTCCGGGCTCATGCCCCTCACGGCGAGCGACGTTCGCTCCACGGCCACCGATTTCGTCACTTCCGCGCAGGCGAAGCCGGACCCGCGGCTCGACTTCCTGGAGTTCGCGATCGTGATCGCGCTGTTCTGCGTCTCGCTCCTGCTGCTCTGGCGCAACGTGGCGCACCTGCGGCGCATCTCTGAACCGGCCAACACGGCGCACGAGAAGATCGAGAAGAACGAGAAGAACGAGGAGAAGGGGGAGGAGGCGGAGAAGAAGAAGAAGAAGAGGGAAGATGTCGCGACCATCCGCGCTGCGACGCGGGCCAGCCTCGAATCGCACGAGTCGCTGTACCGGCTGCTGCAGGCGGTCGCCGTCATGGGCGGAGTGATCCCTCCCACCGTGGTGATCTGCGCCGGGGCGTTGAGCGCCCCCAACCACTTCCAGACGTGGGCGGCCGCAGGGCTCGCCGTGTTGACGGTCCGGACGCTCTTCGTGGCCCTGGCGCTGGCCGCCGTGGCGGTCAGACGCTGCAACGGCAGCCAGGGAGGAGCGCTCGCCCGCCGCATGGCGCTCCTCGCCCCCGTTGGCGACCTCTGGAATCGAGAAAAGGAGCGGAGGAGAAAAGCCTGGAAGGACCTGAGGGACATGTGGCGGATCGACGCGTGGGCACGCGACCTGGTGGGGATGCTGTCGCTTTTCTATCTCGCCGCCACGCTGGCGTACGCCATAGAGATCGGGTGGCGCGCCTGGACCGAGCGGCTTTCCTTCACCCTCTTGTTCTACCGTGCATGGAGGACGGACAGCGGTGTGTCACCACTCCTCCCGCTGGGACTTGCGGCTGCTGCGTTCGTGGGTTGGTGCGGGTGGCACCTGCGCCGGGTGAAGGCACTGAAGCAGACTACGGCGTTCGAGGCGGCGTGCGTCACCCGCGACGCGTACGTCATCCTCGATGACCCCGACGCGCCGGTGCCCGATCCGCGGCCCCGCGAGTTCCTGCACTGGGACCATCCACTGCCGCCGCAGGTGGTGGCCGGCGTACGCCGCGCCCGCGAACGCCTCTTCCGCATCGTTCCCCTCCCCATGGGTGGCTGGCTCGCGCTCGCGCTGCTCTTGAGCTGCGGATCGGTGTTCGTGATGGACGACCGTTCCCTCGAGCACCTCGCGGGGTGGGAGACGTTCGATCTGGTGTACCGCTTCGGGCTCGTGGGCGTGCTGACGGTCACGGCGTGGGCGGTCTTCCGCTTGGTGGCGGTGTGGAACGCGCTCAAGCGCACGCTGCGGGGGATCGGGGGGACGCCCCTGATCACCGCCTTCGAGCGGCTGCCGCAGCGGATCTCGCGTCTCGGGCGCCTGGGGTTCATCGGGGTTCCGCGCTCCACCGTGATCGCGCCGGTCGCGGCGGCCCAGTGGCGCCACCTGAAGCGCCTCACCGACTCGCTCGCAGCGCCCGCGCCCCCGCCGAAGCCCGCGCCGGCGGAAGGTCTCCTGGCCAAGGTGGGCGGTACGATCGCGGCCCTGCTCTGGACCGCCCCGCCGCCCCCGGCGCCCGCCCTGCCCGCTCCCCCGCACGGCGGCGAGGAGGATCTGCGCGCGGCGGCGCGGAAATACGGGCAGAGACCACAGCCCTACCCGGGTCTCGGCAAGTGCGGCGACGAGGTCGTGATGGGGGCCAATTTCCTGGCGCTCGCGGACACGCTCAAGGCGTTCTGGGATGCCGAGCCGACCCCGGCCGAGGTGACGGACGTCGCCGGACAGGTGGAGAAGGAGTCGGGAACCCGCGGCTCGGGGCCGAGCACGAGCGGCCGCTTCCGCCGCACCTTCAGCGAAGACCTGGGGCTCTGGATCCGCGCCGCCGAGGAGTTCGCCGCGGTGCAGGTGGTGGACTACGTGGAGTGGGTGATCTCGCAGCTGCGGACGCTGGCCGGGTTCCTCTTCCTCTCGCTGATCCTGCTCTCCGTCCACATCTCCTCCTACCCCTTCGTCCCGGAGAGCCTGGTGAAGCTCCTCCTCTTCGCCATCCTGGTGCTCACGATCGTGGCGGTGGTCACCGTGATGGTGGAGATGAACCGCGACGAGGTGCTCAGCCGGATCGCGCGGACGGAGCCGGGGAAGGTGAGCTGGAACTGGCAGTTCATCGTCAACATGCTGGTGTTCGGCCTGGTTCCCCTGCTCACGCTGATCAGCTCCGAGTTCCCCGGCATCCGCGACTTCCTGTTCGCCTGGGTCCCGGCGCTCACCCGGCTGGCCGGCCACGGCTGATACGGAATCCGCAGATTTTCTCTGCGGCGCCGAGTCGGCACCGCGCCTATCGCCAAGACCCGGTGCCGCGGCGAGTCCGGCCCGTCAGCCTTGGCATGCAGGAACGTCTCGACTACATTGCAGGACAACAGTTTCCGCAGGCACCGCCTCCGCAGCGCCTTTTCGTAACGCCGTCCTCCCAGCCTCCTCCCACGCAGCACCGCGGGCCCCCCATGTCCGAAACGCGCTCCTCCGCCAGCGGCCTCACCGCCGCACTGCTCACCTTCGGCCTCATCGCCGGCGCGCTGGGCGGCTCGCTGCGCACCGGCACCCCGGCCCCGCAGGGCACGTCGTCCTCTCCGGGCGCCTCCAGCGCGCAGGGGCCTCGCACCGAGACGGCCGCCCCCGCGGACACGGGGCGCTTCGCAGGGATGGGCGGGCGCCTGCTGGCGCTGAGCCTGGGCGACACGGACGCGGCCCTCGCCGCGGCGGCGTACTCGCCGTCGCAGCTCGACGTGCTGCTGGCGACCGTCCCCGACCCCATCGATTCGCACGAGGACTGGGTCTACGACAGTTCGATCGAAGCGCTGCGGCGGGCGCACGAGCGCGCGGGTTACGTGATCGACCGGATGTGGCTCCCCTGGGCGAGCCGCGACTCGGTGCTCAACGGCGGCACGCGCCTGCGCGAGGCGTATCCCGGCGTGCTCCTCTTCCGCGCCGCCGACGAGCGCACCTCGAGCCCGGAGCACCCGCAGTACCGCCTGGTCTACCTGGTGGGCGAGGTGTCGACGGCCGGGGTGCACCCGCGCGCCCTGCGCGCCGCCCTGGCCGAGCGCGACCGGCTGCTGGGCGCGCGCACGCCCAACGTCCTGGCGGTGGTGGGGCCCACCTTCTCCGCCTCGGCCGCCGGGCTGGGGAGGCGGCTCGACGCCTGGCGGTACGCCGAAGCCGGGCGCAAGGTGCAGGTGATCACCGGCTCGGCCACCAACGGCAGCAACCGCGCCGCCTTCCCGCGCGACTCGGGGTTCGTCTTCGGGTCCACGGTCAACTCCAACGAGACCCTCTTCTCCACCCTGGAGAACGTGATCCTCCCCACCCTGAGGATCGACACGGCGGAGTTGGCCATCCTCACCGAGGGCTCGGCGTACGCGCGCAAGCTGGGCGAGAACGACGCCCCGCTGGCGAAGAAGGGGCCCCAGCCGCTGCGGCTCACCTTCCCCATGAACATCGGCAGCCTGCGCGCGGAGGGCCCCAGTCCCGGCCGCGCGGCGGGGGCCTCTCCCGGCGGGCCGCAGCCGCGGGTGCCGCTCACCCTGTCGGACGCGGCGCGGCCGATGGAGAGCCCGCCGGTGGCCTCGCGGCTCACCGTGGCCGCCATCGACCTCACCCTCGACCAGCTCGCCCAGACGCTCAGGACGCACAACGTGCGCGCCATCGTGATCGCGGCCACCGACATCCGCGACCGCATCTTCCTGATGACCGAGCTGCGGCAGCGCCTGCGCGACATCCACTTCTTCGCCCTGGAGGCGAACGCGCTCTACATGGCGCCGGAGTACGAGGACGAGCTGCGGGGGATGGTGGTGGTCTCGACCTACTCGCTCCTCCCCGAGACGCAGACCTGGAGCGGCGGCGGCAGCGTGGTCCCCTTCACCGGCGAGTACGGGCAGGGCGTGTACAACGCCACCCTCCTGCAGATCGGCGAGCGCGACCTGCTCGACTACCACTTCCCCGTGAAGGGGGCGCCGGCGCACCCGCCCGTCTGGATCACGGCGCTGGGGAGCACGGGGATGATCCCGCTGCGCATCCTCCGCTCCGAGGGGTGGTACGCCTCGGTGGGCCCGGCGAGCCAGGGCGCCGTGGCCGAGCCCGACCCGCGCGCCGACTTCGTGTCGGTGGCCTCGTACCTGGCGCTGCTGGCGGCCGCCGGGGTGGTGGCCGTCCGCTCCGCGCTCCGCCTGCGTCGTCGCAGGGACGAGGCGCGCGCCGAGAGGAAGGAGCTCGCGCGGCAGCGGAAGGAGGGCAGGGGATGGCTGGCGCAGCTCGCGAGGGACGACGTGAAGCGCGTGTTCCTCTTCCGCCGGGCGCGCTGGGGGAGCCTGCGCTACCAGCAGCAGCTCTACCGCTTCCTGGGCGCGGTCACGGTGGCGGGCGCCGCGGTGCCGTCGGGGGCGATCTTCGCCGCGGCGGTGCTCCGCTCGCAGCACCTCAACCAGTCGGTGACGACGATGGTGGCGGTCACCGGCGCGGCGGCGCTGCTGGCGGCGGCCGTGTCCCTCGCCGGCGTGGTGCTCACCGGGGTGGAACTGCTGCTCTGGTGGTCGGTGCACCGCGCGGTGTTCCGCAGGCGCAGCGCGGCGGCGCAGCGCGGCCGGCTCGACATGTGGCGCGTCAACGTGGGCGCGCGCCGGCTGGTGCTCGCGCTGGGGCTCCTCTACCTGGCGCTCGCGCTGGCGTTCGCGACGGAGAGCTGGCTGGGGGCGAAGTCGAACCCGGTCTGGTTCACCCTCCTCTTCTACCGCGCCACCCGGCTGGACAGCGGGCTCTCGCCGCTGGCCCCGCTGCTGGTCTCCGCCGCCGGGTTCATGGCCTGGACGGCGTGGCACCAGCGCCGGGTGCGGTCGCTGCGGCAGATGACGGCGTTCGAGGCCGCCGCGCTCACCAAGGAGCCCGCCATCGCCCTGGCCGACGTGGACGCCGGCGACGCGGCCGACGAGCCCACCGGCGCCGCGCACGTGCTGAGCGCCATCCCGCCGCGCGCGGTGCGGGGGGTGCGGCAGGTGCGCGAGCGGCTCTTCCGGCTGGTGCCGGACTGGCGCGGGATGGCGCTGGCCGCGGTGCTCGCCGTCGTCTCGCTCTACGTCTGGCAGGGGGCCGACCCCACGCTGGAACTGCTGGCGGGGACGACGTACTTCGGCAGCCTCTACCTCTTCGGCCTGGCGGCCATGCTCGCGGCCACCGCCTGGGGGGTGTACCGCCTCCTCTCGGTGTGGAGCGGCCTGCGCCGCGTGCTGCAGTCGCTCGGGGGGACGCCGATGGTCACCGCCTTCGAGCGGCTCCCCACGCGCGTCTCGCGCCTGGCGCGGCTCGGCTTCGTGGGCGTGCCGCGCTCCGCCGTGGTGGCGCCCATCTCGGCGCTGCAGTGGCGCCACCTGGCGGCGGCCACCCGCGCGCTCGGCATCCCCCCGCAGCCGCCCGCCCCCGCGGCCCCCGAGGCGGCGCCCGCCCCCGCCGCGGCGGTGTCCGTCCCCATCACCGTGGACGATACCGGACGCGTGACGGTCCTGGGCCCCGGCACGGTGGCCGAGGCGGAGGGAGGATCCGCGGTGGCGGTCGCGGTGGCGCTGGCCCCGCCGCCCGCGCCCGCCAAGGCCGACAAGCCGGCGCCGAGCGCCGAGGAGGCGCGGCTGCGCACGGCGGTCGCGGAGTACATGCGGGACCGCGGCGAGCCGCAGACCGGCTTCGGCACCTGCGGCGACGAGGGGCCGCACGGCGACCACCTGCTGCGCCTGGCCGGGGTGCTGGAGACCTTCTGGGAGGTGGAGCCAGACGCGAAGGACTTCGGCAGCGTCTCCGCCGCCCTGGGCAAGGGCGGCGACGGGCCCAGCGTGAGCGGCCGGCTGCGCCGCAGCTTCGGCGAGCCGCTGCGCACCTGGCTCGCCGCGGCCGAGGAATACGCCGCGGTGCAGGTGGTCGACTACGTGGAGTGGGTGGTGGCGCAGCTCCGCGTGCTGGCGCTCTTCCTCTTCGCCGCGCTGGTGCTCACCACCGCGCTCCTCTCCGCCTATCCCTACGAGCCGGCGAGCCTAGTGAAGCTGGTGTTCTTCATCATCCTGCTGGCGAGCGTGGGCGGGCTGCTGCGGGTGAGCGTGGAGATGAGCCGCGACGAGGTGCTGAGCCGCGTGGCCAAGACCGAGCCGGGAAAGGTCACCTGGGACCGGCACTTCCTGATGAACGGCCTGATCTTCGGGCTGGTGCCCATCGCCACGCTGGTGAGCTCGGAGTTCCCGGCGGTGCGTGAGTTCCTCTTCGCCTGGATCTACCCGCTCACCCGCCTCCTGGGCGGCGGCGGCTGACGCGCCCGAATGCGCCGAAACGCAGAGGCGCCGCATCCCCGTGCGGCGCCTCTGCCACATCTGTTCGGAAGATGGGGCACGCGAGGGACAGCGCCTTTTCCGCCCGCAATACGCTTCTCCAATCCCCTGAACGACTTAGCCGACGTGGCCCACCACCCCCGCCGCTGGCCCGGGCCGTGCCTCCCGGCGGGCGACCCCGGAGGGCTCGGGGTGCGGCGCTCCGGCCTGAATCTCCCCGGGAGATCGCGCCGTACGAGGGCGCCGCGGTGCCGGTGCCGGTGACTTCCGCGGGAGGATTCCCGCTTCGCAACCTGGAGACGAACCGATGACGTGGACGAAGGTGAAGGCGGCCGGCCTGGTGGCGGCCGCGGCGGTGGCGGCGGCGGCGTGCGGCCGCGCCGAGGCGGCCCCGGCGGTGCAGGCGCTGGCCGCGCCGCCGCGCGTGGTGACGGTGGTGGCGCGCGATTTCGCGTTCCAGGCGCCCGACGAGGTGCAGGCCGGGCTGGTGACCATCCAGCTCCAGAACCGGGGGACGAACCTGCACCACATGGCCATCATGAAGCTCGACGACGGCAAGACGCTGCAGGACCTCTTCGCCGCCTTCCAGGCGGGCGGCGCGCCCCCGGCCTGGGCGCACGACGTGGGCGGCCCCAACGCGCCCGACCCGGGGAGCGACGCGAACGCCACGATGTTCCTTGAGCCCGGCAACTACGCGCTCCTCTGCTTCGTCGACATGCCCGACCACGTGCCGCACGTGATGAAGGGGATGGCGAAGCCGCTGCGCGTGACCCCCGCGGTGGTCCCCGCCGCCGCGCGCGCCATCACCGGCGACGTGACCATGACGCTGAGCGACTACACCTTCACCCTCTCGAAGCCCATCACCCGCGGCGTGCACACCATCCGCGTGGAGAACCCGGCGGCGCAGAGCCACGAGGTGGAGCTGGTGAAGCTCGCGCCGGGGAAGACGCTGCAGGACCTGATGGCGTGGATCGCCAACCCGCAGGGGCCGCCCCCGGGGAACGCCATCGGCGGGATCGCGGGGATGCAGCACGGCGTGGTGCAGTCCTTCACCTACGACTTCGGGCCGGGCACCTACGGGCTGATCTGCTTCCTCCCCGGCCCCGACGGCAAGCCGCACTTCATGCACGGGATGATGCAGGAGTTCACGGTGAGCTGAACTGCATTCTCTCACAGAGGTCACAGAGGCCACGGAGGAATCACTCCTCCGTGGCCTCTGTGCCCTCTGTGAGAGACTGCAGTTTCAGTAGTCCTCGTCGCCGATGGGCGAGCCCGGCGGCGGCGCGAGCGGCTCGCGGCGCTCCCGCGGCTCCCACGGGCGGTCGAGGAAACGCGCGATGTCGTCCGCCAGGAGCTGCTCGTGCGCCTGCCGCGCCGCGTCTCCCGCGGAGGCGCGGAGCTCCGCGCGCAGCAGCCGCAGGCGCCGGGCGGCCACGGCGCGCACCTGCGGCATGGCGGCGGTGCTGGCGAGGTCCATCAGCCGCTCCACCATCGAGCGCTGGACGGCGCGCGCCAGCTCGCGGCGGTACGCGTCCGGCCCCGCGTCGGCGAACACGGTGGCCTGGGTGCGCCCCAGCACCTCGTCCAGGTCCGGGAGCGAGCGGTCGAGGGCGTGCTGCTCCACCAGCCGCGCGGCGCGCTGCGGGTCGAAGAGCAGCCCGAAGGTCATGTCCGCCGCGCTGGCCGCGGGCGACACCGCGTCGAACACCAGCCCGGTGTAGCGCGTGAACAGCTCGCGGTGCAGGTCGTAGGTGAAGGGCCGCGGCGGCAGCCGGTCGAGCACGCTCTTCGGCAGTGCCAGCTCGTCGGGGCTCACCGTGCGCAGCACCTCCGCCAGCGCCCGCCGCTGGTCGGCCGCGGGAACGGGGCGCGGCGGATCCTGCCCGTCGCCGCGGATCGCGTAGGCGTACGACTGGCCGGCGATGAGCTTGGTGGCCGCCTCGGCTTGGTAGCGGTGGTGGAGGTAGAGCGGCACCAGCGCCTCCTCCATCGTCGCCAGCGGCATCCCCGAGCGGATCGCCGTCTCGCCGAAGCGCGAGAGGGCGGCGCGGCGGACGCGCATCACCCGCGCGAGCTCCGCGGCCGCGTCGGTGCCGTTGTCCCACAGGTGCGTCCCGGGATGCGCGCTCCCGGTCGGCCGCGCGTCCTGGTCGCTCAGGAACGTGAGCCCCCGCGCCCGCGCGTCGGTCAGGATGCGCTCCAGCGGCGCCGGCTGCTCGCCGCTCGGCAGCTCGGCGTATCCCCAGGTGATCGCCACCTTGTCCCAGGCGCCGATCCCCTCGGGGTAGGCGTCGGAGAGGTCGATGCGGCCGTCCGCGGTGAGCTTCACCAGCGGGTGCGGGTAGTCCATCACCGACGCCCGCCCCTGCGTGCTGGCGACGTAGTTGTGCGCCAGCCCCAGCGTGTGCCCCACCTCGTGCGCGGCGAGCTGGCGGAGCCGCGCGAGCACCATCCGCCGCACCTCCGGCGGGTCTTCGTCGCCGCGGGCGTAGGGGGCGAGCAGGCCCTCGGCGATCAGCCAGTCCTGCCGCGCGCGCAGCGACCCCAGCGTCACGTGCCCCTTGATGATCTCGCCGGTGCGCGGATCCACCACGCTGGCGCCGTAGCTCCAGCCGCGGGTGGCGCGGTGCACGTACTGGATCACGTTGTAGCGCACGTCCATCGGGTCCGCGCCCTCGGGAAGGAGCTCCACCCGGTAGGCGTTGCGGTACCCCGCCGCCTCGAACGCCTGCGCCCACCAGCGCGCCCCCTCCAGCAGCGCCGTGCGCACCGGCTCCGGCGCGCCGCGGTCCACGTAGTAGACGATGGGCTCCACCGGCTCGCTCACCGCCGCGGCCGGGTCGCGCTTGCGCAGCCGGTGCCGCGAGATGAAGCGCTGCAGCAGCGGCTGGCCGATGGGCGCGGCGTAGTCGGCGTACTCGATGCCGAAGAACCCGCCGCGCGGGTCGCTGCGGCGCGGCACGTACCCGGGCTCGGGGAGGCGGACGAAGGAGTGGCGTTCGCGGACGGTGATCGCCTCGGGCGTGGGCGTCACGGAGCGCACCCAGTTGCCCGGGTTGTCGCCGGTGAAGGTGAGGGTGACCTCGATTTCGCTGTTGCGCGGGAAGGCCTTCAGGTTCGGGAGATGGAAGGCGCTGCGCGTCGCATCCAGCTTGAAGTCGCCCTGCCGCGTGCGGCGGAGGGTGGGGACCACGCCGTGCACGTCGCGGAGGGCGAAGTCGGTGGCATCGACCAGCGCGCGTCCGTCGCTCTCCGCCGCCACGGTGAAGCCCCAGAGCACGGATTGGGCGAACGAGGTCTCCACCCCCGCGCGCTCCTGGGGGTCGGTGGTGACGGCGCGGAAGTTCTGGTTGGGCTGCACCATCAGCACCCGCGGCCCCGAGCGCTCGAAGCGCACGATGCGCGTGTCGCCGAGCTGCCCGCGGTCCAGCCCGATGTCGTTGCTCCCGATCCCGGCGGGGAGCGACACCTGGTAGATGAGCTCCTGTCCCATCGGCGGGAGTTCCATCCACAGCTTCCCGCCCTGCGCGTCCCAGTAGAGGGGGATGAAGCCGTCCTTCCGCTCCAGCCCGCGCGTCTTCTCCGCGATGCTGGGGAGCGGCTGCTGCGCTGTGGCGTGCGGCGGCGACAGGGCGAGCGAGAGCGCCACGGCCGCGGCGCCTGCGAGACGGCGGGTCATCGGTCCTCCGGAGGTGGAGCGGAACACAACGGTAGGTGCCCCGGGAAGATACGACGGTCTCACACAGAGGAACCAGAGGGACCAGAGGGGGCACGTGCTCTCCCTCTGGTCCCTCTGGTCCCTCTGTGTGAAACCGTCTTTTCAGTTCATCCCGGCCATGTCGTGCTCCATCGCCGCGGCCATCACCGTGTACACGCGTGCGGCCTGCTCCGGGCGCAGGATGCGGCCGCGGGCGACGAGGTACCCCGCCCACGCCTGCGCCGCGGCCGCGTTCGCCGCGTCGGGGTCGCTCCCGGGGCCGACCCGTGCGCGCAGCCGCGCCGCGTGCTGCTCGCATCCGCTGGCGAGGGCGCGCTCCTGACGCCGGTCCAGCCGCGCGAGCCGGTCCATCCGCTCCACCTCGCCGCGGCAGGCGCCAGGCGCCAGGAGCTGGATCCCCTCCGCCGACGCGGTGTCGCCGCGTGCCGCCCACGCGGCCGGGAGCCCGGCGCGCAGGTAGGGAAGCGCCCGCTGCTGCTGGGCGAAGGTCCCGTCGGGGTTGTCCAGCCAGACCCAGGCGTGGACCATGGTCAGCAGGTTGCGCCCGCCGGGGCCGATCTTCCCCTTCTCGATGCGGCGCTGCACCAGCCAGTGCAGCACCGGCCGGTCCGCCGTGGCCGCGCTCGCCAGCCGCGCCACGTCGTGCGTGTGCCAGTGGTCCTCCGCCCCCGCGAACCCCTCCGGCAGCGGCTCGCCCGGCCGGCGGTAGACGGAGTAGGCCACCCCCACCAGCACCTTCCGCCCGCCGACGTTGGCGTACTGCAGCGTCGACGGCCGCCGCAGGTCGAGCGCCGTGCCCACCAGGTCGCGGCGGTACCAGTGCTCGCCCATCAGCGGCCCCTCCTGCCCGAAGCGCCGGAACCCGTCCTTCACCGCGTTCGCGTGGTCGCGGTAGCGCTCCGTGGCCGCGCGCACCGCCTCGATCTGCGCCCGCAGCGCCTCTGACTCTCGAGCCGGCATCGGGTGCATGTCATGCGCGTGCTCCTGCGCGAGGGCAGGCGCGGGGAGCGCCGCCAGCAGGACGAGCAGGGAGATGGACTTCATCGCTCGATCGACATCCCGGGTTCGTTCAGGTCGGCCGTCATTGAAAGATACACCCGTTCAGGCACCTGCGTTTGTCTCTGTGTCCTCTGCGTCTCTGCGTGAGACCTGCAGTTGCAGTTCAGATGGGCGCGCCCCTACCCGTTCAGGTAGCCCGGCTGCCGAACAAGAAGCGGCCACGGCCCCTTCCGGGCGTGGGTGAGTCGGATTCATGGCAGCATCGTTGCGTTGACACGGGGCAAAGGCGCGCCGTGACGGGCTTCGACCCCCGTCCGCGGCGGCGGGAGCCACCCTCCAGCAGACGGCTGACGCATGATCTCCGCGACCGGGACCGAGGTAGAAGGCGTGACCTTTACCTGCGAAGACATCGAGGCGTGCGGGCGCGTGCTCACCCCGGAGGCAGTGGAGCTCGTCGCCTCCCTGCACCGCCGCTTCAACCCGCGCCGGCTGGAGCTGCTGCGCAAGCGGCAGGAGCGCCAGGTGCTGATCGAAGGCGGCGCCCTCCCCGACTTCCTCGCGGAGACGGACGAGATCCGCGGCGCCGACTGGAAGGTGGGCCCCTGCCCGCCCGACCTGCAGGACCGCCGGGTGGAGATCACCGGGCCGGTCGACGCCAAGATGGTGATCAACGCGCTGAACTCGGGCGCGAGCTGCTTCATGGCCGACTTCGAAGACGCGCTCTCGCCCACCTGGCGCAACGTGATCGAGGGGCAGGAGAACCTGCAGCGCGCCATCCGCCGCACCCTCTCCTTCCAGAGCCCCGAAGGGAAGCGGTACGAGTTGGTCGAGAAGACCGCCGTGCTCCTGGTGCGCCCGCGCGGCTGGCACCTGGTGGAGCGCCACCTGATGGTCGACGGCGAGCCCGTCTCCGCCTCCATCTTCGACTTCGCCCTCTACTTCTTCCACAACGCGCGCGAGCTGCTGGAGCGCGGGAGCGGGCCGTACTTCTACCTCCCCAAGATGGAGAGCCACCTGGAGGCCCGCCTCTGGAACGACGTCTTCGTGGCCGCGCAGGAGGCGCTCGGCATCCCGGTGGGAACCATCCGCGCCACGGTGCTCATCGAGACCATCCTGGCCGCGTTCGAGATGGACGAGATCCTCCACGAGCTGCGCGACCATGCCGCCGGGCTCAACGCCGGGCGGTGGGACTACATCTTCTCCCTGATCAAGAAGCTGCGCACCCGCGACGAGTGCGTCCTTCCCGACCGGGCGCAGGTCACCATGGCCGTGCCCTTCATGCGCGCCTACTGCGACCTGCTGGTGAAGACCTGCCACCGCCGCGGCGCGCACGCCATGGGCGGGATGGCGGCCTTCATCCCCAGCCGCCGCGACCCCGAGGTGAACCGCGTGGCGCTGGCGAAGGTCACCGAGGACAAGGAGCGCGAGTGCGCCCAGGGATTCGACGGCACCTGGGTGGCGCACCCCGACCTCGTCCCGGTCGCGAAGGCCGTGTTCGACCGACACCTGGGCGATCGCCCCAACCAGAAGGAGGTGACGAGGGAAGAGGTGCACGTCGAAGCGCGCGACCTGATCCAGTGCGGCATCCCCGGCGGCCAGGTGACCGAGGCCGGGATCCGCAACAACGTGAGCGTGGCGATCCAGTACGTGGAGGCGTGGCTGCGCGGCAACGGCGCCGTCGCCATCAACAACCTGATGGAAGACGCCGCCACCGCCGAGATCAGCCGCGCGCAGCTCTGGCAGTGGATCCGCCACCGCGCGGAGATCGCGGACGGGCGGGAGATGACGCCCGACCTCTACTGCCGCCTCCGCGACGAAGAGGTGGCGAAGCTGAGGGAAGCCCGCGGCGAGGACACCGCTGACCTGGACCGCGCCGTGAAGCTGCTGGACGAGCTGGTGCTGGGATCGAAGTTCGTGCCGTTCCTGACGCTGCCAGCGTACGAGATGCTCAGTTGATCGTGCCGTTGAAGTCCGCGAAGGCGCCGCGAAGGCGGACTGCGTGACGTTGTAGCGGCGACTTCAGTCGCATAGTCGCAAAAAGGCGTGCGTAACACCCGGCCGACCGGGCTCCGCGTGGCGGAGGGGGTGGCGGGACCATCGACAACCTGGGGACGAGAGTGGAGGAGCCGATGAGCCGGGAGAGCTTCGAACAGCAGGTGCGGGAGCTGGAGATCCAGTGGCTGACCGACGGCCGCTGGCAGGGGATCACCCGCGGCTACACCGCGGCCGACGTGGTGCGGCTGCGCGGCTCGGTGCGGGTGGAGCAGACGCTGGCGCGGCGCGGCGCCGAGCGGCTCTGGCGGCGGCTGCACCAGGACGGCGCGGTGCGCACCTTCGGGGCGCTCACCGGCGCGCAGGCGGTGCAGATGGTGAAGGCCGGGCTCGAGGCGCTCTACCTCTCCGGCTGGCAGGTGGCGGGCGACAACAACCTCTCGGGGCAGACCTACCCCGATCAGAGCCTCTACCCCTCCAACAGCGTGCCCGCGGTGGTGCGGCGGCTGAACAACGCCCTGCTCCGCGCCGACCAGGTGGAGTGGTGCGAGGGCGAGGGCGAGGCGAAGCGCGACTGGCTGGTCCCCATCGTGGCCGACGCCGAGGCCGGCTTCGGCGGCCCGCTGCACGCCTACGAGCTCACGAAGGCCATGCTGGAGGCGGGCGCCGCGGGCATCCACTTCGAAGACCAGCTCGCCTCCGAGAAGAAGTGCGGCCACCTGGGGGGCAAGGTGCTGGTCCCCACCTGCCAGTTCGTCCGCACCCTGGTCGCCGCGCGCCTCGCCGCCGACGTGCTCGACGTCCCCGCCATCCTGGTGGCGCGCACCGACGCCGACAGCGCCGCGCTCCTCACCAGCGACGTGGACGAGCGCGACCGCCCCTTCCTCACCGGCGAGCGCACCGCCGAGGGGTACTTCCGCGTGCGTAGCGGCCTCGACGCGGCCATCGCCCGCGGCCTGGCCTACGCGCCTTACGCCGACCTGATCTGGTGCGAGACCAGCACGCCGGACCTGGAGGAGGCGCGCCGCTTCGCCGACGCCATCCACGCGCGCTTCCCGGGGAAGATGCTGGCCTACAACTGCTCGCCCTCGTTCAACTGGAGCAAGCACCTCGACGCGCACACCATCGCCCGCTTCCAGGAGGAGCTGAGCGCGATGGGGTACCGCTTCCAGTTCGTGACGCTGGCGGGGTGGCACCTGATCAACCTGCACACCTTCGAGCTGGCGCGCGGCTACGCCGAGGAGGGGATGACGGCCTACGTGGCGCTGCAGCAGCGCGAGTTCGCGCGCGAGGCCGACGGCTACACCGCCACGAAGCACCAGCGCGAGGTGGGCGCCGGCTACTTCGACCAGGTGCTGATGGCCGTCACCGGCGGCGAGGCCTCGACCGCCGCGCTCACCGGCAGCACCGAGCAGGCCCAGTTCGTTTGACACGGAGACGCAGAGGAACCGAGAAGACGCAGAGTGCGACTCTGCGTCCTCTCAGTTCCTCTGCGTACTCGGGGCGAAGCCCCCTATGAGCCGATCGCGGCGCTGAGCATCTGGTCGCTCCCGACCATCTCCGACACGTCGGGAAGCGACTCGTTCAGGATCTGCTCCACCTGCGCCCGCTCCGCCGCGGTCACGCGCGGCTCCGGCTCGTGCACGCTCAGCACGAACGCCGTTCCCACCACGCCGGCCGCGGCGGCGAGAGGCACCAGCGCGCGGAAGCGCACCGCCCAGGGGCTGCTCCGCCGCGTACTCCGCATGCGGGCCAGCGGCAGCTCCGCCTTCGCCATCACCGCCCCGTGCAGCGCGTTCCAGTCCGGCTCGGGCGGGTCGCCGTAGGCGTCGCGCAGCGCCGCCTCCAGCCGGGGGTCACGCTCGTCGGTCCAGGTCTCCATCACTCGCTCCTTGCATACGGCGCCAGCGCCTTCTTCAGCGTCTTGCGCGCCTCGTGGAGGTGCCAGCGCACCGTCCCGTCGCTGATCTCCAGGATCTCGGCGATCTCGGGGCCCGCGAAGCCCTCGAGGTCGAAGAGCTGCACGATGGTGCGCTGCCGCTCGGGGAGCGCCTCCATCGCCTCGCGCAGGCGGCCGCGCAGCTCCGTCCGCTCCGCCTCGTGCTCCGGCGTGGGCCCGCGGTGCGCGGCGGTCTCGGGGATCTCCTCCACCGCCCGCAGCGCCCTCGCCTTGCGCGCGTTCAGCCCGCGGTTCACCAGGATGCGGAAGAACCACGGCGCGAACGGGCGCCCCGCCTGGAAGGTGTCGACCCGCTGCAGCACGGCCATGAAGGCCTCCTGCACCAGGTCCTCCGCGTCTTCCTTCTGCCCCAGCAGCCGGTAGGCCACCGCGTACGCCCGCCGCATGTAGCGCCCCACCAAGGTCTCGAACGCCGCCGCGTCGCCCGCCCGCAGCCGTTCGACCAGCCCCGGCTCGTCGTCCACGGCCGCCGCGGCCGCCCCCGCGGAGAGCGGGAGCTCCAGCGCCAGGTGCGCGCCCTGTGCGCTCACGCGCGCATCCGCGGCCGCCGTCCGCCCATCCCCGGGCGCCCGCCGCGCCGCCCCGGGCCCATCTCCTCGCGGCGCTCGCGCACCAGCGCGCGGGCACGGGCCTTCTGCGCCGGTGTGAGCACGGTGCCCACCTCGCGCATGGCCCCGGCGATGTTGCGGCGCATCTGCTGCACCAGCGGGCGCAGCCTGGGCGGCACCGGCGGCGGCCCCTGCCCGCGCACTCGGCGCAGCTCCGCCTGGCGCTGCTCCGGCGTCATCCGCATCAGCGCGGCGCGGCGCTCCTCGCGGATCTCCTGCCAGCGCCGCAGCAGCTCCTGCCGCACCGGCCGGTTGGTCTCCTCCAGCCGCGCCGCGATGGCCTGCAGCCGCGCCACCTGCCCGTCGCTCAGCCCCAACTCGCCGCGCACGGCCATCAGCCGGTCGAACGGCTGCTGCTCGCGCCGCTCCAGCATCTCCGCGCCCGGGAGCGGCGGCCCCTCCTGCTGGGCCCCCGCCGGCGCCGCCGCCATCAGCACCCCGATGGCGGCGAGAACGCTCGCTCTCATATCCATCACTCGATTCTCGTCCGATCTCGAACCCTCGCAGGGATATACCATCTCCCGACCCGGATCGTTGGGAAGCAGACGATCCGCCCCCCGCCGTTGTTATATATTACCCGTCCTGCAATCTGTCGTGCCTGCGCTGTTTCTTTTCCGGTTCTCTGCGTCTCCGCGTGAGATCCTTCTGTCGGAGGCAGGCAACCCAAAGCCGCGTATCGGCATCCATTGATGCCGGACACCGCAGCGGAGCCTCATGGAGGACAACGAACTCGTCAGACTCGCCCGGGCGGGCGACGGCGGCGCCATACGCACGCTCTACCAGCGGCACGCGCAGCGCGTGTTCGCGGTGGTGCGGCGCATGGCCGGCGACGACGCCCTGGCCGAAGACTGGGCGCAGGAGGCGTGGGTGCGCGTGATCCGCGCGCTCCCCGCCTTCCGCGGCGAGAGCCAGTTCTCCACCTGGCTGCACCGCATCGCGGTGAACAGCGCGCTGCACGGCCGCCGCTCGCGCGAGCGGAAGGCGGGGCGCGAGACGGTGATGGACGACGTGCACGCCGCGCGCCCCACGGGGGGCGACGCGCTGCTCAAGCTCAAGCTGGAGCGGGCGATGGACCGCCTTCCCGAGGGGATGCGCCGCGTGCTGGTGCTGCACGACGTGGAGGGCTACACCCACGAGGAGATCGGCGCGATGCTGGGGGTGAACCCCGGCACCTGCAAGAGCCAGCTCTTCAAGGCGCGGGCGAAGATGCGCAAGCTGCTGAGCCCCGCCCCCGAATTCGCGGAAGAGGTACAGACATGCAACACCTGACCTGCGAGGATCTCGCGCGGCTGGTCGACGAGCCGCCCCTGCCGCACGAGGCGGCGCACGTGCGCGACTGCCTGGTGTGCCGGCGCGAGCTGGACGAGATGCGCGAGCAGACGCTGGCCCTGGGCGCGCTGGACGACCCGGAGCTCCCGCCCGGCGGGTGGGCCGCGCTCGAGGCCGTGCTGCGCGACGAGGGACTGATCTCCACCACCGCCCCGGCCAGGGCGTGGGGGGGATGGAGGGAGGGCCGCCCGCTGCTGCGCGTCGCCGCGGCGCTCGCGCTCTTCCTGCTGGGCGGGGCCGCCGGCGCGGCGCTCTGGAGCAGCCGCCCGGACGGCCGGGTGGCGACCACGGAGCCCACGCGCGGCGAGCCGGTGGTGGTGCACCCCTCGTCCACCGCGCCGCTGCTGGTGGCAAGCCCGGCGGACGTGCCGGTGGCGCCGGGGAGCGTGGATGCGGCGGGAGCGCCGGCCGCCTCGCCCTCGGGGGCGCGGCTGGCGGCGAACGGCGCGGCGGCGCGCCCAGCGCCGGTGGACCCGGTGGTGCGGCAGGCGGAGCAGGAGCTGGCGGAGGCGGAGGGGGCGTACCTGGCGGCGCTGCAGCGCTACGCCGCGATCGCCGACCCCGCGTCGGGGGCAGACCCGGTGACCCGCATGGCGGCGCTGGAGCGGATGATCTCCGCCACCCGCGACGCGCTGGAGCGCAGCCCGGGCGACCCGGTGATCAACGGCTACCACCTGGCGGCGGTGCGCGAGCGCGACGCGCTCAGCCGGCAGCTCGCGGCGGCCGACAAGGACTGGTTCTGAGGTTCAACGACACACGGAGATAGAACGGATGAACGCACGACGCTGGCTGGCCGCGCTTGCGCTGGCCGCCCTCGCCCTCCCCGGCGCGCTGCGCGCGCAGGACCGCGAGGAGCGGCAGGGGAGCGGCTACATGGGAATCTTCTTCGCCTGGGAGGACGGGCGCACCGAGGTACGCGAGGTGGTGCGCGGCTCCCCCGCCGACCGCGCCGGCATCCGCAGCGGCGACGTGGTGGTGCGGCTGAACGGCCGCGCCCCCACCCGTGAGGCGGTGGACGACCTGCGCGAGAACCTGGACCGTGGCGACACGGTGCGCCTGCGGGTGCGCCACGACGGGCGCGAGGAGGACCGGGTGGTGGTGGCGGCCTCGCGGCCGCGGTCGATGGTGTACGGGCTCCCCGGCAGCGTGCCCGGCACCGTCTGGACCCCCGGCGACCGACGCGTGGTGATCCGGCTGGACACCATCGCAGGGGACATCGACTCGCTGGTGACGCGGATGGACAGCCTGCGCTCGCGGCTGCGGACGCGGATGCGAGGGCGCGACAGCCTGGTGATCCACATGGACACCGTGTGGCGGGTGATGCGCGACAGCCTGCGCAGCGCGTGGCCCCGCGCGAGCCGCGAGCTCCGCACGGCGGTGCCCTTCCTGAACGAGTTCGGCTCGCGCTCGGTGGCCGGCGCCGAGTTCGCGGAGATGAACGCGGGGCTGGGGCGGTACTTCCACACCAACGAGGGATTGCTGGTGCTGCAGGTGGGGCCGCAGACCCCCAGCGCGCGCGGCGGGCTGCAGGCGGGCGACGTGGTGGTCGAGGCGGCGGGGCGCAGGGTGCAGCGCGTGCGCGACCTGCGCGACGCCTTCACCCGCGCCAACGGCCAGGAGGTGCGGCTGACGGTGCTGCGCGACGGCCGGCGCCAGCAGGTCTCGGTACGCTGGCAGGAGCCGCGGTCGCGCACCTTCCGCTATGACACCGAGCGGGGCCTGAGGCTCGATCGGCGCCCCTAGGACGGCAATTCACCGAGGTACGGAGACGCGGAGGAGGCACGGATGCCTCCTCCGCGTCTTCGCGTCTACGACCGGGGCGCCTCGGCGCGGCGGTGGGCGATGACGGCGCACGTCTGCGCCACCGCCAGCCCCACCAGCAGCATCAGGGGGATGAGCAGGAGGAGACCGATGGTGGCCCCGTAGCGCAGCGACCGCAGCGGGTACTCGCCCGGGAAGGGCCCCGTCCGCCACTGCAACAGCGCCGGCACGTTGGCGTAGAGGATGGACGACAGGACCGTCCACGCCAGCGCGAGGCCCACGGAGGCGGGGAGCGCGCTCCAGGCGCTCTTCCCCCGGCGTCCCAGCGAGGCGCCGAGCCGCCAGCTCATCCACCCGATCGTCCCCAGCCCGGCGGCGGTCAGCAGGAGCCAGAGCCAGTACCAGGGGCCGGACGCGGGCTCCGGCTTCTGCGCGCTGATGGCGAGCGCGTCCGCCGGCACGCGGTTCCAGGCGCCGACCAGCGCGTTCCCCTCCCGCCGCAGCGCGGGCGCGGAGAGGACCCGCCAGCCGCGCGGGGCCTCCACCCGCACCTCCATCCCCCCGAAGCCGCCCCACTCCCGCGCCGGCGCGAGCACGTAGCCGAGCTGCCAGACCGGCGTCAGGTCGTTCACCGAATACGCGGTCGCCTCCGCCGGGTAGCGGACGCGGATCTCGTGGCGCCCGGCGGGGAGCCGCACCCGGAAGGAAAGCGTCCCCTCGCCGCGCGGCGCGTAGGGGAGCGTGGCCCCGGCGCTGTCGAAGGCGGGCGTGTGCGCCGGCGCGCGCCAGCTCGGCGGCAGTGCGCCCGCGGCGCCCGGCGTGCTGGCGACCGGCCGCCCGTCCACCGCCACCGAGGTGGCGCCGCGCGCCAGGCCGTTGGCCACGAAGAGGAGGTCGATCGTGCGCGCCGGCCCGTCGTTGCGCACGCGGTAGGCGGCGTCGACGAGCACCGGCTTCCCCTTCGCCAGGGGGCGGAGGTCCAGGCGCAGCGTCTCGTGCTCGATCACCACGTCGCGCAGCCCGCCGGCCGGCTCGCCCACCCGCGACCCCGCGTGGACGGTGTGTGGCTCGGGGGGCGCGGCCATGTTCGCCCAGGCCGCCGCGCGCGGAACCGAGAGCAGCAGCAGGGTGGCGGCGGCGGTGAAGCAACGACGGGTCATCGGGATCTCGATCGAGGCCTGTGATACCGTTTCGACTCCAGCCAACAGAATGGACTCACAGGAGTCAGCGGAGTCGACGGAGGAGAGATCTGCACTCCGCTGACTCCGTTGACTCCGTGTGAGGCTCGTCTGTGCCGGTGTCTCCGAAATGCGCCGAGACGCAGAGCCGCGAAGAACCCTCTCCGCAACTCTGCGTCTCTGCGTGCGAAAAGACTCAGCGGACCTTGTTGCCGAGCGGGTCCCACACCTCGACCGTGCCCAGGTTCAGGGCGCGGATCGGCTGCTCGATCTTGGAGAGGTCGCCCGCCACGATCACGGTGATGGCGTTCGGGGTCAGCTTCTCGCGGCCCACGCGCGCCACGTCGGCAGAGGTGACGGCGGCGATCCGCTCGCGGTAGGTGGACCAGAAGCTCAGCGGCAGGCCGTAGGCGAGCAGCGTCTCGATCCGCCCGGTGAGCCCCTGCACCGTCTGCACGCTGTTGGGGAAGCTCCCCACGATGTTCGCCTTGGCCAGGTTCAGCTCTTCGGCGGGCACCGGCTCGGCGGCGATGCGCTTGTACTCGCGCACCACCTCGGCCACGGCCGAGTCGGTGGCGTTGGTGCGCACCGAGGTGGTGACGGCGAAGGTGCCGACCTGGGCGCGCGGGTTGAAGTTGGTGAAGGCGGCGTACGTCCAGCCGTGCCGCTCGCGCAGGCTGGCGTTCATGCGGGCCTTCAGGCCGCCGCCCAGCACCTGCGAGAGCACCACCATCGGGTAGTACCCGGGGTCGGCGTATCCCATCCCCGCCTGCCCGATCCAGAGCCCCGACTGCACCGACCCCGGCCGGTCCACCAGGATGATCCGCGTGTCCTGCACCGGCCGCGGCGGGGTGGCCACCGTGGGCACCTGCACCGCCGGCGCGCTCCACGAGCCCAGCGCCTGCTCCGCGATCCGGCGCGCTTCGGCCGCCGTCAGGTCGCCCACCAGCAGGAGCGTGGTATTGGCGGGCGAGTACATCCGCTGGTGCCACTCCTTCACGTCGTTCAGCGTGAGCGTCTCCAGCGTCGCGCGGCTCCCGGCCGGCACCCGGGCGTAGGGCGACCCCGGCTGGAAGACGGCGCGCGCGAAGGCCTCGGCCGAGAGCCCCTCCACCGTGCTCTGCCGCTGCACCGCGCCGGTGATCATCGAGGTGCGGATGCGGGTGAACTCGCTCTCGGGGAAGGTGGGCTCCTTCACCGTGCGGGCGGCCAGCGTGATGGCCTCGGGGAACACGTCCTTGAGCGCGGTGACGTCGACCCAGGCGGTGGCGAAGTTCGCGCTGGTGCTGAACTGCGCCCCCAGCCGCTGCATCCGCGCGGTGATCTGCGAGGCGGTCATCCCCGGCACCCCCTGGTCCAGCAGGTTGCCGGTGAGCTGCGCCAGCCCCGCCCTGGCGGCGGGCTCGTACAGCGCGCCCGAGCGCACCAGGATGCGCCCGTCGACGATGGGGAGGGCGTGCACCGGGACCACCACCACCCGCACCCCATTGGAGAGGGTGAACTCCTCCGGCTGCGGCACGCGGAAGGGGCGCAGCGGGCCCGCGGACGGCGGGGTGGTGCCGTGCTGCGCGGCGGCCGGGGCGGCGGCGCCGGCGAGGGCCGCCGCGATCGCGATCATGCTCAGGCGTCTCATGGGCGGGCCGGGGTCTGGGGTTGGGCGGCGGGGGCGCGGTTGGGCACGAACACCAGCACCACGCGGTTGGTCGGCACCAGGCGCTCGCGCGCCAGCGCCTGCACGTCGGCCAGGGTCACGCGGTCGATGGCGGCCAGGCGGGTGTTCACCCAGCCGGCGTCGCGGTAGTAGGTGTACCCCTGCGCCAGCATGTCGGCGCGGCCGCCGAAGCCGCCGGTGCGCTGCAGCGCGTTGACGAGCTGGAAGCGCATCTGCGCCCTGGCGCGCTCCAGCGCCTCCTGATCGAGCCCGCGCGCGGGGTCGGCGAGCTCGCGCATGAGCCCCGCCTCCAGCGAGTCGGCGGGGGAGCCGGGCTTGCCGCCGGCCTGCACCACCAGCGCGTCGGCGCCCTGCAGGAGCTGGGCGTTGAACGAGCCCACGCCGGTGGCGAGCTGCTGCCGGCGCACCAGCGACTCGTAGAGGGCGGAGGAGCTGCTGGCGACCATGTTGGCCAGCACGTCGACCACCGCGCCGCGGCGGTCGGAGGCGGGGGGCATGCGGTACGCCACGAAGATGGCCGGCACCTGCGCGTTGGCGTCCTGCACCACCTCGCGGTGCTCGCGCCCGATCATCGCCGGCAGGCTCATGTCGCGCTGCGGCGGGGGCGGGGGCTGCCGCGGGATGGCGGAGAAGTGCTTGCGCACCAGCGCGCGCGCCGCCGCGGTCTCGAAGTCGCCGGCGATCACCAGCACGGCGTTGTTGGGCGCGTAGTAGATACGGAAGAAGTTGCGCACGTCGTCGAGCGAGGCGGCGGAGAGGTCCTCCATCGACCCGATCACGGGGTGGTGGTAGGGGTGCCCCGTGGGGAAGGCGGCCGCCGCCATCTTCTCCAGCCAGGTGCCGTAGGGCTGGTTGTCCACGCCCTGGCGGCGCTCGTTCTTCACCACCTCGCGCTGGTTGTCGAGCTTCTCCTGGGTGAGCACGTCGGCCAGCGTGCCCATGCGGTCGGCCTCCAGCCAGAGGGCCAGCTCGAGCTGGTTGGAGGGGAGCTGCTCGAAGTAGTTGGTGCGGTCCCACGCGGTGGTGCCGTTGATGTCGGCGCCGGCGCGCGCGCCCGCGGCCTCGAGCAGGCCGAAGTGCTGGCCGTCGGGCACGTTCTTCGAGCCCTTGAACATCATGTGCTCGAAGAGATGGGCGAAGCCGGTGCGGCCGGGCTGCTCGCTCTTGGAGCCCACGTTGTACCAGATGTCGACGGCCACGATGGGGGCGGTGTGGTCTTCGGAGTAGACCACGTGCAGGCCGTTGGGAAGGGTCTCCTCGGTGAAGGCGATGCGGGCGCCCTGCGGCGCGGCTGTCCGGGCCTGCGCCGCCAGCGCGCATGGCAGCAGCAGCGCCGCCAGCGGGAGGGCGAGGGACGGTCGTCTCATGGCGTTACCTGTGGTGGAGCGAGGGTGCCGTGGGCGCGGCGGACACCGCGCGAATGCCACGATATCCGCGGGTTCGCCGCATGGCAAGCGGGGGAAAGGGGCCACCGTGAGCACGCTCAGGAGCCTTTTATCTGGCACCTCGCACGCCGAGCTTTCGTAACTGCCGTTTCACGCAGAGACGCAGAGAAACTGAGAGTGCGCAGATGCGAAACGTGAACGAGGTGACGAGGGAGATCATCGATGCGGCCTATGCCGTCCATTCACGGCTGGGGCCGGGGCTGTTCGAGTCGGTCTACGAGGCCGTCTTGGGTAAGGCAGTGGAACACCGGGGCTTCAGCGTCCGGCGGCAGGTGCCGGTGCCGCTGGAAATCGATGGCCTCCACTTCGAAGAGGCGTTCCGGATCGACCTTCTGATCGACGAGCGGGTGGTGGTGGAGCTGAAATCGATCGAGAAGCTCGCGCCGGTGCACACGAAGCAGGTGCTCACCTACCTGCGTCTGATGGACCTCGAGGTCGGTCTGCTGATCAACTTCGGCGGCGCGACCCTGAAGGAGGGGCTCCGCCGCATCGTCAACGGCTATGCTCCCTGATGTCCTCTGCGATCTCTCAGTTTCTCCGCGTCTCTGCGTGATGCCCGTAGTTCACCGCGGCACGCACGGAACCTTCCCCGGGGGAACGCGTGTAGTCAGAGCGACACCCTGGCATGGAGGAAGGATGAAGAAAGCCACGTTCGCACTGGCCGCGCTGGCGGCCTTCGCGGGGGCGCCGGCGCTGCACGCGCAGTCCGGGCCGGCGCTCAAGGTCCACTACGTGTTCAACCAGAGCAAGGTCGACGACGCCCGCGAATCGGGGTTCGACGACGTTCCCTCGCCCGACGGGCTCAGCGTCGGCGTGGAGTACGTGCTCCCCATCGGCCTCGGCATCGGCGCGACCGCGTACACCGAGGGGAAGGCGACCGACGTCGACACCCGCACCAGCAGCTTCGCCGTGCTCGCCGAGGCGAACTACTTCGCCAGGCTCCCCGTCATCCCCCTGCGGCCGTACGCGGGGCTGCACGCCGGCATCGGCCGCTACACCATCGAGGACGTGTCCGGCGGCACCGCCGACCCGCCGCGCATCCGCGACAGCCGCACCCAGCTCGGCTACCAGCTCGGCGTGCGCTGGCAGGTGACGCCCGTCGTGGGCATCGACGGGCAGTTCCGGCACGTGAGCGACTCGGCGTCCGAGGAGCAGAGCCCCGACCTGGAGCGCAACCAGTTCCTGATCGGCATCACGATCTTCTGAACGGCAATCTCACGCGGAGACGCAGAGAGGCGCGGAGAGACGCTGGATGGGT
>JBJMPM010000355.1:0-3671 GCA_045803205.1 Longimicrobiaceae bacterium
GGCAACTTCGAGCTGAACGTGATGATGCCGGTGATGGCGCACAACTTCCTGCAGTCCGTCTCCATCCTCGCGCGCGCCTGCGACGCCTTCCGGACCAACGCGGTGGACGGTATCGGCGCCAACCGCGAGCGCTGCCGCGAGCTGCTGGAGAAGAACCCCTCCATCGCCACCGCGCTCAACGCCTACATCGGCTACGACGAGGCGGCGAGCGTGGCCAAGGAGAGCGCGAAGAACTTCGAATCCGTGCGCGACGTGGTGAAGCGGCGCGGGCTGCTGACGGACGAGCAGCTCGACACCGTGCTGAACGTGCGCGAGATGACGGAGCCCGGCATCCCCGGCGGCGGCGTGGTGGGCGGCGGCGGGGGGTAGACCAGCAAGGTCCTACGCAGAGAACCCGCGGAGCCGCGGAGAGAGGTCGAGCGGTTCTCTCCGTGTCTCCGCGAGACGACGAGAATGGCCCGGCAGCCAGCTGGCTGCCGGGCCATCCGCCGTGAGCGTCCGCACGGGACTCGAATCTGACAGCTTCCTCATCAACCTCGCACCTTCACATCACCGCTTTCGACATCATCCCGGCCGTCCCGGGCGCGGCGAGCTCACGTAGCCTGGGCTCGTGGTGCGGCCGCGGCGATCACCTGTCGTCGTGGCCCGTCTCCACGAACCGTACGCACTGGCCCTGGTTCCGGAAGCCGTACGCCACCCATCCGCCGTCCTTGCAGTCGTCCCTGGTGACCGGGTTCTCGGGCAGGTCGGCCGTAAAGAGCCCGCTGAGGACGGCGTTGCTGTCGAAGTTCTGGCCGCCGAAGCGGAACCCGTACGTGTCGCCCGCCTGGACGTTGAAGGTGTAGGTGCCGCTGTAACTGAAACCGCCGGACGGGTAGGAGCAGCAGTTCACGGGTCCATCGTTGACCAGGGTGCCCACCACGGTGTTGTTCACCACCGCGTAGAGCCACACCCGCACCTGGAAGAAGGCGTGGAACCCGGCGTAGGACCAGGGCAGGCTCACCGTGCCTCCCTGCGCGGCGGTGGTCGTGAACTCCCAGGTCTGCGGGCTCCAGACCGCGGAGCCTCGCAGCTCGTAGCTCATCGCGGCGTCACCGGTGGTTCCGTCCGCCACGCGCGTCAAGGTGCCCGGTCCCGCGGCCGTCCAGGCCACCCTGGCGGGGGGAGGCGCCTTCGCGAAGGCCGGCTGCTCGGGCGCGACGGCGCCCGTGACGCTGTCGTCGCCGCAGGCGCCGGTGATGGCGGCCAGCGCGAACAGGAGGGTCACGCTGAGGGTGCGGGCGGGGTTGCGCAGGCTGGTGGTGCTCATGGGTGGCTCCATGGATCCGGGGTCTGGCGTGGCCGCAGCCGGGAGTGGTTGCGGAACGCGGGGGAACCATGGCGCCAGCCCGTCCACTCCCTGTCCGTGCTCCGTCCACCGAGGCTCTCCACCTCCTCTCAACCCGCCCCCGGCCGGCGGCGGGGGGATCACAGAAACAAGTTCTTCGTCGATTTGGTTGCAGTCTGTCTCTCAAGCTCGCACCGGTCTCGTCGACGAGTGACTGCAGGCGGCGCTCGCGCTGAGTATCGAAATTTTTTCGCAGGGGACGTCTGCCGGAGGCGCGGTACTCAGGGCGTGTTCCACATCCCCTGATCGAATCAGTTGACGATCTTCGCCCGGGACCTGACGCGTCGGGCCAGCACCGAGGGTTTCCCGCGCTACGGGAGATCGATGCGGGTCGGGCATCGTCAACGGATTCGATCAGATGGAGCTCGCCTCGGCACCGCGATGCCACCGGAGCAGGGTGCCTGGAAAAAAATTTCGAAAACTTATCAAATTCCGAAGCTGCAGCCGTGTTCGGCGGCCGTCGGGGCGTTGGAAGGTCCGGTGCGTCCAGGTTGCAACACAATCGACGAAGAGCCCAGAAACAGCAGGCCGCATGCGGAGAACGCAGAGAGCCGTGGAGAGAGGGCGCCGGAGCCTCCTCCGCGGCTTCGTGTTACGCAAATCCGTTGCAGATGAGTGTGGCGTGGCGTACTTTCCTGCTCCCCCGTTGTCCCGCCTGTCGGTCCCACCCTCCTCTCCACGGTGACAGATGCGAATGGAACGAGTGGTCCTCGCCGGCCTCGTCGCGTGCATGACAGCCGCGCCCGGGCTGGCGGCGCAGGAGCGCGTCTCGCTGGCGAGCGCGCCCACCGGCGACTGCACCCCCAAGCCCATCCTCTACCCCCGCTCGATGACGGTGCGCGGGACCACCCTCAGCATGGCGCCCGCGACGTACAGCGTGGGAGACTCGTCCTACACCACGAACGTCTACAACGGAAACTTCCTGGGGCCCACGCTCAGGATGCAGCCGGGGCAGTCGGTGACCCTGTCGGTGCTGAACCGGATGCGGGAAACTCCGCGGCAGCCGGCCTCGGTCTCCGCCTGGACGAACCTGCACTACCACGGGCTGGTGGTCACGCCGCGCCCCGACGGCGGCGACAACGTGACCCACGTGCACATCGACCGCGACGCGCCCCGGCGGCGCTACGACTTCCCCGTGCCGCCCTACCACACGCAGGGGATGTTCTGGTACCATCCGCACCCGCACGGCATCTCCACCTCGCAGGTGGCGGGCGGGCTGAGCGGCGCGCTGCTGGTGGGGAGCATCCTCGACCGCTTCCCGCAGTACCTGGGGGTGCGCGAGCGCGTGCTGCTGATCCGCGACATGTCGTTCAGCTTCTCCAACCCGACGGTGCTGAACATCAACGGCAGCACCTGCGCGAAGCTCTCGGTGCCGCCCGGCGAGCAGGAGCTCTGGCACATCGGCAACTTCGGCTCGAACACCTTCGTCAACCTGAAGCTCGAGGGGATGCAGTGGACGCTGCTGGGGATGGACGGCAACCCCACGGCCGACACCACGATGGTCGACTCGCTCTACATCCCGCCCGGCTCGCGCGCCGAGGTGATCGTCACCGGCCCGCCGCGCGGCACCCGGGTGCGGCTGTACTCGGCGCCCTTCCTCCCCGGCGTGCTCCGCGACACGACTGCGACCACGCTCGGCTACCTGGTCGGCGAGGGGTTCGCGCGTCCGCCGCGCGCGGTGCGGCGGTTGGCGGGGGTGGACGCGTCGGTGATCGACACCCTCCGCTTCCTGCGTGGCGCGCGCGACGTGCAGACGCGCACCTTCCACTTCGACTTCGTGGGGAACGACGCGGGAATCGACAGCGTCGTCTACAAGCCGACCGACCTTCCGGTGGCGGTTCCCTGGCGGCGCGTGCAGGAGTGGACGCTCATCAACCGGACCCGGTCGCTGCACACCTTCCACATCCACCAGACCGACTTCACCATCGTCCGGCTGAACGGGGTCACGGTCAGCGACTCGCTCCTGCGCGACAACGTCCCGGTCGGCGTCCACCTTGCCGCGGACGGGAAGACCGTGGTCGGCGATACGGTGGTCGTGCGCTTCACCTTCGAGCCGATCGCCGCGGGTCCCTTCGTCTTCCACTGCCACGTGCTGCAGCACGAGGACGAGGGGATGATGCACAACGTCTGCGTCTACGACCCCAACGATCCCGACGGCGTGAACAAGTGCAACGCGATGTTCTCCGGAGGCGGCGGGCACCACTGAGCCGATCTCAACGCGGGGACACGGAGGAACCGGGAGAACGGCACGGCGGTTCTCCCGGTTCCTCGCGTTTCCGCGCGA
>JBJMPM010000371.1:0-7754 GCA_045803205.1 Longimicrobiaceae bacterium
CTCGGCACCTCCGTTTCTCGGCCCCACGCCGTAAGTTCCCATCAATGTCTCTCGCGCTCGCCAGAAAATATCGCCCCAAGCGCTTCGCCGACGTGGCCGTGCAATCGCACGTGTCGACGACGCTGAAGGGTGCGATCGCGCGTGGTCGTGTGGCGCACGGCTATCTGCTCTGTGGGCCGCGGGGCGTCGGCAAGACAACGTTGGCGCGTGTGCTCGCGATGGCGCTCAACTGCGAGCGTCGCGGCGATCCGGCGCTCGAAGGTGAACCCTGCGGCGAGTGCGCGTCCTGTCGTCGCATCTGGAGTGGGTCGGCGAGCCTCGACGTCGTCGAGATCGACGCCGCGTCGAATCGGGGCGTGGACGACGCGCGTGAGTTGCGCGAGCGGGCGATGTACGCGCCGTCGGGCGACGAGCAGTACAAGGTCTACATCGTCGACGAAGCGCACATGCTCACGCGCGAGGCGTGGAACGCGCTCCTCAAGATCCTGGAGGAGCCGCCCCCGCGCGTGATCTTCGTCTTTGCCACCACCGAGCCGCAGAAGATCCAGCAGGCCGCGCCGCCCATCCTCTCGCGCTGCCAGCGCTTCGACTTCCACCGCATCAGCACCCCCGACCTGGTGGCGCGGCTGCGCACCGTCATGGGCGCCGAGGGGCTGGAGGCGGGCGACGACGTGCTCCTCCCCATCGCCCAGAAGGCCGACGGCGGGATGCGCGACGGGCTCTCGCTCCTCGACCAGGTGCTCTCGTTCACCGAGGGCACGCCCACCCCCGACGACGTGCGGCGCATCCTGGGGCTGGTGGGCACCGAGGTGTACCTGGAGCTCTTCGGCATCCTCGCCGGGCGCCGCCAGGCCGATGTCTTCCGCTTCGTGGGGCGGATGCTGGACGAGGGGTACGACCTCACCGAGTTCTACCGCGGGCTGGCGGACTTCATCCGCGCGCTGCTGATCGTGCGGCTGGGCGGGGGCGATCCCGAGAGCGTGCCTTCGCACCTGCGCGCGGCGACGGCGGAGATGGCGGAGCGCTTCGCGCCGGGCGACCTGCTGCGCATGCTGGCCCAGGTCGCCGAGCTCGACGCCGACGGGCGCTTCCGCAAGAGCGGCGAGCAGCGGATCCTGATCGAGCTCCTGCTGCTGCGCTTCGCCTACCTGGAGAGCACCGTCAGCATCGAGGACGTGATGGCCGCCCTCGGCGGGCGCGGCGGCTCCGGCGGGAACGGCGGCGGTGGAGGCGACGGCGGCTCCCGCGGCGGCGCCCCTCGTCCATCTCCCGACACCCCTGCTGCCCGTCCCTTTGAGCGCCCCGCGGCGTCCGCGGCTCCGTCTCCCGCGCCCGCGCCGGCCGCCGCGGCTCCTCCGGCATCACCTGCGTCGTCGGTAGATGGCCCCGCGGCGCGCCCCGAGCCCGTTGCGAGCTCGATCGCCCCTGGACTGCGGTCTCTCACAGAGGCCACAGAGGTCACGGAGGCCGCGCCCCACGTCGAGGCATCCGCGCCTCCGCCGACGATCGAGCCGGCGCCGCCCGCGCCCGCCGCCGAGGCTCGTCCCCCGGCCGCGGAGCCGGCTCCGGCCATGGGAACGGCGTCGTCGGGGGATGAATCCTGGGACGAGTACGACCTCCCGCCGCTCGTCCTGCCGAACGAGACGGGGTACGTCGATCGGGACCCGGCGCCGGTGGCATCCGCGGCTGCGCCGACGACGGAGGTGGCGCGCGCGCAGGTCCCGTCGCCCGCGCCCTCCGGCGATGCCGGCGGCGACGCGGGGCCGATCGACGGCGCCAGGCTGCGGCGGGCGTGGACGGGGATCCTGCAGGAGGGCGAGGGGCTGCCGCCGGGGATGGGCGGGCTCCTGCGCGGCGCGCAGCTCTCCGCGGAGGGCCGCACCGTGCGGCTCGCCCTGCCGCCCGCGCACCCGGCGCTGGAGAAGCTCTCCTCACTGGCGGCGCGCCGCGGGATCGAGGACGCGCTGGCGCGGCGGCTGGGCGGGCCGGTGACGCTGGAGGTGGCGACCGGCGCCGCCGCGGCCGTGGACCCGCGCCAGGGCCGCATCACCGCCGAGAGCGCGAAGAAGGACCGGCTGGCCCGCATGATGGAAGGGGAACCGGTCCTGTCGGCGGCGGTACAAGCGTGGGACCTGGAGCTCGTCGACTGAACGAACGACCGCTCCCCGCGCGCGCCCTGGGCGCGTCGCGGGTGTCCGTGCATCCGAACCCCTTTCGAGCGGCCGCCCCGCGCGGGCCGCGGACTGGAACGATGAACAACCCGAACTTCCAGCAGCTCCTGCAGATCCAGAGCCGCCTCTCGCAGCTCAAGACCGAGCTCGCCCAGAAGACCGTGACCTGCTCCAGCGGCGGCGGGATGGTGACCGCCACCGTGATCGCCGACGGCACCGGCAAGATCCGCTCGATCAAGATCGACCCCACCGTGGCCGGCGGCGGCGACGTGGAGATGCTGGAGGACCTGGTGCTGGCCGCCGTGGCCGAGGCGCAGAACCGCGCCCAGCAGGTGTACGACGACGAGATGAAGAAGTTCTCGGGCGGCTTCAGCTTCCCCTTCTCGCTCCCCGAGTTCTAAGCGGCCGCGTGGGCGCCATCGACGACCTGAGCGACGAGCTGGCGCGCCTCCCCGGCATCGGCCGGAAGACGGCGCTCCGGCTCGCCTTCCACCTGCTCAAGGCGCCGCAGGACGACGCCCGCCGGCTGGCGCGCGCCATCGTGTCCATGCGCGAGCGCGTGCGCCCCTGCGACGTGTGCGGCAACCTCACCGAGGCCAGCCCCTGCCCCATCTGCGCCAACCCGCGGCGCGACGCGGCGCTGGTGTGCGTGGTGGAGGAGGCCAGCGACATCATGGCCATCGAGCGCACCGGCGAGTACCGGGGGATGTACCACGTGCTCGGCGGCCGCCTCTCGCCGCTCGACGGGATCGGGCCGAGCGAGCTGAACGTGGAGCCGCTGGTGCGCCGCGCCGGCGGCGGCGAGGTGAAGGAGGTGGTGCTCGCCACCAACCCCAGCGTGGAGGGCGAGGCCACCGCGGCGTACCTCGGCAGGCTGCTGGGCCCGCTCGGCGTGCGCGTGACCCGCATCGCGCGCGGCCTTCCCGTGGGCGGCGACCTGGAGTACGCCGACGGCGTGACCATCGCCGAGGCCATCTCCAACCGGCGCGAGCTGTAGAACGGCAACGGCAGGCTCTCACAGAGGTCACAGAGGTCACAGGGGGCTCCTCTGTGACCTCTGTGGCCTCTGTGAGAGAATTTGTTTTTTGCCGTTCGGCCGTTAGTTTGTCACCGCCTCACGCACCGCACGAAAGCCGCCGTCCACCGGGGCCATGGAAAACAGACGAATCCTGCGAACCACGGCGTTCACGCTGCTGGCCGTGGCCGGCGTGGCCGCGCTGGGGGTGCTGCTGGTGCGCGACCAGATCAGCCGCAGCAAGCGCGACCTGTTCAGCCCGCACCCGCTGCGCCGCCTGGCCGCGCTCGAGTACCTGGGGAGCGTGACCGCCAGCGTCGACACCGTGCTGCTGCTGCGCGACTTCCTGGCCTGGGAGCCGCGCCCGCTGCTGCGCAAGCGCGCCGCGGCGGTGCTGGCGCGGCTGGAGGCGGCGCTCGCCACCCGCGAGGAGGTCGCCTGATGGCAGGCGGCGCCAGCAGCTGGAGCTTCGAGGAGCGCGACTTCCAGCGCATCGACCGGCTGCTCCAGTCGTTCCTCTACGACTCCAACGCGCGCTGCGCCCTGCTGGTGGACCGCACCGGGCAGCTCGTGACCAGCGCCGGCGAGAAGCCGCAGTTCGACACCACCGCCTTCTCGTCGCTCGCCGCCGCCGACTTTTCCGCCAACGACCAGCTCGCCAGCATGATCGGCGAGAACGAGTTCTCCTCCCTCTTCCACCAGGGGGAGAAGGAGAGCATGTACCTGGCCGACGTGGCCCGCCGGGTGATCCTGGTGGTGCTCTTCGACAACCGCACGACGCTGGGGATGATCCGCATCAAGGTGAAGGGAGTGGTGCGCGAGCTCGCGGAGATCTTCCGCGAGATGTTCGACCGGTCGGCCACGGCGCCGCGGGCCGCGCGCGTGGTGGAGGCCGGCTTCGTCGACGAGGCGGAGGACGAGATCGACCGCCTCTTCGGCGACCTGTAGGAGGGGCGTAAACCATGTCGATGATCAACTACGCCTCGCGCGAGATCAACTGCAAGATCGTCTATTACGGCCCCGGCCTCTGCGGCAAGACCACCAACCTCGAGTACGTGTACGAGAAGGTGTCGCCCAACACCCGCGGCAAGCTGATCTCGCTGGCCACCGAGACCGAGCGCACCCTCTTCTTCGACTTCCTGCCGGTGGACCTGGGGGCGATCCGCGGCTTCAAGACGCGCTTCCACCTCTACACCGTGCCGGGGCAGGTGTACTACAACGCCAGCCGCAAGCTCATCCTGAAGGGGGTCGACGGGGTGGTGTTCGTGGCCGACAGCCAGGTGGAGCGCCTCGACGCCAACATCGAGAGCATGCACAACCTCTACGAGAACCTGGCCGAGTACGGGCTGGACCTGCGCGAGATCCCCTTCATCGTGCAGTACAACAAGCGCGACCTTCCCAACACCTCCAGCCTGCAGGAGCTGGAGGCGCAGCTCAACCCCAACCGCGTTCCCCACTTCGAGGCGGTGGCCACGCGCGGGATCGGGGTGTTCGACACGCTGAAGGCGGTGAGCAAGCAGGTGATCAAGTCCCTCAGCTAGAGAAACGGCCCGCGTGCCCACGCCCTGGCTCAACCTTCCCAACGCCATCACCCTCGGGCGCATCGCCCTGGCGGTGCTGCTGGCGCCCATGCTCCTGGTCGACGGCGTCGGGATCCGGGTGGCGGCGTTCGTGGTGTTCCTGGTGGCGGCGCTCTCGGACCTGGTGGACGGCAAGCTGGCGCGCAGCCGCAACCTGATCACCGACTTCGGCAAGCTGGCCGACCCGCTGGCCGACAAGCTCCTGCTGGTGGCCACCTTCGTCCCCTTCTACTGGCTCTCCCACGGCGGCGAGCCGCAGACGCCCTTCCCCTGGTTCGGGGAGGTCCTCCCCTGGTGGATCCTGGCCATCATCTTCGGGCGCGAGCTCTTCATCACCGTCTTCCGCGGCTACGCGGCCAGGCGCGGGGTGGTGCTGGCCGCGGGGAAGGCGGGGAAGCTGAAGGCGGTGATCCAGAACGTCGCCAGCGGCTCGGTGATCCTCTGGTACGCGCTCTTCTCCGCCATCCACCGGCACGGCTGGGACTCGCGCTTCCTGCGCGGCTTCTGGATCCCCTTCCACCGGCTCTTCGCCATCGTCGCCCTGGCGGTGGCGGTGGCGCTCACGGTGGTGTCGCTCGTCATCTACCTGCAGTCGTTCCGCCGGCTCGGCATGGAGCGGAAGGCGGCCCCCTGACCGCGCCGTGAGCGACGGACTCCTTCCCCCGCCCGCCGCCTCGTCCACGCTGCGCACCGCCGACGGGGTGCGCCTGCACGCCCTGCGCTGGCCCGCGGAGCGCCCCCGCGCCGCGCTCCTGCTCAGCCACGGCCTGGGCGAGCACGCCGGGCGCTACGCGGCGCTGGCGCGCGACCTGGCCCCCCGCGGCATCGAGGTGCACGCGCTCGACCACCGCGGCCACGGCCGCTCCGGCGGCGCGCGGGCGTACGTCCAGCGCTTCTCGCAGTACGTGGACGACTTCGAGGCCTTCCGCCGGCACGTCGCGGAGCAGATCCCCGCCGGGCGCCCCGTCTTCCTCCTGGGCCACTCGCTGGGCGGGCTGATCGCGCTGCGCTGGCTGGAGGCGCACCGCGGCGAAGGCGTGCGCGGGGCCGTCCTCTCCGCGCCGCTGCTGGGGATCGCCAGGGAGGCGGCGCGCTGGAAGGTGGCGCTCTCGGGGGTGCTCTCGAAGCTCCTCCCCCGGCTCCCGATCGGCAACGAGATCGACCCCGCCGAGCTCTCGGGCGACCCCGCCTACGTGCGCTCGTACCGCGAGGACCCGCTGGTGCACGCCCGCATCACCCCGCGGCTGTACACGGAGATGGTGCGGGCGATGGGCGACGCGGTGGCGGAGAAGGACCGCCTCGCGCTCCCCCTCCTCTTCCTGGTCCCCGGCGCGGACACGATCGTGCGGGAGGAAGAGACGCTGCGGCTGGCGGAGAGCCTCCCCGGCGACGTGACCATCCGCCGCTACCCCGGCTTCCGGCACGAGTCGCTGAACGAGGTGGAGCGCGCGCGCCCGGTGGGGGACCTGGTCGACTGGGTGGAGGCGCGGATCGGGTAGGGAAGGCTCGGCGCGCGTCCCCCGGCCGCGGCGCCCTCTCCCCTGCGCCTGAGAGCGCAATTCCCTCTCCCGTACCGGGAGAGGGGGGTGGACGCGGCGGAGGCGGGGCCTGCAGTCGAAGTCGCGAGACAGACCTCGTGAGGCCGGTTCGGACGTGCGCAGGCGGCGGGTCTTCAACCTCTCCCGGAACGGGAGAGGTGGCGAGCCTAAGCGAGCCGGAGAGGGCGCCGAGCCGCGGATCGCGAAGGATGGCGGAGTACGCCTGCCGCACTTTCGCACTTCCGCACTCCCGCACCCGCCGTTTCCTGCCATTCAGGCACCGGAAGGCGGCACCGCGCTTGCTAAACCGGTGTGCGGCTTGAACGAAGCGGCTACCTTCCAGGGCCGGCCCACCTCCGGCGGGCGGTCCTTCACGGCATTCGGATTCGACAGAGAACCATGCGCGATCACAAGCGTCACGACAGGCACCACCCCGGCGCGGGCGCGACCACCGCGGACGAGGAGCAGCAGGCCTCCGCCGCCGGCGCCGATGGACAGGCCAACGGGCAGGCGGACGGACCCGCCGGCGGCGCGGACGGCCAGGGCGGCGGCGGCGCCCCGCAGGCGCAGCCCCAGGCCGAGTCGCCGCCGCAGGCCGAGGGCGGAGACGGGGGGGAGGGCGGGAGCGACGCCGCGGCGGAGCTGCAGGCGACGCGCGACCGCCTCCTGCGGCTGGCGGCGGAGTTCGAGAACTACCGCAAGCGGGTGGAGCGCGAGCGCACCGAGAGCTGGGTGCGCGCCCAGGCGCAGCTCGCCGAGCGCCTGCTGGAGCCGCTCGACGACCTGCAGCGCATCGCCGACTTCGACCCGGCGACCACGGCGTCCACCGCGCTGCACGAGGGCGCCGAGATGGTGGAGAAGAAGTTCCTGCGCGCCCTGGAGGCCGCGGGGCTGGAGGAGATCGACGCCGCGGGGAAGGCGTTCGACCCCACGCAGCACGAGGCGCTGACCACCGCGCCCGCGCAGAGCGAGGAGGAGGACGACACCGTGGCCCAGGTGTACCGCAAGGGCTACCGCTTCAAGGGCGTGCTGCTGCGCCCCGCGCAGGTGGTGGTGAAGAAGCACGGCTGATGGCCGGCGCCCCCGCGCGGCGCGTGCCCTGACGATCGATCCACGAAATCATGCCGACGCAGACGAAGGACTTCTATCGCGTGCTGGGCGTGGCGGAGAACGCCAGGCCCGACGAGATCAAGAAGGCGTACCGCAAGCTCGCCAAGCAGTACCACCCCGACGCGAACGCCAGCGACCCCACGGCCGCCGAGAAGTTCAAGGAGGTGTCGGAGGCGTACGCGGTGCTGAGCGACGACGACAAGCGCAAGCAGTACGACCAGATGCGCAAGCTGGGCGCGTTCGGCGGGCTGGGCGGGTTCCGTCCCGGCGGCGCGCGCCCCGGCACCCCGGGGCAGCCGGGGCAGGGCGCGGGCTTCGCCTTCGAAGACCTGGACCTGGG
>JBJMPM010000409.1:0-22461 GCA_045803205.1 Longimicrobiaceae bacterium
CTGAGGCTGCTGTAGGTCCCGCGCAACTCTGCGATAGCCGACCGGTGAACCTGTCGGGATGAGCCGGATGCGGGAAATCCGCACGTCCGGTTCGAGGAGGGGGACCAGGGGAGACCCTGGTTCCTACTCTACCGTGAGACGAAGCTGACTTTCAGCCCTCGTAGCGCTTGAGGACGAGCGTGGTGTTCGCCCCCCCGAACCCGAACGAGTTGGAGATCACCACGTCCAGGTCGGCCTTGCGCGCCGTGTTCGGCACGTAGTCCAGGTCGCACTCGGGATCGGGGTCGTGCAGGTTGATGGTCGGTGGGATCATCCCGTCCCGGATCGCGAACACGCACGCCCCCGCCTCGATCGACGCGCTCCCGCCCAGCGCGTGCCCCAGCATCGACTTGGTGCTGCTGACGGCCAGCCTGTCCGCGTGGCCGCCGAACACGGTGCGGATTGCGCGCGTCTCCGCCGTGTCGCCCACGGGGGTGGCGGTGCCGTGGGCGTTCACGTAGTCCACCTCCTCCGGCGCGATGCCGGCGCTCTTCAGCGCCCGCTGCATCGCGCGCACGGCCCCCTCGCCGTTCTCCGGCGGCGCGGTGATGTGGAAGGCGTCGGCGCTCATCCCGAACCCCGCCACCTCCGCCAGGATCGGCGCGCCCCGCCGCTTCGCCGATTCCAGCTCCTCCAGTACCAGGATCGCGCCACCCTCGGCGTGCACGAAGCCGGTGCGGTTGCGGTCGAAGGGCTTCGACGCGGTGGCCGGGTCGCCGTCGGCGCTCGCCAGCGCCCGCGCCGCCGCGAAACCGGCGAAGGAGATGGCGGTGATGCACGCCTCGGTGCCCCCGGTGAGCATCATGTCGGCGTCGCCGCGCTGGATGGCGTGGAAGGCCTCGCCGATGGAGTGGTTGCTGCTCGCGCACGCCGACACCGGCGAGTAGCTGGGCCCCATCGCCCCGGTGCGCATCGCCACCTGCCCCGGGGCCAGGTTGATGATGCTCGCGGGGATGAAGAAGGGCGACACACGTCCCGGCCCCTTGGCCTCCATCAGGTCGCGCGTCTCCATGATGTTGGCCAGCCCGCCCATCCCGCTGCCGATGATGGTGCCCGTGTTGTCCGGGTCCGGCACCGGCCCCAGCCCGCCCAGGCCGGCGCTGCGCATCGCCTCGTCGGCGGCCACCAGGGCGTACTGGATGAAGGTGTCCATCCGCTTCCGATCGCGCCGGTCGATCACCTCGCCGGGGTCGAAGTCCTTGACCTCGGCGGCGATGCACAGCTCGGGGGCCAGCCCCTCCAGCGTGAAGCGGGTGAGCGGCCCCGTCCCCGACCTCCCGGCCAGCAGGCCGCGCCAGGTCTCTTCGGCGTTGCTCCCCAGCGGCGTGACCATCCCCACGCCGGTGACCACGACTCTGCGACTCATCTCGCTCGTCTCGTCTATCTCGGGTTCGGAGGGGACAGGTTACAGGGGACAGCCGGCAAAAGCGATTCCTGCTGGCTGTCCCCTGTTCCCTGGTCCCCTGCCGTTACTCGGCCTTCAGCAGCCCGGTCTTCAGCGCGAACCGCACCAGCTCGCTGCGGTGGTGCAGGTTCAGCTTCTCCATGATCCGGGCGCGGTAGGTGTCCACCGTCTTGGGACTGATGAACAGCTTCTTCCCGATCTCGGTGGAGCTGTACCCCTCCACGGTGTAGCCCAGCACCTCGCGCTCGCGGTCGGTGAGCTTCTCCAGCGGGTCCGGCGCGCCCGGCTCGGCCTTCTGCTTGAGGCCGCGCAGCAGGAGCTTGGCGCCGCTGGGGTAGAGGAACACCTCGCCGGCCGCCACGGTGCGGATCGCCTCGGCCAGCTCGTCGTCGGCGCTGCGCTTGCTCACGTAGCCGCTCCCGCCCGCCTCCAGCACCGGGAGCAGGTGCTCCTCCTCGCCGTGCATGGTGAGCACCAGCGTGCGGATCCCCCGCTCCAGCGCCGTGATCTCGCGCACCGCCTGCAGCCCGCCCGCGCCCGGCATGCTCAGGTCCATCACCACCACGTCGGGGGCGAGCTGGCGCGCCTTCATCACCCCCTCCTCCCCCGTCCCCGCCTCGCCCACCACCAGGAAGTCGGGCTCCGCCTCCAGCAGCGCGCGCAGCCCCGCGCGGAGCATGGCGTGGTCGTCGACCAGCAGGATGCGGATGGGCTTCGACATCCGGACTCGGATCGCGGTGAACGGGTGCGCGGCCGGGCGGTTCGCGAGGCCCGAATCTGGCCCGCACCCCCCGGCCGCGCAAGCTAAGTCAAGCACCGGAACATGTTACACCGCACCCCGCGACAATGATCGTTTCACGCAGAGACGCAGAGGCACGGAGAGAACCACCGGGTCCCTCTCTGCGTGAAACGCTGTCAATACTTCGTGCCGATCGCCCCGGCCTTGTACGACGCCCACAGCACCACCGCGGTGAGCACCGGCACGAAGACCAGCATCACGGTCCCCACCGGGTCCGCGCGCCGCGCCTCCACCCGCGTCACCTCGGCGATGTCGATGGCGCGGCGCACCCCGGCGCGCTCCCATCCCACCACGCTGTCCGCCGTGATCGTGACGTGGTAGAGCCGGAGGGCGGAGCTGTCCACGCGGAACACGCGCACCGGCCCGGCGAGCGAGTCCTGCCCCGGCCGCGGCGTCGGCTGGCGCGCCCACGCGGTGCACGCCCCGAGCGCCAGCGCCAGCACCACGGGGAGGAGACGTCGCGAGAAAGCGCGCATCGGACAGATGGAGTGATGGGCGAGGATCGGAAGGATGCGGAGAGCCCGCCGCCACCGGGCCGGGAAGATACCACGCGGACGGGCGTTTCAGCTCCCCGTGCCGAGGGTGCCGATGGCGATCGCGGCGAACGCGGCGAATGCGGCGGCCACCGCCACCAGCACCGTCGCCGCCGTGCCGAGCGGGTCCTCGCGCTGTGCCTCCACCCGCCGCACGTCGCCCGTGGCGATGGCGACGCGCGCGTGTGCCGCGGTACGCTCGCGCCCCACCACGCTGTCTGCGGTGAGGGTGACGTTGTCGAGCAGCACCGTGGAGCCGTCGGCGCGGGTCACGTGTACCGGTCCCGCGAGGAAACGATCCTCCCCCGGCCGCGGCAGCGGCTGGCGCCCCCACGTGGTGCATGCCCCCAGCACGAGCGCGAGGGCCAGCGGGAGGAGGCGTCGCGGGCGAGCGTCCATGGCGGTTCTCCGTTCCTCTGTGCCTCCGTGTGAGACCTAGTCCGACAGGAACATCCATCGCAGGAAGACCACCACGGCGGCGCCTCCCACCAGCCCCGGAATGGTGGTATTGGTCTGCTCGACCTCGAGTCGCGTCACCTCCGAGAGTGGCAGCGTAACGAACGGGGTGCCGACGGAATACACGCGGATGCCATACAGGCTGTCGCCGCGGACTTCGGCGGTCGACAGGTTCAGCACCTCGCCTCCGATGCGGGTCACCCGCACCATCTTCCCGGCGATGCGCGTCGGCTGCGGTCCCGGGGGGAGCGGCCGCACCGCCCACTCGGAGCAGGCGGCGAGGGAAAGCAGGATCGCGGCGGCGAGTGGCAAAGCGGATCGAAATCTCATCTTCACGGCTCACGTCGCGGAATAGATGAACGGCGCCAGCGCCGCCCACACCACGGCCACGGCGGCGATGATCCCGAGGAGTATCGGGACGCTGCTGCTGGTCTGCTCCGCTTCGAGGCGTGTCACCTCCGAGAGCGGGACCGCGACGAACGGGTCGCCGGCGGGAGACACGCGCATGCCGTACAGGGTGTCGCCGCGGACCTCGGCGGTGGCCAGGTTCAGCACCTCGCCTCCCACCCGGGTCACCCGCACCGCCTTGCCGGCGATGCGCGTCGGCTGCGGACCCCGGGGGAGCGGCTGTGCCACCCACCCGGAGCAGGCGGCGAGGGAAAGCAGGATCGCGATGGCGAAGGGAAGGGCGAATCGACTTCTCATCGTGCGGGACCGGTTCGGCGGTGGCTGGACGGCGATGGTGACGCCACAACGCTGCCATGCCACCGTCAACCGCCCGTCATCCGGGGCGTCCCATACCGCAGTCCAGAGTTTCGTTCACCAACGAATCGTGAATTCACGTGGTGAATCAAGCCCTGACAAAAGCGTCTCACGCAGAGGCGCAGAGTCACCGGAGAGTGGTTCTCTCTGCGCCTCTGCGTCTCTGCGTGAGACGAATCTCTTTCCGGATCGGTATCACAGCCGCGCGGTGAGCCACGCGGGCGTCCATTTCGCCATCACGGCGGAGAGGGTGGTGAAGGAGCCGGTCAGCATCAGCACGCCCACCACGAGCAGGAGCGCGCCGCTGATGCGGTTGATCCACGGCAGCATGGGACGGAAGCGCCGGAAGCTGGCCAGGAACCAGTCGATCAGCACCGTGCACGCGAGGAAGGGGATCGCCAGCCCGGCGGAGTAGACCGCCAGCAGCCCCACCCCCTCGGCCATGCTCCCGCGCGCGGCCGCCATCGTCAGGATCCCGCCCAGCACCGGCCCGATGCACGGCGTCCACCCCGCGCCGAAGGTGACGCCCACCAGGAAGGTGCCGAGGTACCCCACCGGCTTCTCCGCCAGGTGCATCCGCCACTCGCGCCCCGCGCCGGGAAGGCGCAGCAGGCCCACCAGGTAGAGCCCGAAGAGGATCAGCAGCACTCCGCCCGCCGCCTGCACCCAGCGGCTGGCGTAGCGCAGCAGCGCGCCGATGAAGGTGGCCGACGCGCCGAGCGCCAGGAACACCGCCGTGAAGCCGAGCACGAACAGGAGCCCGTGGGCCAGCACCAGGCGGCGCGTGGCCTTCCTGTCCGCGGTCTGCAGCTCGTCCAGGCTCATCCCGGTGATGAACGTGGCGTAGCTCGGCACCAGCGGCAGCACGCACGGCGAGAGGAAGCTGAGCAGCCCCGCGCTGAACGCCACGAACAGTCCCAGCGACTGGCCTTGCATTACGATCGGTGGATGGATTCGAGGGGAGACGGCACGCCACACGGCGACACGATGATACACCCGCAAGGCGTGCGGGGGCCATGGGAAACGCGTCTCACGCAGAGACGCGGAGCCGCAGAGAGAGAGGGTTCAGCCGGGGATCGGCAGGTCGATGCGGATGCGCTCGCCCGCGCCGCCGACGAGGCAGACGCCCATGGTGCCGAGCCCCATGGCCACGCGGACGCGCGGATCGGCCTGGATCGTCCGCCACGCCTCCGCCATCCCGGCGGACCAGGCGATGTCGTCGAACACGACCAGCGCGCCGGGGCTCAGGGCGGGGTGGATCCGGGCGAAGTAGCCGACGGTCGCCGGCCCGTCGTGGTGCCCGTCGATGAACACGTAGTCGAGCGGCGCGGCGCGGGCGAGGAGGCCGGGGAGCACGTCGGAGAACCGCCCCTCGTGCACCTCCGCCACCAGGCCGAGGGAGGCGAGATGGCGGCGGGCGAGGTCGACCAGCGCGCCGGTGCCCTCGATGGTGTGCAGCTCGCCGCCGCCGTCCAAGGCGAGCGCCGCCGCCTGGTACGCCGCGGAAACCCCGAGGTTGGTCCCCAGTTCCAGGCAGCGCGACGGCCGGAACTCGCGGACGAGGTGGAAGAGCAGCAGCGCTCCCAGGTGCGACTTGCTCGACAGGTAGCGCTGGCCGACGGTGTGTGCGAGCGCCGGGTCCGCGTCCGGGGGAGTGACGAGTTCGCGCGACGCGCGCAGCCGCCGCCGGAGCTCGCCGATGCGGCGGATCCACGACTGCTCCTCCGGGTCCAGCTCGCCCCGCAGCGCCTGCTCGATCGCGCGCACGATGCGCCGCACGCCTTCGTCGGAGGACGTGACGTGCACGACGCGGCGCAGCGCCAGCCGCCGCCGCACCCCCAGCACCGCGTTGCGAACGATCTGACGCACGCTCATGCTCAGTTTTGGCTCTCACAGAGGGCACAGAGGACACAGAGAACGGCTCCGTGACCTCTGTGACCTCTGTGAGAGAAAAAAGAAGGCTCCGCGTCGCGCGCGGAGCCTTTGGGTTCGGGAGCGGCCGAGCTCACCGCGTGGCGACGCTCGCCGCGGCCGGCGTGGTGGCGTGCCGCGAGCCGCCGCAGAGCCGCTCCAGCCCCGAGAGCAGCCAGTCGATCACCTCGCCCGCGCTGTAGCCGGCGCGGTCGCTGCCGATGAAGCGGCGGATGTTCTTCAGCTCGTCGCCGCTGGTGATCAGCGGCATCTCCTCCACCCCGCCGTCGCGCACCTGCGCGTGGCCGATGGTGGCGAAGAGCGCGTTGCACAGGCACTTGCGCCCGGCGGTGTCCTCGCGGCTGCCACCCTTCTTCACGTACGTCTCCACCGGCTCGGCCGCGCACCGGTAGTCGATGCGCCCGTCCTCGCGGCGGTACGCCTGCCGCAGGTACCCCAGGTCGCAGACGCGCTCGCGCCGCTGGTAGACCGGGAGCTGCGACACCGTTCCCTCGAGCTGCACCACCTTGAAGGGGAAGCCCGTGGGCGAGGCGCGCCCGTCGGTGAGCACGTCGATGGCGTCTTCCTGCGCCTGCCGGATCACGTCGCGCTTGAGCGCCGGCGCGATCCCGCTCTCGGCGGAGTAGGCGAAGAGGGTGCCCACCTGCACCCCGGCCGCGCCCGCGTCCAGCGCCTCCTGCAGCTTCTCCGGCGTCCCCGCGCTCCCGGCCAGCCAGAAGGGGAGCCCGTGCTCCTTCATCTTCTCCAGGTCCACCAGGTCGCGCTCGCCGTACTGCGGCTCGCCGCGCTCGTTGTAGACGCCGGCCACCCGCGGCGGCGCGTTGTGCCCGCCCGCGGTGGGCGCCTCGATCACGAAGCCGTCCACCCGCCCCGACGCCTTGCGCACCAGCATGGTGGCCAGCGAGTTCGAGGCGATGATGGGGAGGAAGTAGGGGCGCCGGATCCACTCCGGCCGCTCCGCGAAGTGCACGCGCGGGTCGAAGGTGATCAGGTCGGGCTCGTCGCGCGCGGGGCCCTCGACGTCGAGCTTGAGCGAGGCGGGCTCGTGCGCCGCGAAGCGGTCGAGCGCGCCGGGGATCTCCTTGGGGATGCCGGCGCCCATCAGCACGTAGTCCACCCGGGCCAGCATGGCGCCGTAGAGGGTGGCCAGGTTGGGCATCTGCACCTTGGTGAGCAGGTTCACGCCCACCACCCCGTCGTGCCCCTCCTTCGCCAGCCACACCTCCACGAACGAGGCGAGCATGGTGAGCTGGTCGCGCACCTTGCTCACCACCTGGCGGTACATCGGGATCGCCTTGTAGGGCTCCCCCGCGGCGCGCCCCTCGGGCTTGAAGTACTTCTGCAGCACCTCCTCCACCACCTCGGGGAGGGGGAAGTGCGCCATCGCCCGGCGGACGTGGCCGCCGTTGTCGCCGTCCTGGAGGCGCCGCACCAGCACGGCGTCGATGCAGGTCCCGGAGACCACGCCGAGCTGGCCGCGGAGCGAGACCGCCTTCGCGAGCACCCAGTTGGATACACCGACTCCCATCCCGCCCTGGATGATGAGCGGGTGCCCGAGAGAGGTTGCGGTCATGCCTTTGTGGGGTAACGGGTTACCAGCGGCTTGCAAGCCGGGGGACTTGGAATTTACCGCGAAAATCCCGACCCCGCAAGCACTTAGGCGAATCGATCCCGAAACTCTGAGCCTCGCTCAGCCCATCTGTTTCCCTCGCAGGAGTGGTGCCGCGGGCTCCGGGGCCCCTCCGCGCACCCTCCGTCCGCCTCCGCGGGACGTGGCGTAAAAACCGGTGCGGCACGTATCTTCGACCCATCAACCGAGGGAGGGAGCCATGCCGTCGCAGCTCGCGCCCGCCACCCTGGAGGGGTGGTACGCGCTCCACCAGATGTTCTCGATGGACTGGGCCGCGGTGCGCGAGGCGGGGTTCGCCTTCGCCGCCGACGCCGAGGCGCTCTTCGCCGCCCTGGCGAATTCCGCGGGCGAGGGGTGGAGCGAGCCGGTGCGGCTGGTGGGCGCCGGCGGGGCGGACTGGATGTTCATCCACTTCCGCCCCACGCTGGAGGAGCTGGCCGGGGTGCAGCGCGCGGTCGCCACCTCGCCCGCGGCCCGCTGGCTCACCCTCACCTTCGAGTACCTCTCCGTCACCGAGGCGGGGCTCTACCACGCCACCGCCGACGCGGCCAAGGAGTTCGACCCGGCGAGCGAGGAGTTCCGGCGGCGGATCGAGGAGGTCTCGGCCGCGGAGGCCGCCTCGGCGCACGTGCGCTCGCGGCTCTATCCCCAGGTGCCGGAGGGGATGAGGTACGTGTCGTTCTACCCGATGTCCAAGCGCCGCGCGGTGGGGCAGAACTGGTACGCGCTCGACGTGCGCGAGCGCAGCCGGCTGATGCGCGACCACGGGATGATCGGGCGCAGGTACGCCGGGCGCATCTTCCAGGTGATCACCGGGAGCGTGGGGCTCGACGACTGGGAGTGGGGGGTGACCCTCTTCGCCCGCGACCCGCTGGACTTCAAGCGGCTGGTCACGGAGATGCGCTTCGACGAGGCGAGCGCCGTGTACGGCGAGTTCGGGCGCTTCTTCACGGGCATTCGATTTGCTCCCTCGGCCTGGGGAGCGCAGCTGGGCGGCGGCTGAGACGTTTGTGGACCGTCTCGCCCAGACGTCATCCCCGAGGCCGGCCACACCGCGACTTCGGCATGCTCGATCCCTCGCAGGCCGAAGGATCGATCGCAGGTGAAGGCACTCAGCCGAGGAAACGCGCTTTCGGTCCTCGCGTTCCGGCCTCGGTGCGCTTCGCCGGCTCACGTGCCGCCGCGGTCATAGATCCTTCGGCCTGCAAGGTTTTTTCGCAGGCGCGTTTGCAGCGGGACCGGCCTCAGGATGACGTCTCGGGGGAGTTCGTGAGGGTCTCGACGGTCTCCGCGGCCCGCCCCGGAAGCGCCGCCCCGGACGACCATGGCCACACCCGGGCCCCGCTGGGTCCGGGCCTTTTTGCGGCCTCTTGCCGGGCGTGCACGCTGGCGTGCCCGCGGCGGCGGCCCCTATCTTCACCCGCATGGACCTGAACCGCAGCCTCACCTCGCTGGGCGCGGCCACGCTGCGCATGTTCGGCGGGCTGGGGACCTTCAGCCGCTTCACCGGCGACAGTTTCCGCGCCACCGGCAACGTGCGCACCTGGCTCCCGCTGCTGGTGCATCAGATGCGGCGGCTGGGGGTCGACTCGCTCCCCATCGCCCTCTTCCTGGCCTCGTTCACGGGGATCGTGCTGGCGCTGCAGGCCAGCTACACCTTCACCGGCGCCATCCCCCTCTACTTCGTGGGGACGCTGGTGGAGAAGACGATGGTGCTGGAGCTGGGGCCGGTGCTCACCGGGCTCGCCCTCTCCGGCCGCATCGGCGCCAACATCGCGGCCGAGCTGGGCACCATGCGCGTCTCGGAGCAGATCGACGCGCTGGAGACCATGGCGTACGACCCCATCGCCTACCTGGTGGTGCCGCGGGTGGTCGCGGGGTTCCTGATGTTCCCGATCATCGTGATCTTCGCCGACGTGGTGGCGGTGTTCTTCGGGCTCGTCACCTCGATGGCGCTGCTGCACATGAGCCCGCAGACCTTCATCCGCGGGGCGCGGCTCTTCTACAAGCACTTCGACCTGATCTATTCCGTCATCAAGGGGTTCTCGTTCGGGCTGGTGATCACGCTGATCGGGTGCTACCAGGGGTTCCACACCCGGGGCGGCGCCGAGGGCGTGGGGATCTCGACCACCCGCGCCGTGGTGGTCGCGGGGATGCTGATCCTGGTTCTCGACGCCTTCTGGGCCGCCACCATCCTGAAATAGTGAGCATCGAGCTCCGCGACATCCACAAGGCCTTCGGCCCCAAGAAGATCCTCCGCGGCCTCTCGCTGGAGGTCGAGGAGGGGGAGACGGTGTCGCTGGTGGGCTTCTCGGGGGCGGGGAAGTCGGTCACGCTGAAGCACATCAACGGGCTGCTGAAGCCCGACCGGGGGACGGTGTTCGTGGACGGGCTGGAGGTGCCCAGGCTCGCTCGCGACCAGCTCTACAAGCTGCGCCTGGACATCGGCTACGTCTTCCAGTTCGCGGCGCTGTTCGACTCCATGACGGTGGCCGAGAACATCCGCATGGGGCTGGTGAAGAAGGGCGGGCTGAGCGAGGCGCAGATCCGGGAGCGCACCGCCGAGTCGCTCAGGCTGGTGGACCTCACCGGGTTCGAGAACCGCTTCCCGGCGGAGCTCTCCGGCGGGCAGCGCAAGCGGGCGGGGCTGGCGCGGGCGGTCGCGTACCGCCCCAAGTACCTGCTCTACGACGAGCCCACCAGCGGGCTGGACCCGGTGACCACCACGGTGATCGACCGGCTGATCATGCGGATGAAGGAGGAGCTGGGGGTCACCAGCCTGGTGATCACCCACGACATGAAGAGCGCGTACACGGTCAGCGACCGCATCGCGATGCTGTACGAGGGGCGGGTGGTGCAGGTGGGGACGCCGGAGGAGATCCGCGCCAGCGACAACCAGGTGGTCCGCAGCTTCGTCGAGGGGCGCGCGGAGCTGGCGCACGACGCCGAGACCCCGCTTCCCGATGATGGCGGGCCGCAAAGGAGGAACCCATGAAGATGAAGAACGAGGCGCTGGTGGGGATGGTGGTGCTGGCCGGCATCATCGTGGCGCTGGTGGGGTCGCTCTGGCTGAGCGGGGCCTCGATCGGCAGGGAGCAGCGCAGGATGACCGCGGTGTTCAGCGAGGTGGGGGTGCTGGCCGAGGGGAGCCCGGTGAAGTACCGCGGCGTGAAGGTGGGGAAGGTCACCAAGATCGACCTGGCGCCGCGCGGCGACGGGGTGCTGGTGACGCTGGACGTGGACGAGCGGGTGATCCTGCCGCGCGACGCGGGGGTGGTGGTGATGCCCGAGTCCTTCTTCGGCGACTGGCAGGCGGCGATCGTGTCGCGCGCGGCGTGGCAGACGCTGGAGTTCATGCAGATGCCCGGGCGCAACGTGATCCCCGGCGCCGCCATGCCCGACATCACCCAGCTCACCGCGGTGGCGGCCGACATCGCCGGCAACCTGCAGGTGCTCTCGGACCGCATCGGCCTGGCGTTCACCGAGGAGACGGCGCTCGACATCCGCCGCACCGTGGGCAACGTGGAGGACATCAGCGGCCAGCTCAAGGGCTTCATGGACCAGCAGACGCGCCTCTACGGCGACGTGGGGCGCAACGTCCTCCAGTCGACCGCGAACATCCGCACGGCGACCGACGAGTTCACGCTCACCGCCCGCGACGTGCGCCGCAACTTCAACTCGGGCGACGTGCAGCAGATCCTGTCGAACGCGCGGCAGGCGAGCGCCAACCTGAACGCCTTCAGCACGCAGCTCTCCAGCGCCGCCAGCGGCGTCCCCGGGCTGATGGCGCGCACCGACACCACCATCGCGAGCTTCGGGCGCACGGCGAACACGCTGAACACCACCATCGCGGGGCTCCAGCCGGGCCTGGCCGAGCTGCCGCCGACCATCGCCCAGGCGCGGCAGGCGATGACGACGCTCAACGCGGCGATGCAGAAGATCAACGAGGGGAACGGCACCATGGGCCGCCTGCTGGCCGACCCGGCGCTCTACGAGGAGACGCAGCGCGCCATCGTCACGCTCCGCCGCCTGCTCGCCGACATCCAGCAGAACCCGGCGAAGTACATCGGACAGCTGCAGGTGTTCTGAACGGCAGGGGACAGGGACGGGCGAGCGCGACGGGGTGCGGGTGCGCGCCCGCGGCGGTGGCGCCCTCTCCCCTGCGCCTTAGAGCGCAATTCCCTCTCCCGTACCGGGAGAGGGGGACGGACGCGGCGGTGGCACCGCCTGCGAAGTGCCGTGCGAAGTCAGCCCTCGCGCGACCGGTACGGGTGGCGCACCTGGTTGAGGATTCAACCTTCCCGGAACGGGAGAGGTGGCGAGCCTGAGCGAGCCGGAGAGGGCGCTGAGCCGGCGCCCGTGAAGCGATATGCCCACGGCGACTGACCCGTCGGCTGTCCCCTGTCCCCTGTCCCCTATGCGTCTGGTCCAGAAGTACGGCGGCACCTCGGTCGGCAGCCCGGAGCGGATCCGGGCGGTGGCGAAGCGCGTGGCGAACGCGCGGCGACAGGGGCACGAGCTCGTGGTGGTCGTCTCGGCGATGGGAGACACGACGGACGACCTGGCCACGCTCGCCGGGCTCGTCACGGGGCGCGAACGGCCGCAGGACGAGCACCCGCGCGAGATGGACATGCTGCTCACCGCCGGCGAGCGCATCGCCTCGGCGCTGCTCACCATGGCCATCCGCGAGCAGGGCTTCGAGGCGCGCTCCTTCACGGGGAGCCAGGCGGCCATCATCACCGACACCTCGCACACCGCCGCCCGTGTCCGGGAGGTGAAGGGCGACCGGGTGAAGGCGGCGCTGGAGGAGGGGTGCATCGCCATCGTGGCCGGCTTCCAGGGTGTGTCGACGGAGAAGGAGATCACCACCCTGGGGCGCGGCGGGAGCGACACCACGGCGGTGGCGCTGGCGGCGGCGCTGAAGGCCGACGCGTGCGAGATCTACACCGACGTCGACGGGGTCTACACGGCCGACCCGCGGCGCGTGCCCGGCGCGCGCGTGATCCGCGAGATGACGCACGCGGAGATGCTGGAGATGGCGGCCAGCGGGGCGCAGGTCATGCATGGCCGCGCGGTGGACATCGGCGACCGCTTCGACGTGGACATCCGCGTGCTCTCCAGCTTCGTGGACGACGAGCCGGGCGCCGCGCCCCGCGGCACCCTCATCACCAAACGGAAGCGGAAGATGGAAGACCTGGTGCTGACCGGGGTGGCGTTCAAGGGCGGACAGGCGAAGCTCGTCCTGCGGGGGCTGGCCCCGGGGATGCGCACGCAGACGGTGCTGCTGGAGGCGCTGGCCAGCGCCGGCGTGAGCGTGGACATGGTGAACGAGAGCTTCGACGGCGACGGCCGGATGCAGCTCCACCTCACCGTGACCGAGGAGTCGGTCGTGCGCGCGGAGGGCGTGCTGCGCGAGGTGCTGGAGACCGTGGGCGGCGGCCGCCTGGCCGCGCACACCGGCCTCTCGCGCATCGCGCTGGTGGGGAACGGGATGGAAGGGCGCCCCGGCGTCTACGCCCGCGCCTACCGTTCGTTGCTCGACGCGGGGGTGGAGGTGCAGGGCGTCTCCACCTCCGCCATCTCCATCACCGTGCTGGTCCCCACGCCGAAGGAGACCGAGGCGGTACGGGCGCTGCACTCCGCCTTCCGGCTGGACGGGGACGGCTCCGCGGAAGAGGTCGCGGAGCGCGACCTCCAGTACTAGGCACTGGGCACTAGGCACTAGGCACTTCAGTCAGATGCACATCGCGATACTGGGAGCGACGGGCGCCGTGGGGCGCACCATGCTCGAGGTGCTGGCCGAGAAGCGGGTGCCGGTGGACCGGCTCACCCTGCTCGCCTCGGAGCGCTCGGCGGGGAGCACCATCCGCTGGGGCGGGCGCGACTGGACGGTGGAGGCGCCGAAGGCCGGCGCCTTCCGCGGGGTCGACGTGGCGCTCTTCTCCGCCGGGGCCACGCGCTCGAAGGAGTGGGGCCCGCGCGCGGCCGACGAGGGCGCGGTGGTGATCGACAACTCCTCGGCCTGGCGGATGGACCCGCGGGTGCCGCTGGTGGTCCCCGAGGTCAACCTGGCCGCCGCGGCCGAGCGGCCGATGGGGATCATCGCCAACCCCAACTGCTCCACCATCCAGATGGTGGTGGCGCTGCAGGCGGTGCGGCGGGCGGCGGGGCTCACGCGCGTCGTGGCCACCACCTACCAGTCGGTGAGCGGGGCGGGGGAGACGGGGCGCGAGGCGCTGCGCCGCGAGCTCACCGGCGAGGGGCTGCAGGCGGTGAAGCTGGGCGCGCCGGTCGAGGGCTCCCCCTTCACCCGCCGCATCGCGGGGAACGTGGTGCCGCAGGTCGGCGACTTCGACGAGGAGGGGTGGACGGGCGAGGAGCGCAAGATGATCGATGAGACGCGCAAGATCCTCGGCCTCCCCGACCTTCCCGTGGCCGCCACCTGCGTGCGGGTGCCGGTGGACGTGGGGCACAGCGTGCAGGTGACGGTGGAGACGGAGAAGGAGCTCACCCTCGACGCGCTGCGCCGCGCGCTGGTGGTCTTCCCCGGGATCCTGATGGCGGGCGGACCGGAGGCCTTCCCCACGCCCTGGGAGATCGCGGGGCGCAACGAGGTGTTCGTGGGGCGGGTGCGGAGCGACCCCGACCTCCCGCGCACCTTCCACCTCTGGGTGGTGGCGGACAACCTGCGCAAGGGCGCCGCGACCAACGCGGTACAGATCATGGAGCGGCTGGACGGTGCCGCGGCGTAGGCGCGGGCGCGGCGGGCGCGGGAACGGCGGCCAGGGATGCCGCGCGGTGGTGGAGACCAGCGCGGGCGGCGTCATCTACCGCTGGGACGGCGCCACCGCGCACGTGCTGCTGATCCGCGACCGCTACCAGCACTGGGGCTTTCCCAAGGGCCACCTGGAGGGCGCCGAGACGGCCGCCGACGCGGCGCTGCGCGAGGTGGCGGAGGAGACCGGGCTCTGCGACCTGCGCCTGGGGCCGCGGCTGCAGACCATCGACTGGTACTTCCGCTTCCGCGGCCGGCTGATCCACAAGTTCTGCCACTTCTACCTGATCGAGTGCCCCGCCGGCGACACCTGCCCGCAGGAGGAGGAGGGGATCACCGAGTGCGTGTGGCTCCCCCTGCAGCAGGCCATCGAGTCCATCTCCTACGACAACGCCCGCGAGGTCCTGCGCCTGGCCGCCGAGCAGCTCGCGGGTGCCGGCCGGGTTTGACCTCATACCGCTTACAGAGTTCGTCGAGGATCAGATCCTTGAACAGAAGGGCCTCACACGGAGTCAACGGAGTCAACGGAACTCATCTCCGCTGACTCCGCTGACTCCGTGTGAGGACGAATTGGGACATAGAGGAACGGAGAGGTCCCAGTCGTGCCGGCCGTCTACTCCCCTTCGGCCTCCGGAAGGAGGATCCACAGCCGTTGCAGCGGCAGCTCGACGCGGATGTCCTCGGGAAGCCGATCGTAGTGCTCGAACAACGCTCCCAGCACGTCGTCGCCGTCCCACAGGCGGAGCTGGAAATAGACCTGCCGTGCCTCCTTCCGCGCATGTGGGGTGAACCCGCTCCACGAGACGAGCAGGCCGTGGTCGGCCTTGAGCTGGCTCATGACTCCGCGCAGTTCCCGGACGACGCGCACGTCGGCCGGCTTCTCTCCCGACTTCACCTGAACGCAGAGGCGCGGCGGATCGAATCCCATCGGTCCGCGCCCCGCGATCATGTCGACTCCGCCATCGGGTCCAGCGGGCGTGCGGTGGGTCCTGTACCCCTGCGCCTCCAGCAGCGCCGCGACCAGGCGCTCGAGCTCCGCGGCCCTGAACCTTCGCGTGATGAAGCTGCGGATCCGGGCCCGCGACTGCTCGATCAGCCGGGGGCCGCAAACGCATCGGTAGGGCTCTCCTCCGCAACCATGCGTCATCCACATGCTCGTCTGAGCGGATGGTGTATCTGCTGTGTACTTTGTGCACTTGTCAGCAGGTTGTCAAGTCTGGAGAAAGCAGACACACGGAGACGCAGAGAGAGCCGCTGCGCCTCTCTCTGCGTCTCCGCGCCTCTGCGTGAGAAAAGCTCAGGCGAAGCGGCGCCGGAGCAGGCGCGTGGCGGGGACCAGCGCGGCCGCCGTGGTGAGCGCGTGGCCGGTCATCCGCAGCGCGCGGTTGCGGCCACGGAGGCGCAGCCGGTTCCCCGCCCAGCGCGTGGCGCCCGCGATCGCCGCGGCCTGCAGCCCCTCCAGCGCCAGGAACGTCAGCCCGGCGCGCTTCGCCGCCCGCATCAGCATCCTTCGTTTCGACATTCTGCCTCCCTTCGTGCGAGTCGCCGTCGTCGCTTGATACCATACGTAGCAGGAAGCGTGCTCGAACCGCATCTGCAAGTTGTTGATTTGATTCGACTTGGATGCAGCGGCATTGCGCACCGCCACTTTCGGCGCGTAATATGCCCCCGCTCCGCGCCCGCGAAGGGCGTGGGGCACCAGCCGGTCCAGGACACGTCTGAGGGGCGCCGCGCGGTCCCGCGTGTGGGGCGCGTGGTGGAGGTTCCGAAACCTGTTCCCGGAGCGACGATGACCGAACGAGCCGTCCACGAGGCCGCGCCGCGACGCCCGGCGGCCGCGAAGCTGGTCCTCCCCCTGGCCGCACTCCTGATTGCGGCCCTGCTGGTGGCGCAGTGGGCATCCACCGGCGCCATGCGCGGATCGGGGGCCCTCGCCGGGGCCTTCCGCGGCCCCGGCTCCGCCGCCGCCCTGGCGATGGCGATGCCGGCCCAGGAGCCCCTTCCGCAGCAGCCGGCCCAGCCTCCGCAGACTCCCTCTCCCCTCGACAGCCTCGCACCCCGCCTCGCCGACCCCGTCACCCCCATGGTGACCGAGGCGATGATCCGCGAGCGCGAGGCGCGCGCGGCGGCGGCGGCCTTCCCGGTGTCGCGCACGCTGTCGCTCAGCTCCACCATGTACTGCCTGAAGGGCGAGATGCGCACCGGCGTCCGCACCCGCGACGGGATGGCGGCGGGCGATCCGCGCGTGCTCCCGCTCGGATCGGTGGTGCGCGTGTCGTGGCCCGACGGGCGGCCGATCGGCATCTTCGTGATCATGGACACCGGCGGCGCCATCCGCGGCATGGACATCGACCTGTACGTGGACAGCTGCGCCGAGGCCCGCCGCTGGGGCCGCCACCAGGTGGTCGCCGAGGTGCTCGACATCGGCAAGCGGCTGTAGAAGCTTCGGGAGATGGACAATGAAGCGGGCCCGGGGAGTGGCGCCGGGCCCGCTTCTTTGCTCTCACGGAGGCGCCGAGAACCGGAGAGGTGCTCAGGCGCGGGGGCCGTCGTAGCCGACGTCGGAGAGCTTCTCGATCAGGCAGGTGCCGCTGCGCACCGTCTGCATCGGCTCGCCGCCGTAGCTCTCCAGGTACCCCTCCATCCGCGAGGGGTGCAGCTCGGCGAAGCAGTGATAGCCGCCGGCGTCGGACAGGTGCACCCGTCCGTTCTCCACTTCCCCGCGGATCACCCCGGCGGGCTTCCACAACGAGGTCGAGCTTCCGCTCGAGGTGTCGGTGCAGGCCGTCGACGTTTCCTCGCTGCGTCCTTCCAGGCCGGAGCCCTCCTGCCGCACGGTGAAGGTCGTCTGCATGTCGCACCTGAACTGGGGCGAGGCGGGAGCGGCGTACTGGAACCCGGTGACGGTGAAGCGCCACGTCCCGGTCATGGGGCCATCGGCGTCGGCGAGCGCGTTCTGGCAGCCGGCGAGTGCGATGGCGAGGGCGGCTGCGGCGGCGGTGCGGAGTCTGTGCATGTCGAGTGCTCGGATCTGCGGAGGTTGGCGAAGATGTCTCGGTACCGGGGCCCGGGGCGGCGCCGCCGCCCTTCGACCGATGGAATTCGCGACGCCGGATTTTTATGACGCACCTCGCCGCGGCGGGACATTCTGCTTCGATCGCCGAACAGCAATGGCTCTCACAGAGGTCACGGAGGACACAGAGAAGTCGTGCAGTTCCTCCGTGACCTCTGTGAACTCCGTGAAAGATTGCTGTTTGAAGCGCATGTCATAGAACAGGGCCACGGGGCATTGCAGGGAAACAGGTGTTGATCGAACTTCCCCAGCCCGCGCCGCGCACCCGATGGCCTTCTCCCGATCCGCCGCCGCCCTCCTGGCTGCGCTCTCGCTCGTTGCCGCGGAGCGTCCGGCGAGCGCCCAGTGCGAGAGCTGCCGCGAGCCGCGGGCGGGGCGCGACGGGGTGTCGCTCGCCGCGAACGCGGTGCTCGGCGGCGCGACGGCCGCGGTGCGCGCGCGGCTGCACCGGCGGCCGGTGCTGCGCGCGCTGGCCGGCGGCGCGGCGGGGGGTGCGCTGACCTACGCGGGGAAGCGCATCTCCGTGGAGCGGGCGTGGGGCGCCGGGCTCGCCGGGCGCGAGGTGGCGGCGCTGGGGACGTCGCTCTCCGCCAACGCGGCGGAGGGGCGCGGCGCGCTGGACCGGCTGGTGCTTCCCGCGGGGCCGGTGCGCCTCTACCTCGCCACCCGCGGCGGCGGCCCGCTGCTGCGGGCGCGGGTGGACCTGGCCGCCCTCGCGGCCGCGGCGTACGCGGCCGCGTCGCCCGGGTCGCGCTTCGACGCGGCCGAGAGCCTGTCGTCGGGGGCGATGGTGTTCCGGGTGCGCGGCGGGCTGGGCGAGCTGGCCTACGAGGCGCGGCACGCCGCCGGGGTGGTGCAGGTGCGCGACGGCGAGGACCCCGCGCGGGTGGCGCGCGCGTCGGCGCACGAGCGCGTGCACGTGATCCAGTACGACCAGACCTTCCTGCTCTGGGCCGCCCCCGCCGAGGCGGCGGTGATGGAGCGCGCCCGCTGGAGCCGCGGCCTGCACCGCTGGGCCGACGTCGGGGTAAACGCACCGGCGCTCGCCGCGGTGGGCGCCGTGCTCCCCTACCGCGCGCAGCCGTGGGAGTCCGAGGCCGAGTACCTGTCGTCCGCCCCGCTGGGACGCGGTGACATCCGTTGAACGGACCGCGGCGGCGGTCTTTCGGAAGATGGTGATATCTCCCGTGAAGTGGCTCATCCCCCTGTTCGTGCTGGTGATCGCCTCCTCCCCGCTGCTGGGGCAGGGGGCGGGCGTGGTGACCGGCAGCATCGTCGACGCGCAGAGCGAGGCGCCGCTCCCCGGCGCGTCGGTGGCGCTGGAGCCGCGCGCCGGCGGCGCCGTGCGCACCGCCCGCACCGACGCGGAGGGGCGCTACGGCTTCAGCGGCGTGGCGGCGGGGGAGTACCGGCTGCGGGTGCAGCGGCTGGGCTACCAGGCGGGCGAGGTGGAGGTGCGGCTGCAGGGCGACGCGAGCGCCTCGGTGTCGCTGGGGCTGCAGGTGCGGCCGGTGCGGCTGCAGCCGGTGGAGGCGCGCGGCAGCGTGCCGCCCCCGCCCGCGAACCCCTTCTCCGCGCGCGACGGGGGCGGGACGAGCGCGGGCGAGGCGCGGGTGGAGGCCGAGCGGCTGCGCCAGCGCACCTACCTGGACCCCGACGTGCGCCTGCTCACCCGCGCCGACGTGGACGAGGCGGTGACGCTGGCGGAGAGCGACCTCTTCCGCTCGCTGCAGCGCCTCCCCGGCGTCTCCGCGCGCGACGACTACAGCGCCGAGCTGTGGACGCGCGGCGGGGCGTGGGACCACACCCGCGTCTACTTCGACGGGCTTCCCCTCTTCAACCCGGTGCACAGCTCCGGCCTCTTCTCCGGGCCCAACACCGAGGCGGTGGGCTCGGCCGTGCTCTACCCCGGCGCGCAGCCGCTGGCCACCGGCGGCGGCGCCGCGGCCGCGCTGGACGTGCGCTCGCGCCGCGGCGGCGAGGGCGGCCCCTTCGCGGCGACGGGCGAGCTGTCGCTGGCCAGCGCGCGGCTGGCGCTCGACGGCGCGGCGGGAAGGCACGCCTGGATGGTGGCGGCGCGCGGCAGCCACACCACCGCGCTCACCGGGCGGGTGGAGCGGCGGAGCCGCGACGAGGAGGTCTGGACCACCCGCCGCTTCGCCGACGTGGCGGCGCGCTACGACCTGCGCCTGGGCGCCCGCTCGGGGCTGGAGGCGAGCGCCCTCTGGCAGCGCGACGCGCTGCGGGCGGGGCCGCTGGCCGACTGGCGCGGCGAGACCCGGCCGCGCTGGGGGAGCCTGGCGGCGCGCGCCACCCTGCGTGCCCCGCTCGGCCGCCTGGACGGCCGGGTGACGGCGGGCGCGAGCGGCTTCGGCGCGGCGGTGGGCGACGGGGCGGAGTCCGTGCCGCGCGAAGGGGGACTGATCTCCTGGCCCACCCTGCGCGCCGCGGAGAGCCGGGTGCGCCACGCCTTCGCCGAGGCGCGCGCGGAGCCGGCGGGCCACGCCTCCACCCCCGCGCCCTGGACGCTGGGCGCCGGCGTGGCGCGCGAGGCGGTGCGCTACGACGGGCCCCCCATCTTCCCCCTCGACTCCGCGCTCCCGCCCACGCCCGTGCACCGCGACGGCGCACTCGCCTACGGCTACGCCTGGGGCGAGCGGCGCTGGAAGCCGGCGCGGACGCTCTCCGCCGAGGCGGGGATGCGGGTGGAGGCGGGCCAGGCGCTCCCCGGCGCGGGGGCGGTGCGCTGGGCGCCGCGGGCGGCGGCGCGGTGGCAGCCGCGGCCGGAGCTCACCGTCTCGGCCGCGGCGGGGCGGAGCTGGCACACGCTGCAGGCGGGGCCGGAGCTGCAGGAGCAGGCCATCACCCAGCACCTCTGGCTCCTGGCCGGGAGCGACGTTCCCGCGCTCCGCTCGGACGTTGCCACGCTGGGGGCGGAGCGGTGGCTGGGCGGGGGATGGCTCGCTTCGGCGGCGGGGTACCTCCGCCGCTCGCGGGGCGTGGCGGTGCGCGACCCGCGCCCCGGCGAGGTGCTGGGCCGCACGGGCTTCACGGGCGGGCGGATGGAGGCGCGCGGGGCGGAGGTGGCGGTGCGGCGGCTGGCCGGGGCGTGGACGGCGTCCGCCTCGTACTCCTGGGGACGGGCGCGGGTGCGGGCGGAGGGGCTCTCCTACGCGGCCGAGGCGGACCAGCGCCACGCGGTGGACTTGGCGGCGCGGGTGCGGGCGCCGGGGGGCGTGCGGCTGGGCGCGGCCTTCTCGGCCGCCACGGGGGGCGCCTTCACCCGCTTCTTCGGGGGGACCGCCACCTGCCGCCCGGGCGGCCAGGGGTGCGCGTGGACCGAGCTGCCGCGCGCCGGGGAGCCGGGCGGGCTGCGGGCCCCCGGCTTCGCCAGCCTGGACCTGTCGGCGGAGTGGTCGGGCCGGATCCGGGGGGTGACGGCCGGGGTGTTCGCGCAGCTCCACAACGCGCTGGACCGCGACAACCCCGCGCGCTACCACCGCAGCATCCGCTACGAGCGCTGCGGCTACGGCGAGCCGGAGCCGGGCGGGGGATGCATCCAGGACGTGTGGGGGCGCGGGCTGCCGCGGCTCCCGCTGGCCGGCGTGCGCCTGGCCTTCTGATGGACGCGGCCGGGCTCTTCGCCGAGCACCACGCACCGCTCTTCCGCTACCTGTCGCGCCTCACCGGCGACCCCGACCTGGCCGAGGACGCGGCGCAGGAGGCGTTCGTGAAGCTGGTGGAGCGGCCCCCCGCGCCGGGCGAGACGCGCGCTTGGCTCTACCGCGTGGGCACCAACGCGGCCTGGCTGGCGCTGCGCACCCGCGGGCGGCGCCGGCGGCTGCTGGAGGCGGCGCCGGAGCGGGCGCCGGTGGGCGACGCGCCCCCGGCGCCGGACGCGGCGGCCGAGGTGGCCGAGGTCCGTGCCCGGGTGCGCGCGGCGCTCGACGGGCTGAACGAGAAGGAGCGGCAGATCCTGCTGATGCAGCAGGAGGGGTTCCGCTACCGCGAGATCGCGGAGGCGGTGGGGACCACCACGCAGTCCGTGGGCACCATGCTCGCCCGCGCGCTCAGGAAGCTCGCGGCGGAGCTGCGGCTCGACGACCAGGAGGACGGATGACCCTCGAACTTCTCCCCGGCGCCCACCCCGACGAGGGCGCCCTGGTCCGCCTGCTGGACGGCGAGGCCGACGCCGCCGAGCGCGCGAGCCACGGCGCGCACGTCGGCGGCTGCGAGCTCTGCCGCCGGGAGCTGGCGCGGGTGCGGGCGCGGCGGGAGCGGCTCGCCGCGCTGCTCGTCCGCGCCGACTTCCCCATGCCGGCGTCCTCTCCCCCGGAGCCCGGAGTGATCCGTTTCCCGCGCGTGCGTCCCGAGCCTGCGCGGAGGATGGACCGGCGCTGGCTCCGCGCGGCTGCGGCGGTGCTCCTCCTCGTCGCCGCCGCGGCGGTGGCGACGCCGGCCCGCGCCTGGATCGCGGAGTGGCTGGGCGAGCGCTGGGCCGCGCTCACGCATCGCACATCAGAGGAGAGGCGCCCCGTCCCCGCGCCGGCGCCCGCGCCGCCCGCGCCGGCTCAGGCGGTATCCTCCTCGAAGGTGAGCTTCGTCCCCGGAGGGAGCGAGCTGCGGGTGGAATTCGCGCAGCGTCAGGCGGCGGGCGCCCTCACCCTCGTGGCCGTGGACGGCGACGCGGCGTACGCCGAGGTGCTGGGGAGCGATGTCCTGGTCGACGTGCTGGTGGGGCCGTCGGGCGTCCGCATCCGGAACGACGCCGGCATGACCGTCGGCTACCGCGTGGCGGTGCCGGCCGGGGTGCGCCGCGTACGCCTGCGCGTCGGCGGCGCGGAGCGCGTGGTCGCGCGCGCCGACATCGGCCCGGTGGGGTGGGCGATGCCGCTCGGCCGCTAGTATACGAACGAACTGCAATCTCACACAGAGACGCAGAGGCACGGAGAGGCGCGGCTCAGGTTCTCGTGGGAGCGGTGAGGCGCAGGCGGGGACGGGGGAGGAGCCAGACCAGGACGGCGGCGGCGTAGACGAGGCGCGCCACGCCGGCGACG
>JBJMPM010000020.1:0-73246 GCA_045803205.1 Longimicrobiaceae bacterium
GTGCACATGAGCCTGGATTCGCGAGGCGGGTTCCTGATCGCGGACGCGGCGGAGAACCAGATCCGGCGCTACGACCGGAACGGAAAGTTGCTTGCGCATTTCTCGCGCAAGGGTGAGGGTCCCGGTGAGTTCAGCGTCCTCACCCGTGCGCTGCCGACGCGTTCGGGCGGCGTCCTCGCTTTCAACGCATTCGACCGTGGCGCGGTGTTCGACTCCACCGGCCGAGTGGAGCGGACTTTCCGCATGCCCCTGGAGTCGCTGTACGAGACGCGGCTGCTGGACGATACCCTGGTGCTGCTCGCAGGACCCCTTCCAGACCGCGAATCGTCGCCCGAGCGGGCGCGGCTGCACCTCTGGAACCTTGCGAACGGGAAGGTGGTGCGGAGCTTCTTCCAGCCCCGGGTGCGCGGGCGCGCGCATTCACGCGCGGCGAACAACAGCGGTCTGGTGTCGATGGACCTGCACGGCGACACCATCGCCGTCACCTTCGCGATCTCCGATACCGTCTACTTCTTCGACCTGAACGGGCGAACGCTGCGGAAGGTGCCGATCCCGTTCCGGCACTTCCGTCCCGTCTCCGAGCGCCGCCGGCTGCCGCGTTCCGACGGGGACATCGTGGCGGTGCGCGAGTGGGCGGGGACCTTCTCCTTCATTACCCGCGTCTTCTGGCTGAGCGACGGCACCCTGCTGGTGCAGTACCAGGACCGGAAGGGTCTCGAGCCACACTGGCGGCTCCTGGGGATGTCGGGTGAGGGAGCACCGCTCTTCGAGGTCGTCGAAACCCCACGGCTGCTCCAGGTGAACCCCGCGACCGGCGTGCTCTATTTCCAGAAGCCGGGATCGCTGACTCCCAACGTCTGGAGAGAAGCCACACTGCGGCGCTGAACCCATCGCTCACCTTCACTTGGCGAGGAGTCCATGAGGCGAACGCGCATCTATCTGCTTACAACTGCGGTGGTCACCAGCGCGCTGGCGGCGGTCCACGCCATCACGCCGTACGTGGCGCACGCAGGCCCCACCTACCCGCATCTCTGGGTGAGGAGCGAGCTTGGCGAGACCTGCTCGGGGAGCTGCATCCAAGGGCGAGATTGCTGCAGGGTCGTCGCGCCCGCACCGCCGCCCTGACGGACGACGGAGCTCGCACGGAGACATGGAGGCACGGAGAGATCGCCGCGTCTCTCCGTGCCTCCGCGTCTCTGCGTGAGATTCAGTCCTTGTCTTTTACCTTCGCCAGGTCGAGCCCGGGGGGCCAGCCGTCGCCGTAGCCCTCGCGGAAGACGGCCCAGTGCTCCGGGCCCAGCCCCGCCTCCAGCTTGCGCGCGGAGCGGGCCAGGCGCCGCAGGTCGCGCTCGCGCCGCGCGGGCGGCACCGGCTCGGCCGAGACGGCCGCCTTGTCGAAGTCGAGCAGGTACACCTCGTCCCCGCCCTCGGCGGGGATCACCAGCAGGTTGCGCAGGTTGAGGTCTGCGTGCGCCACGCCCGCCGCGTGCATCAGCGCTGTCTGCCGCCCCGCCTCGCGCAGCACCGCCGTCCGCCGCTCGCCGTCCGCCTCCGCCGCGAGCCAGGCGGCCAGGTTCAGTCCCCCCGAAAGGAGCACCGTCGCCAGCCAGGCGCGGTAGCCGGCCAGGCGCGCGGGGCGCTCGATGGCCGCGACCACCACGGGCGTGCGCACCCCGCCGGCGCGCGCCCGCTCGGCCGCGCGCAGCTCGTCGAAGGCGCGGTTGCCGCCGAAGTAGAGGCCGCGGTTCACCAGCCGCATCGCCCCGCCGCGGCGGTAGCGCCGGACCACCACGCGCGCGCCGTTGGGGAGCGTCGCGATGGGGTGCGCCTCGCGGCCGCCGGCGACCACCTCCTCGGACTGGATCTGGTCGGGGTCCGACAGGTGCTCGGCGGCGTCTTCCCAGCCGCGGCGCACCAGCAGGCGGGTGCGGCCGTCCTGCATGGGGACGAAGTCGGCCAGCGAGGCCTCGGCGGGCGTGGACCTGGGACTCATGTGCGCAAACCTGCGCACACCGCTTCTCCCTTGTCAAATCCACGCTTCCGCCACATGGCGCGCGTTGACCCCGCCCGGCGCCCCGGATAGCTTTTCGCCCCATGCCAGCCGCCGCCAAGCGCCTCCTCTGGGTCGACGACGAGATCGACCTCCTCCGCCCCCACCTGCTCTTCATGCAGGGGCGCGGCTACCACGTCGACGCCGTCTCCAACGGCGACGACGCGCTGGAGCTGCTGCGCCTCTCGCCCTACGACCTGGTGCTGCTCGACGAGCAGATGCCCGGCCGCAGCGGGATGCAGGTGTTCGACGAGCTCCGGCGGATGGACCCGCGCGTGCCCGTGGTCATGGTGACCAAGAGCGAGGAAGACCGCACCATGACCGAGGCGATCGGCCGCCGCGTGGCCGACTACCTGGTGAAGCCCACCTCGCCCCGCCAGGTGCTCTCCGTGGTCACCCGCCTGCTCGAAGGGCGCCAGATCCAGCAGCAGCTCGTGGCGCGCGACTTCGCCGGGCGCTTCCGCGCGCTGAACGCGGGGGGCGGCCCGCCGCGCGGCTGGCGCGAGTGGGCCGGCGACTACTCGGAGCTGGTGGACTGGGAGCTGCGCCTGCGCGCCGCCGGCGAGACGGGGCTGCTGGCCGCGCTGGAGACGCTGCTCGACGACTTCCGCCGCGAATTCTGCGAGTTCGTCTGCCAGGAGTACGGGGGATGGGTGAACGGCGCCGCCGACCGGCCGCCGCTCTCCGTCGACGTGGTGCCCCAGTTCGTGGCGCCGATGCTGGGGCCGGGGGCGCGCGTGCTCTTCGTGGTGATCGACTGCCTGCGGCTGGACCAGTGGCGCACCCTCATCCCCCTGCTGGAGCCGCACGCGCAGGTGGAGGAGGCGCTCTACTACTCCATCCTCCCCACCGCCACCCCCTTCTCCCGCAACGCCATCTTCTCGGGCCTCTACCCCGACCAGATCTCCGCGCGGGTGCCGGGGTGGTGGGGATGGGAGGGGGAGGGGAGCCTGAACTCCTTCGAGGGCGAGCTCTTCCGCGAGCAGGTGCTGAAGCTGGAGCACCCGCCGGGCGGGGTGCACTACGAGAAGGTGTTCGACGCGGGCGACGGCGAGGCGATGCTCCGCCGCCTCCCCGCGCACCTCTCGCAGCCCGGCGCCACGGCGCTGGTCTTCAACTTCGTCGACCAGCTCACCCACGGGCGCTCCGAGAGCGCGGTGCTGATGGAGGTGGCGCGCGACAAGGAGGCGCTGCGCGCGCTCACCCGGCAGTGGTTCGAGCGCTCCGAGGCGCTCACCGCCATCCGCGAGGCGCTGCACCGCGGCATCCCGGTGCTGGTAACCACCGACCACGGCTCCATCCACTGCCACCGCCCGGCCACCGTCTTCGCCAAGCGCGACACCACGCAGAACCTGCGCTACAAGTTCGGCGACGACCTGCGCGCCGAGGACCCGGCCACGGCCCTCACCGCGCACGACCCGGCCACGCTGCGCTTCCCGCCGGGGCGGCAGGCGACGAACTACCTGATCGCGCTCGAGGACGTCTTCTTCGTCTATCCCACCAAGCTGCGCCAGTACCAGGCGCGCTACCGCGGCTCCTTCCTGCACGGGGGGATCAGCCCCGAGGAGATGATCCTGCCGGTGGCGCTGCTCACCCCGCGATGAAGACCTACCTCCGCATCCTGCGCTACCTCCGCCCCCACCGACGCCTCTTCGCGCTGGCGGTGGCCGGCATGACGCTCGACAACGCGCTCGACGCCTTCAGCTTCACCCTGCTCATTCCCTTCCTGGCGTTGCTCTTCAGGGGCGGCGCGGCGCTGCAGCAGGGCGGCGAGCTGTTCGGCGGCGGGCCGATCGGCGACCTGCTGCGCTGGGCGGTGGCGGGGGTGGCCGCGGGGTCCAGCCCCATGGCCGCGCTGCGCGGGGTGGTGCTGCTGATGTTCGTCGTGATGCTGCTGAAGAACGTGGCGAACTACGCCTGGACCTTCACGGTCACGGTGATCGAGGGGCGGGTCACCCGCGACCTGCGGCGCGACATCTACGCGCACCTGCTGCGGCTGGGCTTCCCCTTCTTCCAGCGCACCCGCACCGGGCAGGTGATCTCGCGGGTGACCAACGACGTGGACCAGATGCGGGCGCTGGTCACCAGCAACCTGGCCAAGCTCCTCTCCGCCGTCATCCAGGCGCTCTTCTACGTGACCGTGCTCTTCCTGATCTCCTGGAAGCTCACCCTGGTGGCGCTCCTCTTCGTGCCGCCGATGATGGGGCTCTGGGCGCGCTTCCGGAAGCGGCTGCGGCGCGGGGTGCTGCGCGTGTGGGACGCCGTGGGCGAGGTCGCCAGCCACGTGCAGGAGACCGTGGCGGGGATCCGGCTGGTGAAGGCATCGGGCGCGGAGGCGTGGGAGGAGGAGCGCTTCGGGCGGCTGACGCAGATGCACTACAAGGCGCTGGTGCGCAACGACCGCTGGCGCAAGTTCTTCCCGCCGGCCACGGAGATGATCTCGGCGCTCACCATCCTGGTGCTCCTCTGGTACGGGAGCTGGCTGGTGCTGGGCGAGCGCTCGCTCCAGGCCGATGCCTTCCTGACGGCGCTGCTCTTCGCGGGGAAGCTGGCGGTGCCGGTGAAGTACATGGGGCAGTACCCCTCGCAGGTGCAGCCGGGGATCACCGCGGCGGAGCGGGCCTTCGAGCTGATCGACGCGCCGGTGGAGGTGGTGGAGCGCGCCGACGCCGCGCCCTTCCCCGGCTTCCGCGATGCGCTCCGCTTCGAGTCGGTCGGCTTCGCCTACGCGGGGGGGACGCCGGTGCTGGAGGAGATCGACCTGGCGGTGCGGCCGGGCGAGGTGGTGGCGCTGGTGGGCCCCAGTGGGGCGGGGAAGAGCACGCTGGCCGACCTTGTGCCGCGCTTCCACGACCCCACGGAGGGGCGCATCACCCTGGACGGCGTGGACCTGCGCGAGCTGCGGCTGAGCGAGCTGCGGGGGATGCTGGGGATGGTGACGCAGGAGACCATCCTCTTCCACGACACGGTGCGCAACAACATCGCCTACGGGCTGCCGGACGTGCCGATCGCGGAGGTGGAGGCGGCGGCGCGCGCGGCCAACGCGCACGAGTTCGTCGCCGCGCTGCCGCAGGGGTACGAGACGGTGCTGGGGGAGAAGGGGACGCGGCTCTCCGGCGGCCAGCGGCAGCGGATCGCCATCGCCCGCGCGCTGCTGCGCAACCCGCCGCTGCTGATCCTGGACGAGGCCACCAGCGCGCTCGACACCGAGAGCGAGCGGCTGGTGCAGCAGGCCATCGACGAGGTGATGGAGGGGCGCGCGGTGCTGGTGATCGCCCACCGCCTCTCCACCGTGCGCCGCGCCGACCAGATCGTGGTCCTCGACCGCGGCCGCATCGTGGAGCGCGGCACGCACGAGCAGCTCCTGGCCTCGGGCGGCCTCTACCGCCGGCTGCACGACCTGCAGTTCTCCGCCGACGCGCTGATGCCGGTGACGGTGCCGGAGGATGAAGACGAGGACGAATAGTGCGGAAGTGCGGGAGTGCGGAAGTGCGTTTCCGGCGCGTGCCTTGCCCGACGCGCCGGAACCGCGGTTGGGAGTCCGCGAAGGCGGACTTCGTGCTGTTCCAGCGGCGGGTTTCCAACCCGTCGTGGACCCCAACCCGTCGTCGATCGAGCCGTGGTGGACCAACCCGGACCAACCTGAACGAGTGAACGATAGATGAACGTTCCGTTGCTGGACCTCAAGGAGCAGTACCATTCCATCGCGGGCGAGGTGATGCGCGCCGTGACGTCGGTGATCGACGACCAGCGCTTCATCCTCGGCCCCGTGGTGGACGAGTTCGAGCGGCAGGTGGAGGCGAAGCTGGGCGTGAAGCACGCCGTGGGGTGCGCCAGCGGCACGGACGCCATCCTCCTCGCCCTGCGCGCCTTCGACTGCACGGGGGCGGAGGTGGTGACCACGCCCTTCACCTTCTTCGCGACCGCGGGGACCATCCACAACGTGGGCGCGCGGCCGGTGTTCGCGGACATCGATCCCGACACCTTCAACCTGAGCCCCGAGGCCGCCGAGGCCGCCATCACCGAGCGCACCCGCGCCGTCATCCCCGTGGACCTGTTCGGGCAGATGGCGGACATGCCGGCCTTCCACGCCCTGGGCCGGCGCCGCGGCATCGCGGTGATCGAGGACGCGGCGCAGGCGATCGGCGCGCGCCAGCGGACGGCGGGCGGCGCGTGGATCACCACCGGCTCGCTGGGCGACGCGTGCACCTTCTCCTTCTTCCCGACCAAGAACCTGGGCGCGTTCGGGGACGGGGGGATGACGACGACCAACCACGACGCCACCGCCGAGCGCCTGCGCAAGCTGCGCGTGCACGGCGGACGGCAGATGTACCACCACGAGGAGGTCGGCTACAACTCGCGCCTCGACGCGCTGCAGGCGGCGGTGCTCTCGGCCAAGCTCCCGCACCTGGACGGCTGGAGCGCCGGGCGCCGGGCCCACGCCGCGTACTACGACCAGGCGCTGGCGGGGATCGACGGCCTCGCCACGCCCGTGGTGCGGCCGGGGAACGAGTCCATCGTGAACCAGTACACGGTGCGCGTGGCCGGCGGAAAGCGCGACGCGCTGCGGGACCACCTCACCGCCGCCGGCATCGGCTCGTCCATCTACTATCCCGTGCCGCTGCACCTGCAGGAGTGCTTCGCCTACCTCGGCTACCGCGAGGGCCAGTTCCCCGCGTCCGAGCGCGCCGCCCGCGAGGTGCTCTCGCTCCCCGTCTACCCCGAGCTCACCGAGGCGCAGCTCGCGTACGTGGCCGACACGGTGCGCGCCTTCTTCGGCGCGTCGTGAACAGGTGAGGGAGGTGCGCAAATGCTCCATTTTCCGCGCCTCCACCTCGATGTCATCCTGAGGCCGGCCGCGCCTGAGCATATGCCGCAAAGTCATTCGCAGGCCGAAGGATCTAGACTCGACCCTCGGAGCCAAGCCGCCGAAGGGCGCCGGGGCATGGGCGGCTGGCGGGTCGGTCCACGACGGGTTGGAAACCGACGGGTTGGAAACCGACGGGTTGGAAACCGACGGGTTGGAAACCCGCCGCTGGAACGGCACGAAGTCCGCCTGCGCGGACTGTGGCCTCGGCATTCGTCGGCAACGCGGGCGGAGGTGCGAGGGCGGTTCTTCCGCGCCGCCGCACCCGCGCACTTCCGCACTCCCGCACTTCCGCACTGATGTTCGTCGTGGCGCACAACGGGGCGCGCATCTGGGGCGGGGCGGAGCGCGCGACGGCGCTCCTCCTCGCCGGGCTCCAGGCGCGCGGGCACCGCGTGCTCCTGCTCTGCAACGACGCGCTCGTCGCCCGGCGCGCGGGGGAGATGGGCGTGCCGGCGCGCATCGTTCCACTGGGCGGGGACGGGATGCTCACGCACGCGGTGCGGCTGGCGGCGGTGCTGCGGCGGGAGCGGCCGGACGCGTTCATCGTCGGCACCTTCCGCAAGCTCTGGCTCGCGGCGCTGGGGGCGAGGCTCGCGCGGGTGCCGCGCGTCGTGGCGCGCGTGGGGCTGGAGACGGACACGCCGCGCAGCCTCAAGTACCGCCTGGCGCTGCCGCGCTGGGTGGATGCCGTGGTGGTGAACGCCACGCGCATCCGCGCCGCCTTCGACGCGCTCCCGGGGCTCGGACCGGGGCGCGTCTTCGTCATCCCCAACGGCGTCGTGCCGCCGGAGCGGAAGCAGCCGCGCGGCGCCCTCCGCGCGCAGCTCGGCATCCCCACGGACACGCCCGTCGTCGGCGCCATCGCCAGGCTCGCGCGGCAGAAGCGGCTCGATCGCCTGCTGCGCGCCGTCGCCGCGCTGCCGGCCGAGGTGCGCTGCGTCGTCGCGGGCGACGGCGAGGAGCGCGACTCGCTCGTAGCGCTGGCAGGGGAGCTGGGGATCGGCGGCCGCGTGCACTTCCTCGGTCATCGTGAGGACCTGGGCGACGTGCTCGATGCGCTGGACGTGTTCGTCGTCTCCTCCGACCGCGAGGGGCTGTCGAACGCGATGCTGGAGGCGCTCGCGGCGGGCGTCCCCGTCGTCAGCACGCGGGTGAGCGGCGCGGAGGACGCGCTGGAGCCGCTCCCCGAGGGCATCGCGCCCGGCGTCATCGTGGGGTCGGGGGATGACGATCTCGTGAGCGCGCTCCGGCTCCTGCTCGCGGACGCCGACCTGCGCGCGCGGATGGGCGAGGCGGGGCGGAGGCGCGCGGCGGAGCGCTTCGGGTTCGAGGGGATGCTGGACCGGTGGGAGGCGGTGCTGCGGCCGTGAAGATCGTCATCCAGAACAACAGCCGCGTCTGGGGCGGCAACGAGAAGTGGCTCGCCACCCTCGCCGCCGGCCTCGCCGCGCGCGGCCACCGCGTCGTGGTCTCCTGCCGCGCCAAGGGCCCTGTCCGGCGCGAGCTGGAGCGCCGCGGCATCGCGACCACCTCCGTGCGCCCCGGCGGCTACGCGGACGTGGTGCGCGGACTCCGCTTCCGGCGCTGGCTGAAGGGGGAGCGGCCGGACGTGCTCCTCCTCACCTCGTGGCGCACCACGCCGTGGGGCGCGTGGGCCGCCCGCCGCGCCGGCGTGCCGCGGACGGTCGTGCGCCTCGGCATCGTGCGGACGCTGCGCCCCGGCCGGCGCGACGCCTGGCCCTTCCGCGGCCGCGTGGACGCGCTGATCGTGAACTCCCCCGCCGTCCGCGACGCCTGGCTCCGCACCGCCCCCTGGTTCCCGGCGGACGAGGTTCACCTCGTGCTCAACGGCGTCCCCGCCGCGCCGCCGCTCTCCGACGCGGAGCGCGCCGCCGTCCGCGCCGAGCTGGGCCTGTCGGCGGACGCGGCCGTCATCGTCGGCGCCGGGCGCCTGTCGCGTCGCAAGGGATTCGATTATCTGCTCGACGCCTTCGCGCGCGCCGGCATCCCCGGCTCCGAGGTGCTGCTGGTGGGGACGGGCGAGGAGGAGGCGAACCTGCGCGCACAGGCGTCGGCGCTCGGGATCGCTGACCGCGTGCGCTTCGCGGGGGAGCGCGGGGACGTGCCGCGGGTGCTGGGCGCATGCGACCTCTTCGTCCTCTCCAGCCAGAACGAGGGGATGGCGAACGTGATGCTGGAGGCGATGGCCGCCGGCATCCCCGTCGCCGCCTTCGACGTGAGCGGCGTCCGCGACGCGCTCGGCCCCCGCGACGCCCGCCCCGCCGCCGGCTGGATCGTCCCCCCCGCCGACGCGGACGCGCTCGCCGCCGCCCTCCGCGACGCGCTGGCCAATCCGGATGATGCCGCCGCGCGCGTCGCCGAGGCCTCGTGGCGCGTCCGCAACTGGTTCAGCATCGATCGCATGGTCGACGAGGCGGAGGCGGTTCTCCGCGGCCGCCGCCCTGAAAACGGCACCTGAGCCGACTTGCACGTTTCTCTGCTTCGACCACCCAAGCCCGAGGCGCAGTCCGCGAAGGCGGACTTCGTGCCGTTCCAGCGGCGGGTTTCCAACCCGTCGACCCTATGCGGCCTCTGGTCCTCTCGTCCTCCGGGTGAGACATTCCCGCCGATGAGCATCCTGCGCTATCCGGCCGACCACGTCTGCATCGTCCTGCTCAGCGGGCTGGGCGACGTGGTGCACGGGCTGCCGCTGGTGAACGCGCTGAAGGACGACGATCCCGCGCGCCGCATCACCTGGGTGGTGGAGCCGATGGCGGCGCCGCTGCTGGCCGGGCATCCCTCCATCGACCGTGTGGTCGTGTACCGGAAGAAGGAGGGGATTCGGGGGATTCGGCGCCTCGCGCGGGAGCTGGGCGAGGGCGAGCGGATCGACCTGGCGCTCAACCTCAACGTCTACACGAAGAGCATCTGGCCCACGCTCCTCTCGCGGGCACGGCACCGGGTGGGGTTTGATCGAGGGCGCGCGTTCGAGGGCGTCTGGCTCGCGTCGAACCACCACCTGCAGCCGCGGCCGCGCGCGCACACGGCCGACATGTTCCTGGAGTTCGCGGAGCACCTCGGCGTCTCCCTCGAGCGCCCGGAGTGGCGGATCGCGCTGTCGGACGAGGAGCGGGCGGCGCAGGCGGAGTTCTTCGCGGCGTTCGAGGGGCGCCCGGTCGCCACCATCGTCCCCGCCTCGGCCAACGCGAAGAAGGACTGGCCGGCCGAGCGCTGGGCGCGGGTGGCCGACGCGCTGGCGGCCGACTTCGGCTTCCGCGTGGTGCTCGCGGGCGGCCCCGGCGAGCGCGAGCAGCGCATCGCCCGCGAGATCGTGGCGCGGTCGAGCGCGGAGCCGGTGTGGGCGCTCGGAGACTCCATCCGCCGCCTGACCTGGATCCTGGCCGGGAGCGACCTGGTGCTGGCGCCGGACACGGGCCCGGTGCACGTGGCGCGGTCGTTCGAGGTGCCGGTGATCGGCCTCTACGGGCACACCAACCCGTGGCGCGTGGGGCCCTGGCGCGCCTTCCACGACCTCTGGGTGGACGCGTATACCGACGGCGAGCCCGATCCGTCGAACTTCAGGCCGAAGCTCGGCCGGATGGAGCGCATCACCGTGGACGACGTGCTGGACCGCGTGCAGCGGGCGCGCGACCGCTACTACCTCGCGGCGGGCGCGGACTGATGCGGATCGTGCTCAGCAACGCCTCGTACGCATGGGGCGGCGTGCACCAGGTGACGGAGGTGCTGGCGCGCGGGCTGCAGGCGCGCGGCCACGAGGTGACGGTGTTCGTCCGCCCGGACTCGCCGCTCGAGGAGCGGATGCGCGGCGTGGCGCCGGTCGAGCCGATCCTGAAGGGGATGGACCTGAGTCCGCTCGCCATCTCGCGCGCCGCCGCCGCGCTGCGCCGCCACCGGTCGGACGTGGTGCTGACGCTGATGAAGAAGGACGTGCGCATCACCGGTCCCGCAGCGTTCGCGGCCGGTATCCCGGTGGTGGTGCGGCACGCCAACGACCGCCCGTTCGGCCGCAGCCCGCACTACCGGCTGCTCTACGGCGCCATCGCCGCGCACCACGTGGCGAACTCGCACGCGACGCGCGACACGCTCCTCCGCTCCTCGCGCTGGCTGAAGCCCGGCGACGTGACGGTGATCCACAACGGGATCGCCCTCGCGCCGTTCGCCGCCGCCGAGCCGGCGGAGCTGCCCGTGCCGGCGGGGGCGCTGGTGATCGGCTTCGTTGGGCGCTTCGACGAGCGGAAAGGGCTGCTGGACCTGGCGCGCGCCTGGCCCGCCATCGCCGCCGCGCTCCCGGACGCGCACCTGGTGCTGGTGGGGAAGGGCCCCGCCGAGGCCGCCGCCCGCGCGCTGCTCGACGGCGCGCCGCGCGTGCACTGGCTCGGCTTTCGCCGGGACGTCGCGGCGCTGCTGAAGGCGATGGACGTGCTCGCCGTCCCCAGCCACTGGGAGGGGTTCGGCCTCGTCGCTGCGGAGGCGCTGGCGGCCGGCGTCCCCGTGGTCGCCGCGGACGCGAGCAGCCTGCCGGAGATCGTGCGCGACGGCCGCGAGGGGCTGCTCGTCCCCCCGGCCGACGTGGAGGCGCTCGCCGCCGCGCTGGTGCGCCTGGGCCGCGACCCCGCTGAGCGTCGGCGGATGGGCGCGGCCGGCCCGCCGCGCGTCGCGGCCGAGTTCGCGCTGGAGGGGATGATCGACCGCTACGAGGCGCTGCTCGCGCGGCTTTCCGGTTCCTCTGAGTGACACAGGATCCGGAAATAAGCTTCTGTCGTTGGAGTCCGCGAAGGCGGACTGTGTGCAGTTGTAGCGGCGACTTCAGTCGCATGGTCGCGTAATCTGCGGACGCACTCTTTTGCCGGATCGATATGAGACCATTTCACCCAGCGTTCCAGTAGATGTCGAAGGAGCAAAAGGAAGCGGAGTCGCGGCGGCACTCGGCCGCGCACTGGGTGGAGTACGCGCTGGCGCGGACGCTGGAGTCCGCCGTCTCCGCGCTGCCGGAGCGGGCGGCGGACGGGGTGGGGCGGAGCGTGGGGCGCGCCGTCCACCGGCTGGGGATCCGGCGGAAGGTGGTGGAGCAGAACCTCCGCCTCGCCTTCCCCGAGCAGCCGGACGAGTGGATCCGCCGCACCTCGATCGCGGCGTACGAGCACCTGGGGCGCGAGGCGGCGGCCATCCTCCGGCTCGCGAAGCTCGACCGGCAGGCGATCATCGACCGCACCGTCCCCGTCGGCTGGGACGACCTGGAGGCGGCGCTGGGCGAGGGGAAGGGGGTGATGCTGGTCACCGGCCACTACGGCAACTGGGAGATCGCCGCGGCCACCGTGGCCTCGCGCGGCATCCCGATCGCCGCCATCGTGCGGCGGCAGGGGAACCGGCTGGTGGACGAGCGGCTGAACGGGCTCCGCGCCCGCCTCGGCGTGGAGGTCATCACCCAGCGCGAGGCGCCCTCGCGCGTCCCGCGGCTGCTGCGCAGGAACGCGGTGATCGGCATCGTGGGCGACCAGGACGCGCGCCGGGCGGGCGTCTTCGTCCCCTTCTTCGGCCGCCCCGCGTCCACGCACCGCGGCCCGGCGGTGTTCGCGCTCAAGCTGGGGGCGCCGGTGTTCGCCTGCGTGGCCCGCCGTCTGCCGGAGGCGGGGGTGCGCTACGAGGTCTCCGGCGGCCCCGTCCCCGTGGAGCGCACGGGCGACCTGGAGGCCGACGTGACGACCCTCACCGCGCGGCTGGCGGCGGCGCTCGAGGCCGAGGTCCGCAAGGCGCCGGAGCAGTACTTCTGGTTCCACAGGCGTTGGAAAACCAAGCCTCAACGGGAACAATCGGAGCCGGAAACGGGTACAGCCGAAGCCGTTTCCGCACCCGCGGACCCCCATCCGGACGACGCGTGATCTACATCTGCATCCCCGCGCTCAACGAGGCGCGCACCATCGGCGTGCTGCTCTGGAAGATCCGCCAGGTGATGGACGAGTTCCCGCGCGACTACCACGTGCTGGTGCTCGACGACGGCTCGACCGACGACACGCGCGAGGTGCTGGAGCCGTACCTGCGGGTGCTGCCGGTGACGGTGCTCCGCAACGAGCGCACGCAGGGGTACGCCGCGGGGCTGGAGCGGCTGATCCGCGAGGCGGCGAACCGCTCCACGCACCCCAAGCGCGACGTGGTGGTCACGCTGCAGGCGGACTTCACCGAGAGCCCCGACGACATCCCCCTGCTGCTGAAGAAGCTGGAGGGCGGCGCGGACGTCGTCGGCGTGACGGTCACCGGCACCGAGGGCGAGCTGCCGCGCGCCGTGCGCTGGTCGCGGCGCGGCCTTCCCTGGCTCCTCTCCCGCGCGAAGGTGCCGAAGGAGCTGGGAGATCCGCTCACCGGCTTCCGCGCGTACCGGGTGGCGGTGCTGCGGCGCGCGCTGCAGGACAACGAGGGCCGGCCGCTGCTCACCAAGCACGGCTGGGCCGCGAACGCCGAGCTGCTGCTGTGCGTGCTCCCGCACGTGCGCCGCGCCGAGGGCGCCGAGGTGTCGCTGCGCTACACGCGCCGCGAGCGCGCCACGCGCTTCCGTCCCTGGAGCACGGCGCTGGAGCTCTGGGACCTCGCGCGCACGGCCCCGCGCCGCCTGGCGCAGGCCCGCGCCCGCGCCGACGCGGCCGACGCCCGCGCCCCGGCCCCGTCGCCCCCGCAGCCGCAGCAGCCCGCGCCCCGGCCGCAGCAGCCGGCACCGCGCCCGCAGCGCCCGGCCGAGCGCCCCGCGGCGTCCGGCTCTCACGCGGCCCCGCGTTCTCAGCGGCAGGGCGAGCGGTCCGCCGAGCGCGCGGTGTCCGGATCGACCGCCACGCCTCCGGCGCCGCGTCCGCCGCGGCCCGAGCGCAAGCCCGCCGCCCCGGCCGCGGCAGCGCCCGCCGCGGAGCAGGCCGTGAAGCGCTGGCGCGAAGCGATGGACCCGGTGCCGGGGCAGGCGGCCGTGGACGCGGAAGCCGCTGGATCGGCGCCGGAGGTGCAGGAGAAGCCGAAGCGCCCGAAACGCCGGCGGTCGTCGCGCCGTAAGTCTGGCGCAGGGCAGCCGGGCGCAGCGGTGGAGGCGGGCGAGGCCGCCGCATCTCCCGAGGTGGGTGATTCGGAGGCGCCGGCTTCAGCCGGGGCGTCGGAATCGAACGCCCCGGCCGCGGAGGGCGGGGCGGAGGCGGGCGAAGCGTCCGCCGCGCCGAAGCGCTCGCGGCCCCGGCGCCCGCGCCGTCCGCGCTCGAAGCGCCCATCCAGCGGCGAGGGCGGCGACACCGGCGACACCGGCGGCAGTGGCGGTGAAGGCGGTGGTAGTGAGGGTGGCGGCGGTGAGGGCGGCGGGACCGGCGGCGCGAACGACGCGAGCCCCCGGGCGAGCGGCGAGGGCGGTGCGGCGGAATAATCCGCGATCCGGCAATGAAGCTCGTGTCCGTTGAAGTCCGCGAAGGCGGACTGTGTGCCGTTGTAGCGGCGACTTCAGTCGCATAGTCGCCACCATCCCCGGACGCACGCTTTTGCCGGATTCGATATAACGGGACTGATCTGGAGAGCATCCATGCAGGTTATTCGCAGGACGTTGACGGTGGTGCTGGTGGGGGCCGGGGTCACGGTGACCACGGCCGCGCGCACGCAGGCGAGCGCGCGGCACCCCTTCGGTGCCGGCGAACGCGCCGAGTACCAGGTGAAGCTGGGCGTGGTGAGCGTCGGCAGCGGCGCGGTGGAGGTGCTCGGGGTGGAGAACGTGGGCGGCCAACCCACCTTCCACGCCCGCATGCGCGTCTCGGGCGGCATGGGCCCCGCGCGGGTGAACGACCGCTACGAGTCGTGGATCGACGTCGACGGGCTCTTTTCCCGGCGCTTCGTGCAGGACATCCAGGAGGTGCGCTACCGCCGCTCGCGCGCGTACGAGTTCGACGTGGCGCGCCGCACCTGGCGCCGCACCGATGGGAGCGACGACACCGGCACGCTGCCGACCAGCGAGCCGCTCGACGACCTCTCGTTCATGTACTACGCCCGCACCCTGCCGCTGAAGGTGGGCGACACCTACCGCCTCAACCGATACTTCAAGGAGAGCGGCAACCCGGTGGTGCTGCGCGTGGTGCGCAAGGAGACGATCACCGTGCCCGCGGGCCGCTTCAACACCGTGGTGGTGCAGCCCAGCATCCGCACCTCGGGGCTCTTCAGCGAGGGCGGCCGCGCGGAGATCTACTTCTCCGACGACGACCGCCACATCCCCGTGCTGATCAAGAGCCGCGTGCCGGTGGTGGGCTCGCTGACCATGTCGCTGAGGACGTACCGCGCGGGCAACTGAACGCCCTCCCTCCGATCGGAAAATCCAACGTGACCAGCGACGCCGGCCACAACGCAGGGTCCGCCTCCGGGAGCCATCCCGAGGCGGACCTTTCGCTGGTGCGTACCCTCCCCGTGTCGCGCCGGGAGAACCGGGTGCACGCCGAGCAGTTCGCGTCGCCGCCCCCCGCGGACCCGGCGGGGCGCACCTTCGCCGCCTTCGCCGACTCGCTCCCGCGCATCCTGCAGGCCGAGGCGCTGCTGGAGGTGGTGGACGCCGTCGCCGCCGCGGTGCGCGCCCGGAAGGCGGTGGTGTGGATGCTCGGCGGGCACGTGGTGAAGACCGGGCTCGCGCCGCTGCTCATCGACCTGATGCGCCGCGGCGCCGCCACGCACCTGGCCTCCAACGGCTCCGCGGGGATCCACGACTACGAGATGGCGCGCTGGGGGGGCACCAGCGAAGACGTGGAGGCGGGGCTGGCCGACGGCAGCTTCGGGATGGCGGAGGAGACGGGGCGCGACATGAACCTCGCCTTCGAGCGGGGGATGCGCGAAGGGCGGGGGATGGGCGAGGCGCTGGCGCAGGACCTGGACGAGCGCGGCGACCTGATGTGCCCCGAGCTCTCCCTCCTGCTGCAGTCGCGCCGCCTGGGCGTGCCCTACACTCTGCACCCGGCGCTCGGCGCGGAGATCATCCACCAGCACCCCGCCGCCAACGGCGCCGCCATCGGCGACACGGGGCACCGCGACTTCCGGCGGCTGGCCGCGGCGCTCCCGGGGCTGGACGAGGGCGGGGTGGTGATCAACTTCGGCAGCGCGGTGGTGATGCCCGAGGTCTTCCTGAAGGCGCTCACCGTCGCCCGCAACCTGAACGGCGGCCGCCCGCGCGCCTTCACCGCCGCCGACTTCGACATGCAGCGCCACTACCGCCCGCGCGTCAACGTTCTCGAGCGCCCCACGCGGGCCAGCGGCGGCCGGGGCTTCCACATCACCGGCCACCACGAGATCATGCTCCCCCTCCTCGCCTGGGCCCTCGCCGAGCGCCTGTAAGCTCAGGGTCCGAGGGAGTTGTCGAGAAAACCTCGACCCCTCAAGGGTGTCATCCTGAGGCCCGGCCTCACATGACCTTGGGTCCACGGCAGGGTTTGCAGGGCCGAAGGATCTACTCACGGTCGCCACGAGGCTCGCAGCGGAAGCCGCACGGCCACCGTGGCAACGTCATGCGTCCACCGATGCGAGGCCCGCCGTTCGTGACGCTGCCGCGCCCAGGCCTCGCGGCAATCCCGGGTAGATCCCTGGGCTCTGCGGACAGCGGTGCGATGGCGGTTCATCGTGGCCGAGCCTCGGGATGACACTCGAGTGGTTCCGGCGGATCGGTGGTTCTCAACGGTCTCTCAGGAAGCGCACCACCTCCGTGTTGAACTCCTCCGGCGCGTCGAACACCACCGCGTGCGCGCCGTGCTCCAGCACCACGCAGCGCCCGCCGGGAAGCGCCTTCGCCAGCTCCTCCGCGAAGCCGCGGCGCACCACCAGGTCGTGCTTGCCGAGGATGACGATCCCCGGCGCGCGCACCCGACGCGCGGCGGCGAGCGCGTCGTGGCTCCCCGCCTTCGCCCAGGTGCGCAGCCACCGGCCGAAGCCCGCGCGCAGGTAGTGCTCGCCCACGGTGGGGATCAGCCCCAGCGGCTCGTAGACGGGGTCCGCGACGAAGCCGGCGGCCTGGCGCAGGAGCCGCAGCGGCGCGGGGTCGCCCGTCGGCGCGGCGAGCACCAGGGCGGTGACGCGCGCCGGCTCCGTCGCGGCGAGCTCCAGCACCGCCTGGCAGCTCACCGAGTGCCCGGCATACGCCGCGGGGCCGAGCCCCATCGCGTCCGCCCACGCCGCCACCCACCGCGCCTGGTCGGGAACGGTGAGGCTCGGCGGCCCCTCCGTCTTCCCGAAGCCGGGGAGGTCCGGCGCCAGCACCCGGAACCCCGCGGCGGCCAGCGGCGGCCCGTTGCGCCACCAGAAGTCCGCCGAGAGGCCGAGGCCGTGCACCAGCACCAGCGCCGGTCCCTCCCCCGCCTCGCGGTAGCGGATGCGCCACGGCTCGACGTCGACCCACCGCTCGCGCGCCCAGGCGACCGCGGTCTCTCCCTCGCGCGTGGTCACTCGCCCACCTCGCCGCCGTCCAGGAAGCGCAGGATGGCGGCGTTGAACTCGGCCGACTGGTCGACCATCGGGTTGTGGTAGGCGCGGGGGATGACGAGCAGCCGCGAATCGGGGATGCCGGCGCGGAGCGTGCGGCCGTGCTCCAGCGGCACCAGCCCGTCGCGCTCGCCCCAGACGACCAGCGTGGGGGCGCGGATGGAGGCCAGGAGCGGCCGCACGTCGTCGCGCAGGATGTGGTAGAGCCCGCGCATCACGTTGAAGGGGCCCGCCACCAGCGCATCGCCCCAGATCACCGGCAGGAAGCGGGGATCGCCCCAGCGCCGCGGGGGCGCGGCCTCCCAGGCCAGCCGCAGCAGGTCGCGCGGAGTGCGGGTGCGGGGGATGCCGACCGCGTCCGCCAGCACCAGCCGCCGCACCCGCTCCGGCCACGCCGCGGCGATGCGGATCGCGAGGTGCCCGCCCATCGAGTGCCCCACCAGGTGCGCGGCGCCGCCCGCGGCCTGCTCCATCCACTCCGCCAGCACGCCGGCCAGGGTGGGCACGTCCGGCAGCCGCCCCGGCGCCCGCGACCGCCCGAAGCCGATCACGTCGGGCACCAGGACGCGCCGTGTCGCCGCGAGGGCGGGGATGTTGCGTTGCCACCACCGCGACGAGCCGGAGAGGCCGTGCAGCAGCACCACGCACTCCTCCCCCGTCCCCGCCTCCACCCAGTGGACGCGGTAGGGCCCCAGGTCCGCGGTGGCGCTCGCTAGCCCAAGCGGGCGCCACCAGGCGGGCCCGGCGGGGCGTCGCGGAAGTGAGCGGAAGGAGCGCTTGCGCGTGGGCGTCATCGGCGGCGGCGAACCGGCGGGGGCGAGGTGGGGTAGGCACCGCCGTCCGTCCGCAATCCGCGGACCGGGCGTGGTTTCGCGGAGCCTGCAAAAGTGTTAGATTTCACGGGATTCGTGAGGCACCGTGCACCCTCCGCGCGAGGGTTCGTTTCTTTTGGAGGATGAGGAGGCGCTTTGAGCCGTAATCGTGACCGTGATCGTGACCGCCGGGGGGCGCCGAGCCGCCCGACCGCGCTGGACGAGGCGCGCAACGAGCTGTTCTCGCACATCCACCGTTGCGGCGTCCTCGGCGCCACCGAGGAGCAGCAGGTGGAGTGGATGAAGGATACGGTGGAGTTCCTCTCCGAGCGCTACCCGGCGCTGAAGGAGAAGGAGCTGAAGGAGCTGGAGGGGATCGGCCTGCGCTTCTGCCGGCCGGTGATCAGCAACGCCCCCGCCGCCGACGCGGCGGAGGGGGGCGACGAGGCCGAGGCCGACGTGGAGGCCGGGGCCGAGACCGCGGCGGCCTGAGCGGCCGCCGCCGCGGCGGGCGGAGCGAGGGGCTGACGCGCCTCGGGCTCCTTCCCGCCGCACGCGGGTCCCCGGCGCCCGGGGCCCCGGTACCATCCGAAGCACACAATGGACCCCGACCCGAGTAGTCTGCCTCTCTTCGCGGCGCTGGCCCTGGTCGCGGCCAACGCCTTCCTGACGGCCGCCGAGTTCGCCCTCATCGCGGTCCGCCGCTCCCGCATCGAACAGAACGTGCGCCTGGGCGCCGCGCGCTCGGCCCGCGTGCTCCCGCCCATCGACCGGCTGGAGGAGCTGGTGTTCGCCGCGCAGCTCGCGCGCAGCGCCGTCTCCATCGTGCTGGGGTACCTGGCCGTGGTGATCGGCCGGCGGCTGCTGGTGCCGCTGGGGATGCTCCCGGGGTGGGCCACGGTGGTCTCCGTGGCCGCGGTGGCGCTCGCGCACGCCACGCTGGGGCAGCAGGTGCCCAAGCTGATCGCCGTGCACCGGGCCGAGTGGATCACCGCGCACCTCTCCCTCCCCTTCCTGGAGCTGCTGGCCGCCGCCCTCTCCCCGCTCACCCGGCCGCTCTCGGTGCTGGTGCGCGGCCTGGTGCGCCTCTTCGGGGTGCGCTCCACCGGCTTCCACCCGCTGATGCAGACCCCCGAGGAGCTGCGGATGCTGGTGACGCACGGCACCGACCCCGGGGAGATCGAGGCCGACGAGCGCGAGATGATCCGCGGCGTCTTCGAGTTCGCCGAGACGCTGGCGCGCGAGGTGATGACGCCGCGCACCGCGATGGTCGCGCTCCCCGTCGCCGCCGGCTTCGACGAGCTGGTGCGAGTGGCGATCGAGGAGGGGCACTCCCGCTACCCCGTGTACGAGGGGACGGTCGACTCCATCGTGGGCGTGCTCCTCACCAAGGACCTCCTCCCGCTGCTGGCGAACCGCGAGGAGCTGGAGCAGACCGGCTTCGACATCCGCACGGTGCTGCGCCCGGCCTACTTCGTCCCGGGCACCAAGCTGGTGAGCGAGCTGCTGCAGGAGCTGCGCAGCCAGAAGGTGCACCTGGCCGTGGTGCTCGACGAGTACGGCGGCACGCACGGCCTGGTGACGATGGAGGACCTGCTGGAGGAGATCGTGGGCGAGATCGCCGACGAGTACGACGAGGAGGAGCCCGAGTTCGAGCCGACGCCCGAGGGCGACGTGCTGATCGACGGCGCCGCCTCGCTCTCGGAGGTGAACGAGCGCTTCGGGCTGCGCCTTCCCGAGGAGGAGTTCGACACGGTGGGCGGCTACGTCTTCGGCACCCTGGGGCGCATCCCCACCGTGGGCGACGTGGTGACGGCGCCGGGGATCGACGGCGAGGCCGAGCTGCGCGTGGAGGAGACGGAGGAGCGGCGGGTCAGCGTGGTGCGCCTCTGCCATCCGACGGGCGTCCGACCGTAGGATTTTCTCACGCGGAGCCGCGGAGAATAGAAGAGAACTGCACCCGGGCGGATGCAGTTCTCTCTGTTTCCTCTGCTCCCTCTGTGTGAGATCTACTTCCGTTCGTCCCGGAAGACGTTGGAGTAGCGTCCGGGGCCGGGGCCGGGGCGGCTGCGTGGCGCGTCGTGGCGCGCGATCACCCGGTTGGCCACGGTGGCCGCCACGTGCTCGTCCATCGGCAGCATCTCGCCGTACAGCTCCAGGCCGCGGTCGATGTCCACCTCGTCGCCCAGCATGTCGAGGAGGTCCAGCACGTTCGCCACGTGCGTCTCGATCACCGCCTCTTCCGAGCGCGCGGCCACGATCAGCAGCTTCCGCTTGGCCTCGGCGCTCAGTCGGCGGCGGCGCAGCCAGTCCAGCATGTGGTCTCCCCCGGGTGGTAGCAGATGGCCGGTGCTGACTAAAGCTGCGTTTCCGCCGCGGCCATCGCAAGTCCGTCGTGCGCGCGCGTGCGGGGGTGGATGCAGGGTGCGGCCACGTATATATTTGTCCGGGCCCGCCTTCCCCGATCGGACCGGCCGTCCCGCCCGCAGCACCCCTCGCGCCCCCGCGCGGGGCCGCCACCCCCGGTAGGAACCGATGGCAACGTCATTTCTCAGCGCCGAAGAGTTCGACGAGCAGGCACACCGGCTCTACGAGTCGGGCGAATACGACGACGCCCTGGAGCTCCTGCGCGACGGTCTGCGCCACCATCCCGACTCGGCCCTCCTGCACGTGGGCCTCGGCTACGTGCGCATCGCCCGCGAGGAGTACGCCTGGGCCCGCGTGTCGTTCGAGACCGCGCTGGACCTGGACCCCGAGTACGAGGACGCCTGGGTGGGGCTGGGCGAGACGCTGCTCAAGTTCGGCCGGGTGGACGAGGCGCTGAAGTGCTTCAGCACGGTCGACGCCATGGGGCTGCACGGCGACCTGGAGCTGGGGCTCACCATGGGGCGCGCCCTCTACCGCGAGGGGCTCTTCGCCGACGCGCGCACCCGCTTCACCGCCCTGGCGCACGGGCACCCCGACTCGAGCGAGGTGGCGGCGGCGCGCGGCTACACCCTGCACGCGCTGGGCGACGACGTGGGCGCCCGCCGCGAGCTGCGCCGCGCCCTGCGGCTCGACGCCGAGCTGCACGAGGCCCGCATCTACCTGAGCCACCTGCTGCACGACCGCGGCGACCTGCCGGCGGCGCTGCGCGAGCTGGAGAAGGTGCCCCCGGCCGAGCACTGGGACACCCTCTCGCTCTGGCGCTTCGTGGAGCTCAAGTGCGCGGTGGAGCAGGTGCGCGAGGACGATCCCACCCTCGCCCCCTGGCGCGAGCGGATCGCCGAGCTCGACGCCGACCCCGACCCCATCGACCACCTGCTGGCCGAGGTCGAGGCCGCCTTCGAGGGGGGCGACGACGAGCCCGGGCAGCCGCTGGAGCTCTCGGCGCAGATCGACTTCATCATGCGCATGCTGAACCCCGTGGCCGACGGCCGCGAGGGGGCGCGCGACACCGAGGTGCAGGCGCACCGCGTGCGCACCGCCGAGGGGACGCTCTTCGAGGGGACCTGGGACGAGATCGTGGCGGGGATGCGCGACCACGCCGACCCCACGCTGCAGGTGAGCGTGTTCATGCGCCGCGCGGCGCGGCAGATCCGCGAGCGCACCGGCGGCGTGGTGCCCACCGACAGCGCGGAGGCCTTCGTGCGCGCCGGGGCGCGCCTCGGCCTCCTGCACATCGAGGCCTGAGCGGGGCGCGGCGGGGCGGCGTTCGCCGCGGCGGGAGGACCCGGGCCGTCCGGTCCGCGCCAGGGGGCGCGGGCGCCGGGCGGCCTGTTTCATGCCGGAGAGCGCCGCCATGACGCACGATCCGGAGAACACGCTGAAGCCGCTGCGGGGGGTGGAGGGCGACGTGGTGGCGCTGCGCAGCGGGCGCGGCGGCGCGGCGGCCGTGGTGCGCATCGCGCGCGCGGCCGAGGGGGTGCTCCGCCGCATGCTGCGCGACGACCCCACGGCGTCGGTCGAGCTGCGGCTGCGCGCGCTGAGCCCCGACGACCTCTCCACCGGCGAGCTGCTGGCCGAGCTGCGCCGCCGCGACCGCCTGCCCATGGAGCTCGCGGCCGCCTTCCACGAGCTCACCGCCGCCGCCAACCGGCTGGCGAGCGAGGGGGGCGACGCCGCCCCGCGCGACGTGGACGTGGCCGTGGCCGCCGCCGACGGGCTGGAGCGCCACGTCCTCTCCAACCCCTACGAGTCGCCGCTGGAGGACCCCGTCCTCACCCCGGGCGGCGAGACGCTGGTCCCCCCGGCCACCGACGATGCCGAGCCGGTGCACGCCGTTCCCGCCTCGCGCCGCGCCGCCGTCCCCTGGCCGCTGGTGGGCGTGGGTGCGGCGGTGCTGGCGCTGCTGCTGCTGGGCTTCGTGCTGCTGCGCGGCCGCGGCCCCGACCCGCTGCGCGAGGGCGAGACCGCCTACAGCCGCGGCGACACCGCGCGCGCCTTCTCGCTCTTCCTGGAAGCCGCGCGGAAAGATCGCAAGGCGGCCGAGCCGCACTACTACATGGCGCAGATCTACCGCGAGCGGGGCCGTCCGCAGGAGGCCGCGCGCGAGCTGCGCGAGGGGCTGGCGCTCGCGCCCAACGATCCGCGGCTGAAGACGGAGGAGGCGTACCTGGCGCTGCAGCAGGGGCGCGCCCCGCAGGCCGTCGAGACGTTCCGCGCCGCCATCCTGCTGGACTCGACCTCCGCGCGCGCCTGGGCGGGGCTGGTGTCCGCGCTCCGCCGCGCGGGGCGCCCGGAGCAGGCCGAGCGCGTGCTCGCCCGCGCGCCGCTGGAGGTGCGCTCGCTGATCGGCACCGTCCGCGCCGACACCGGCGTCTACGCCGCTCCCGCGCCCGTCCCGGCACCGGGCGGCATGGTCTCGCCGACGATGCCGGACACCACCGGCACCGTCGCCGTGCCGCCGCTGCAGCCGTAGACGAAGCGAGCGGCGCGGGCGCCGGAGGATTCGCGCGCCCGCGCCGACGTCGTTATCCTACTGCGGTTTCGCACCTTCGTACGCCCGCACCTTCGCACTCTCGCACCCGACCCATGGACCCGCTCGACCGCCTCTACCGGCGGATCGCCGACGTTCTCCTGCGCGAGCCGGCCACGGCCGTCACGGTGGGCGACATCTACCAGCACCTGGTGCCGTACCGCACGGTGCGCGCGGAGCTCGGCTTCGGCGAGCTGGCCGAGTACGAGCACGCGCTGCTGCGGCTCCTCTCCGGCGAGCGCGACTTCCTGGTGGTGGAGCGCGCCGACGTGCAGGAGGAGTTCCAGCGCGAGCTGCGCAACACCAACCCCATCCTCGGCGTCTACCGCGACTACTCGGACGTGGGCGTGTACCTCAACCCCTACGCCCCCGACCCCGGCACGCTCGACCACACGGCGCCGCCCCCGCCGGCCGCCTCCACCGTGGCCCTCCCCGAGGGCGACGCCGACGCGCCGGGGGTGGTGATCGACGTCACCCGTCCCGAGCCGCCGCCGAAGCCGGCGCCGGTGAAGAAGCTGAAGGCGTGCACCGGCTGCCGCAGCACCCTGCCGCCGGGGCGCGACGTGCGCTTCTGCCCCTTCTGCGGCAAGTGCCTGGCGCCGATCCCCTGCCCGGAGTGCAGCGCGGTGGTGGAGCCCGAGTGGCGCTTCTGCGTGACCTGCGGCTGGCCGCGCGACGGGCAGCCGCTGCCGCCCCCGCCGGAACACCGCTTGCGGTAGGCGATGCGAACCTTCGACGAACCCGCGGCCCCGACCGGCGCCGCGGGTTCGTCGCGGACGGAGATGGCGCGAGGGCGATGGCGATGCGGATGCGGGGCGGAGTGCTGGCGGTGGCGGTCGCGCTGCTCGCGGCGTGTGGGGATGATGGGGATGCCGGCCGGCCGGCGCGCTGGCGCGGGACGACCGCCTCCGCCGCGGCGGACGAGCCCGCGACCCCCGGCGCGGCGCTCTACCGCCGGGCGTGCGTGATGTGCCACGGCGAGCGCGGCGCCGGCACCGCGCTCGGCCCCGCGCTGAACGACCGCCGCCGCGAGGTGGACGAGGTGGTCCGCGTGGTCGTGGCCGGCGCCCCCACCGACTCGGCCGCCTTTGCTCCCATGCCCCCGCGCGGCGACGGCTCCTTCACCGACCAGGACGCCCGCACCGTCGCCGAGTACGTCCGCTCCCTCGCCCGCTGACCCTCGCGTCTCTCTGCGCCTCTGCGTGAGATGCAGTTTCGCCGTTGCCGTGATATCTTCCGCCTCCCTGAAAACCCATCCAATCTGCACTTCGGACAGTCATGGCGCGCATAGCGGTCATCCCCGGCGACGGCGTCGGGAAGGAAGTCACGCGCGAGGCGGTGAAGGTGCTGCGCGCGCTGGAGGAGCAGGGCGGCCCCGCGCTCGACCTGGTGGAGTGGCCCCACGGCGCCGACCGCTACCTGGAGACGGGCCAGACCATCACCGAAGACGAGTTCGCCGACCTGGAGTCCAACTACCAGGCGATCCTCCTCGGCGCGCTGGGCGATCCGCGCGTCCCCGGCAACGAGCACGCGCGGCAGATCCTGCTCGGGATGCGCTTCCGCCTGGACCTGTTCATCAACTTCCGCCCGGTACGCCTCTACCACGAGCGCCTCACGCCGCTCAAGGGGAAGGCCGAGCGCGACGTCGACTTCGTGATCTTCCGCGAGAACACCGAGGGCGTGTACGTGGGGATGGGCGGCACCTTCAAGCAGGGCACCGCCGACGAGGTCGCCATCCAGGAAGACGTGAACACCCGCAAGGGGGTGGAGCGCATCATCCGCGCGGCCTTCGAGCACGCGCGCACGCATGGGCTGGAGCGCGTGACGATGTCCGACAAGGCGAACGCGATGGAAAGTGCGGGCGGCCTCTGGCGCCGCACCTTCAAGCAGGTCGCCGCCGACTACCCGGGGATCGAGACCGAGGCGCTGTACGTCGACATGCTGGCGATGGACCTGGTGCGCCGTCCCGAGCGCTACCGGGTGATCGTCACCGGCAACCTCTTCGGCGACATCCTCTCCGATCTCGGCGCGGGGATCGCGGGCGGGCTGGGGCTCACCGCGTCGGGCAACATCCACCCCGGGCGTGTGTCGATGTTCGAGCCGGTGCACGGCAGCGCGCCCGACATCGCCGGCCAGGACAGGGCCAACCCCTTCGCCGCGGTGCTGACCTCCGCGCTGATGCTCCGCCACCTGGGCCACGCCGCCCCCGCCGACCGGCTGGAGGCCGCGGTGCGCGCCTGCCTGGCCGCGGGCGAGACGACCTCCGACCTCGGCGGCACCCTCGGCACCCAGGCCGCGGGAGATGCGGTGGTCGCGCGGCTGAATTGAACGGCAACAGCATCTCACGCGGAGACGCGGAGGGAACTGAATGAGCGAAGCCCCGCGGCGCCTGCCTCGGGGCTTCGCTACTTCTTGCGGGTGCCGTAGGGGCGGAGGGGGGTTTCGGCGGCCATCATGACCCCGGTGTGTTCTCGGAGACGGTAGCGAAGCTCGCCGGTGAGCAGCTCCGTCACCACGCCGGGATCGTTCTCGATGACCTGCAGCAGGCGGCGCGTGGGTCCGTCGGGCTCGCGCGCGCCCTGCTCCCAGGCGCGCACGGCGCTGGCGCTGGCGTTCAGCAGGTCGGCGAACACCTGCTGCGACATCGAGTGCTGGTGCCGGATCGCGCGGATCTGCCCGGGCGAGTAGGCCGGCGGTGGGGGAATCCGGGTTCCGCGCGCGGTGATCTCCACGCGGTCCACGCGGGTGTCGGGGAACTCGCCCCGCTCGAAGGCGACCGCCTCCTCCAGCGCGCCGATCAGCGCGTCGCCGAAGCTGGTGTTCTCGGCCATGTTCACTCCTCGGCTTCGAGTTGCGCCACGAGCACCCGGATGCGCCGGGTCTGCTCGGGCGTAAGGTTCGCCTGGGCGTTCTTGGGGAAGCAGAGCAGGAAGTAGATCTTCTCGCGCGCTTCCACGTACAGGTAGATGACGCGCGCGCTCCCGCTCTTCCCGCGCCCCTCGGTGGCCGCGCGGACCTTGCGCACGCCCCCGGTGCCCCGCATCACCGGCCCCGCCCGCGGGTTCTCGAGCAGCGTGCACTCGAGCTCCTGGATGTCGTCTTCGGAGAGCACTCCCTCGGCCGTGCGCTCGAACGACGGCAGGAAGACGAACTCCAGGTACCGACGCCCCCACGGCAGGATCGACATGGAACTATAACACCCGGTAGCATGGTTGCACAAGTCCCCCCCTCGGTCAGCCCAGAAGATGAAGGTGGACAACGTGAACAGTCAACGGTTGCGTTCACCTGCCGCCCTCCCGGGCGCCCAGGCCAACTCCGAGCGCGCGTGACGAGACCCCGACGGAAGCCCGCCGGGGCCTCGCTTCGTGCCCAGTGTCGTGTGTTCAGCCCGATGGGTTCAGCGCCATCGTGCCTCCGTGAACGGCGCCGCCAGCTCCGACCTCCCCTCCACGGCGAGCTGGGCCGCCGCGCGCCCGCAGAGGGCGCCGATCACGTTGCCGTGGCCGCTGTACGCACCGCACACCCAGACACCCGGCTCCACCTCCTCCAGCACGGGCATCCCGTCTTCCGTGTAGCCGACCGAGGCCGCCCAGCGATGCGTGATCGGCGCATCGATGCCGAGCGTGCCGCGCAGGAATCCGCCGATCAGGTCCTGCACCGCGTCGCAGGGATCGTTGTCGTGCGTCCACTCGGCGTCGCCGCCCTGGTCGCGAAAGCCGCCGAGCGCGATGCGGCCGTCGGGGAGCTGCTGCCACCACTCGTAGCCGTAGCGCATGTAGACGGGCCGCGGATACCGCACCTCCGGCAGCGGGGCCGTGGCGACCATCTGCAGCCGGGCCGTGCGCACGCGGCCGCCGAGCGCCGGGACCAGCCGGTCGAGCCCGCCGTCCACGGCGACGATCACCGTTCCGCAGCGCACGCGCCCCGCCGGCGTGCGCACGAGGTTCGTCGCGAGCTCCACCGCGGGCGAGTGCTCGTACAGCCGCGCGCCGGCCTCGGCTTCGCGCCGCGCCAGGAGGCGGCAGCGGAGGAGGGGGTTGAACGCGGCGTCGGTGGGGATCAGCAGCCCCTGGCCCTCCGCGCCCTCGTACCACTCGGCCTGGAGCCCGTCGGCGCGCATGGCGTCGAGCTGCAGGCGGCAGTCGTCCATCTCGCCGGGCGACGCGGCGATCCGCAGCGACCCCGTGCGCCGCACCGCTCCCGGCGTCTCCGCGGCGATGCGGCCGATCTCGGCGACGGTGAGGTGATGGATGGCGAGCGCACGCTCGTGGCCGTACTCCCTCACCGCGGCGTGGTGGAAGCGCGCCGCGCCCGCCAGCAGGAAGCCGCCGTTCCGCCCCGCCGCACCGCCGGCGACCGGCCCCGCGTCGATCCCCACCACGGTGGCGCCCAGCCGCCGCAGCTCTCCCACGCAGCTCAGCCCCGAGCCGCCGAGCCCCACCACGCACACGTCGGCGGTCGCGTCGCCCTCCAGGCGCGGCAGCCCGGCCCATTCGCCGTCGTCCCACACCGGGGTGTTGGGAAGGGCCTCGCGGGCGGGGGCGAGCGTGCTCATCAGGACGTCGGGCGGTGTGGAGTGGATGCGGATTGGCGAGCGGAGGAAGGTGCGGGGAGGGCGCGGGTGGCCGCAAGCACGCCGGGCCGGCTCTCGCGGGGGAGAGCCGGCCCGGGTGGTGAGGCCGGAGGCGCGGGGCCTATGAACTCGTCACATCGAGGGGTGCCGCCATTCCCTTCAGTGCATGAACGACCGCCCTGCCGCGCGCGTGCACCCGGCCTACGCCGCGTCGGTTCCATGATGGTGTGCGGGGCTGGGCCACGGGCCGGCTGCAGAGGCCAGCTTTCCGTGTGACGGGCGTCCCTTGTTCGGCGCATTATGATTGCCGAACCCGTGGACCCTCCCCGCTCTCACTGCTCGATCGATGGTGCCCTGCTGGACTGCGGGTCGGACGTTTGCCTGCGGAATTACGGGACGTGCGGGTTTCGATCGGACAAACTGTAGCTGCGAAATCCAAAACTGCGACGCGTGCCGTTGCAGATAGCAGAATGCGTACCAGTTTCCCGGGGAAACGGCGCAAAGGGTGCGAAATGCCGGCGGGCCAAACACTTACCGCGACGAACGGGCACTCACGTTTCCGGCAGAGATTGGGGCTCCGGTGTCCGTTTGCGGCTCCCGCGCCACACGTTTGTGTCCCAACACGACGTAAAGTGTACGGTGCTGACGCGCCAGCGGACGCACTCGCATCGCCGCATGCAGACGAAGAAGGCCGCGGAAAGCGATCGTGCTCTCCGCGGCCCTGCGTTCGTGTGTCGAGCGGTGATGCGCGTCAGGTACCCTGGGCCACCCGGGTGAGCTTCTCGCCGACGGCGTCGATCATCTGGTTGAAGGACTTGGCGAACTTGGCCACACCCTCCACCTGGAGCTGCTCGGTCGCCCGGTCCAGGTCGATCCCCAGCTCCTTCAGCGTGGCCAGCTCGGCGCGGGCGCGGTCCAGGTCGGTGTCGACCGTGCGGCGGGTCTCGCCGTGGTCGGCGAAGGCCTCGATGGTGGCCAGCGGCATGGTGTTCACCGTGTCGGGGCCGATCAGCTCCTCCACGTAGATCACGTCGCGGTACTCCGGGTTCTTGGTGCTCGTGCTGGCCCAGAGGGGGCGCTGCACCCGCGCGCCCTTCTCCTTCAGCCGCTCCCAGCGCTCGCCGGAGAACACCTGGGTGAAGCGGAGGTAGGCCATCTTCGCGTTGTCGATGGCGGCGCGCCCCATCACCCCCTTCGCCTTGTCGGCGTTGGGGCCGCCCTCCTTCACGATCTTCTCCAGCTCGGCGTCGACGGCGGTGTCGACGCGCGAGACGAAGAACGAGGCGACGGAGGCGACGCGCTCCAGCGGCTGGCCGGCCCCGGCGCGGCGCTCCATCCCGCGCAGGAACGCCTCCATCACCCGCTCGTAGCCCGCCAGCGAGAAGAGCAGGGTGATGTTGACGTTGAGCCCCTCGGAGAGGAGCTGCTCGATGGCGGGAATCCCCTCGTCGGTGCCGGGGACCTTGATCATCAGGTTCGGGCGGTTCACCCGCTTCCACAGCCGCCGCGCCTCGTCGATGGTGCGCTGCGTGTCTTCGGCGAGGAGCGGCGAGACCTCGAGGGAGACGAAGCCGTCGTGCCCCTCCGCGGCGTCGTAGACGGGGCGGAAGAGGTCGCAGGCGCGCTGGATGTCGTCGACCGCCAGCGCCTCGAAGGCCTCGCCCGGCTCGGCGCCCTGGGCGGCGAGCGCCTCCATGTCGTCGTCGTAGTCGTCGCTCTTGCCGATCGCCTCCTCGAAGATCGAGGGGTTGGAGGTCACGCCGCGCAGGTCGTGGTCGCGGATCATCCCCTCCAGCTCGCCGCTGTCGATGATGCCGCGGCGGATGTAGTCCAGCCAGACGCTCTGCCCCTGCTCGTGCAGGGTGTGCAGCCGGCTCGTTCCGTTGTCAGCCATGGTCGCGCACCTCGGGGTTGGGGACGCCGGAGGGGACTGCATATCCGGGTCCGGCGAAACGAAAAGTGCCTAGTGCCTAGTGCCTAGTGCCTAGTACTGGGTGCTGGGTACGAAGGTTTGCGCGTCGCCGGTGTTTTGCGAGACTATGCGGCTGAAGCCGCCGCTACAACCTCACGCAGTCCGCCTGCGCGGACTTCAACGACGATCCACGCCCGCCGTTTGTCCGCGAAGGGACCGGGTGCCGTAGTAGCGGCGAGGCGGCGAGTTCACGCATAATCCTCCCTCCCCCCGAATACTAGGCACTAGGCACTAGGCACTAGGCACTTCTGTTACTTCTCATCCGTGCCGTGCTTCGCGGGGCCGGCAGCGGACTCGCCACCCTCGCCGGAATCGTCGTCAGCGGCGAGGCCGAGCGCGGCTTTCGCCTTCTTCGCGATGTTCTCCGCCGTGAAGCCGAGCTGGCTGAAGATCTCCTTGGCGGGGGCCGAGGCGCCGAAGTGCGAGATCGCCACCACCCGGCCCTTCTCCCCCACCCAGCGGTGCCACCCCATCGGCGACGCGGCCTCCACCGCGACGCGCGCGGTGACGGCGGGGGGGAGCACCTCGTCGCGGTACGCCTGCGGCTGGCGCGAGAAGAGCGTCCAGCTCGGCATGCTCACCACCCGAGTGCCGATCCCCGCGGCCTGCAGCGCCTGCCGCGCCTCCAGCGCGATGCTCACCTCCGAGCCGGTGGCGATCAGGACCGCGCGCAGCTCGCCCTCGGCGTCGGCGAGCACGTAGGCGCCCTTCCGCAGGCCCGACGCGGGGGCGAGTGCGGCGCGGTCGAGGACCGGGAGCGCCTGGCGGGTGAGGGAGAAGAAGACGGGCCCCTCGGTGTGCTCCATCGCGAAGCGCCACGCCTCGGCGGTCTCGTTGGCGTCCCCGGGGCGGAGGTCGACCAGCCCGGGGACGGCGCGGAGCGAGGCGAGCTGCTCGATGGGCTGGTGCGTGGGGCCGTCTTCGCCCAGGCCGACGGAGTCGTGGGTGTAGACGTAGATCGTCGGCTGCTCCATCAGCGCGGCCAGGCGCACCGGCGGCTTCATGTAGTCGCTGAAGATCAGGAAGGTGCCGCCGTACACGCGCACCCCGCCGTGCAGCGTCATCCCGTTCATCAGCGAGCCCATCGCGTGCTCGCGCACCCCGAAGTGCAGGTTGCGCCCGTCGTAGCTCCCGGCCTCGAAGTCGGCCGCGCCCTCGATGTGGGTGTTGTTGGAGCCCGCCAGGTCCGCCGAGCCGCCCATCAGCCAGGGGACGCGCTTCGCGATGGCGTTCAGCGCCTTTCCCGAGGCGGCGCGGGTCGCGATGGGCTTGTCGTCCTTGCTCCAGGCCGGCAGGTCGGCGTCCCACCCCTCGGGGAGGCGGCGCTCCAGGGCGGCGGCCAGGCGGCCGGCGAGCTCGGGCTCGGCCCGCGCGAAGGCGTCGTGGCGCCGCCGCCACTCGTCCTGCAGCGCCTGGCCGCGCTCGCCGCAGCCGCGCATGTGGTCGAGCGCCTCCCGCGGCACCTGGAAGGTGTCGGTGGTGGGCCAGCCGAGCGCCTGCTTGGTGAGCTTCACCTCCTCCTCGCCCAGCGGCTCGCCGTGCGCCTTCTCGGTCCCCGCGCGGTTGGGCGAGCCGAAGCCGATCACCGTGCGCACCGCGATCATGGTGGGGCGCGGGTCGGCCTTGGCGCGCTCGATGGCGGCGTTGATCGCGGCGAGGTCGTTCACGTCGTCGATGCGGTCGGTGTGCCAGCCGTAGCCGGCGAAGCGCTGCAGCACGTCCTCGGTGAAGGCGAGGTCGGTGGAGCCCTCGATGGTGATGTTGTTGTCGTCCCAGAAGTAGATGAGCTTCCCCAGCTTCAGGTGCCCGGCGACGGACGCCGCCTCGGCCGCCACCCCCTCCATCAGGTCGCCGTCGGAGCAGATGGCGTAGACGTGGTGGTCGACGGGCGCGTGCTCCGGCGTGTTGAAGAGCGCCGCCAGGTGCGCCTCGGCCATCGCCATCCCCACGCCGTTGGCGAAGCCCTGGCCGAGCGGGCCGGTGGTGGTCTCGACGCCGGGCGTCAGGCCGTACTCGGGGTGGCCCGGGGTCTTGCTCTCCCACTGCCGGAAGTTCTTGATGTCGTCCAGCGTGAGCCCGTAGCCGGTGAGGTAGAGCATCGAGTAGAGGAGCATCGATGCGTGGCCGGCGGAAAGGACGAAGCGGTCGCGGTCGACCCACTTCGGGTCACGCGGGTTGTGGCGCAGGTGCCGCGTCCAGATGACGTAGGCCAGCGGCGCGAGCGCCATCGGCGTGCCCGGGTGCCCCGAGTTCGCCTTCTGCACCGCGTCCATCGACAGCGTGCGGATGGTGTTGATGCAGAGCTGGTCGATGTCGCCGCCGTAGGGGGTGCCGTCAGCCATCTGTCGCGTCGGGTTGGGGTTGATGGTCTCGCAGAGACACAGAGGCACGGAGAGCTACGAGGCGCGGAGGCGCTCCAGGGCGACGAGCGCGGCGCCGCGGGCGGTCTCGTCGCCGTCGCCGCGGAGGGCGAGGGGGCGGCCGAGCGCGCGCTCGACGGTCCGGCGGAAGGCCGCGGAGGCGTGCAGCGCGCCGCCGCTGGCCACGACCTCGTCCGCGCGCCCGTACTCCGCCTCGACCGCCGCGACCGCGTCCGCCAGCCGGGCGGCGACGGCCTCCATCCACGCGCGCCAGAGCTCGACCGGCGAGGTGTCCATCGTCATCCCCGCCATCGCCGCGACCTCGTCCCGGCCCGAGAGCGGCGGGCGCTCGCCGAGGAGCGCGGGGACCACTCGCAGGCGGTGCGGGGGAGCGCTCTCCATCGCGGCGAGCTGCGCCTCCAGCCGGTCGGCGCGGGGGAGGCGGAGCGTGCGCCGCAGCCAGGCGAACACGTTCCCCGCGTTCGAGAGCGCGCGCCCGGCCACCGTCCTGCGCGCATCCAGCCGGTAGAGCCAGAGGCCGTCCGGCACCCGCTCCACGGGACCTTCGCGCAGGATGCGGACGGCCGCGCTGGTGCCGACGGTCAGCGCGATCGCTCCCGGCCGGGCCGCGCCGCTGCCGAGGGTGGCGCAGGCGCCGTCGCCCAGGGCGGGGAACCAGGGCACCCGCGCGAGCTCCGGCCAGCGGCGCGCCGGCCCCGGCGCGAGCCCGGCCATCGGCGCGTCCGAGAGCTCGGGGAGGTGCCCGGCGCGGATGCCGGCGGCGGCGAGCATCTCGTCGTCCCAGCGGCAGCGCGCCACGTCCAGCAGCCCCGTGGCCGAGGCCATCGACAGCGAGGTGCGCCGCACGCCGAACAGCCGCTCGCCCAGGTGCTCGCCGATGGAGAGCCACCCCGCGGCGCGCGAAAAGCTATCGCCCGCCGCCCGGCGCAGCCAGAGCAATTTCGCGGGCGGATAGCTCTCGTGCACGAAGCATCCGGTCCGCGCGTGGATCGCGCCGGCGTCGACCCGCCCGCGCAGCCGCGCGGCGTCTTCGCGCGCCCGCGTGTCGCCCCAGGCGTAGAGGGGCGTCACCGGTTTTCCGTCCGCGGCGACCCCCATCAACCCGTGCCAGAAGGTGTCGAGCGCGACCGCCGTGATCTCCACGCGGGCGGCGCGCGCGGCCCTCACCGCGTGGTCGAGGGCGCGGAGCGCGGCGGACGCCAGCGCGCCGGCGTCCACCTCCATCGCGCCGGGCGGGTGCGTGCGCCAGCGCAACGGGACCTGCGCGAGCGACGCGGGCCCGAGCGCCACGCCGCGCGCGTCGTACACCTGCGCGCGCACCGACGAGGAGCCGACGTCGAGCGCCAGCACCCAGGGGGCGCGCTTCGCGGGAGATGCGGGGGAAGGGCTCATCTCCCGGCCAATCTACCCGGCCGCGGGGGCGATCGCATCTCCAATCTCAAACATTTGATAAACATTGTGCAGTGGAATAGAATCGCGCCGGCTTCGACGCCATCCCTCCCGGCATCCGACGCCGGACGGCCGATCACTCGTGATGCGGAGAAAGAAGATGCAGGGCACCGCAGGAACCGTCCTGGAGCAGGCCGACGTGCTGACCCAGGGCGAGCTCGACAGCCTTCCCGTCGGCATGATCCAGCTCGACCGCAACGGACGGGTGCTGAAGTTCAACCGCACGGAGAGCGAGCTGGCGCGCGTCGACGCGGCCGACGCGGTGGGGAAGAGCTTCTTCGACGAGGTGGCGCCGTGCACCAGGGTGCAGGCGTTCTACGGGAAGTTCCTGGAGGGGGTGGAGAAGCGGCAGCTCCACACGGTGTTCGACTACGTGTTCCGCTTCCGCGACGGGCGGCAGAAGAACGTGGTGATCTCGATGTTCTACAGCGGCACCACCGAGACCGTCTGGGTCTGCGTCGAGCGGCCCTGACCTGGCTCGATGGCGTTCGTGACGACGGCCCCGCCTGTGCCAAAGCGGGGCCGTCGAGCGTTACCGGCGCTTCCCGGGATTGGGTTTCTTCCCCTGCCCGGAACTGGCCGGTGGATCGTTCAGGGGCGGCAGATCCGAGAGCAGCACGCGATCGTACCCACGACTCTTGCGATCCTCGGGGTGCGGCTCGAGACCGATCACGGTGATCTCGCCGGGTCCGGGGCCGTACACCCAGAAGAGCCGGCCGGCGGCAGGCGTTCGGTTCTCGAGATAGGACTGGAAGACCTTCCGGCCGACCCGTTCGGTCAGTGCGTCGATCTCGTGGCTCTGCAACCCCGGGTAGAAGGGATCCTCTCGCAGGTGCGCCACGGCCTTCGACCACTTCTTGAACAGCTCGCGGTCTTCGGCGTCGAGGGTGTTCTGCTTGTACCCCTTGAGGAGCCGCTTCCAGAGCTCCAGGATCTCAGGTACCCCCTTCCGCACGATGAAGGACACGGGATCACGGCTCGTCGATCAGGTCCTGGACCTCGCTCAGATCGAACTCGTCGCCCACCGCTCCGGCATCCAGGTTCCGCACTGCCGCATAGATGCCTTCGAGCGTGCGTCGCGAGATGCTGTCGGGGACGCGAAGCTCCCGGGGTTCCAGCATCACGGTTCCATCAGCGAATTCGGTAGCGTGATAGTACTCGTGTCGCGGCGACCGGAGCGTAACGCGCTTGCGCGCATCGCGCTTCACATCGTACTCGGCGGTCACACGCGGCTTGTTCGCTGCCTTGTTCATGAGCACATCCGGAGCAAGTGGGATTTCCCATCCGAACCATTTCCCATACAAGAATATAACACGCTGCCCCCTTTCCTCCATCTTCCGCGAATGGAAGCAAGCTCCGTCCCCGTTTGGTGGATTCCCCCGCGAGATGCTCTCAGGGACCTTCGGGAAGGCGCTCCAGCCGGAGGTCTTCGAACGAGACGGGGTCCTCGATCGGCTCCAGGTGGGTGAACACGGTGGCGTCCGGCACGTCGCGGCGGATCTCCTCCTCCATCCGCTCCAGCAGCTCGTGGCCGCGCTGCACCGTCCACGCGCCGGGGACCAGCACGTGCACCGAGACGAAGCGCCGCGTCCCCGCCTGCCGGGTGCGCAGCGCGTGGTACTGCGCGCCCTCGGCGGCGTAGGCGTCGAGGATGCGCATCACGGCGGCGCGGTCCTGCCCGGGGATGGCGGTGTCGAGGAGGCCGAGCGCGGAGCGGCGCATCAGCGCCACCCCGATCCGCACCACGTTCAGTGCCACCACCAGCGCGATCACCGGGTCCAGCCAGTTCCACCCCGTGGCCGCCACCGCGCCCACGCCGATCATCACCCCCACCGAGGTCCAGACGTCCGTCATCAGGTGGTGCGCGTCGGCCTCCAGCGCGATGGAGCGGTAGCGGCGGCCGGCGCGCAGCAGCATGGTCGCGACGCCCAGGTTCACCACCGACGCGACGGCGGCGACGGCGATGCCGAGCAGCGGGTCGCGCACCTCCTGCGGGTGGAGCAGGCGCACCGCCGACGAGTAGGCGATGCTCGCCGCCGCCAGCAGGATCAGCGCGCCCTCGAAGGAGCTGGCGAAGTACTCGGCCTTGCTGTGGCCGTAGGCGTGCTCCTCGTCCGGCGGGCGGGCGGCGACGGTGAGCATCGCCAGCGCCATTCCCGCGGCGGCCAGGTTCACCAGCGACTCCAGGGCGTCGGAGAGCAGCCCCACCGAGCCGGTGAGCAGGAACGCGCCGAACTTGAGCGCGATGGTGACCAGCGCGGCGGCGATGGAGAGCCAGGCGAAGCGGGTGAGCCGCTGGTCTTCGCTCAACGTGGGCTCGACTGGAGATGACGGGTTGCGCGGGGGCGACGCGCGAAGCTGGCGAAGCGCACCGCCCTTCGCAATCCGCGAACCGCCGCCGACGCGTCGGGAAGATTCGGGGTTGTGATTGCGACTATGCGAGTGAACTCGCCGCTACAACCTCACACTGTCCGCCTTCGCGGACATCGACGGGAACAACCGGTGGCCTTCCGCCGGCCGGGGGCGGGGGCGACATTCCGGGACCACCGCGACGGGGAAGATGCCGACCGAACCCACCGCAACGCCGCGCGCCGAGGTCCTGCTGGGGCTGGGCGCCAACCTGGGCGAGCCGCGCCGCCAGCTCGCCGAGGCCGTCGCGCGCCTGGGAGCGCTGGTGGAAGACGTCCGCGCGTCGTCCGTCTATCGTACCGAGCCGGTGGGCCACCGCGAGCAGCCGGACTTCCACAACCTGGTGGTCGGGGGATGGACCTGCGTGCCGCCGCTGGAGCTGCTGCGGGGGATGCTCGACATCGAGCGGGCGATGGGGCGCGAGCGGAGCTTCGCCAACGCGCCGCGCACCATCGACCTCGACCTGCTGGCGTACGGCGGCGTGGTGATGCGCACGCCGGAGCTCACGCTGCCGCACCCGGGCATCGAGCACCGCGGCTTCGTGCTCCATCCGCTGGCGGAGATCGCGCCGGAGTGGGTGCACCCCGTGCTCGGCCGCACGGCGCGGGAGTTGCTTTCCGCCGCGCGCCCGCCGGAGCGCGTGGAACGGGTGGGAATACTTTAGCACTCAGCACTCAGCACTCAGCACTCAGCACTTGGGACTAGGCACTAGGCACTAGGCACTAGGCACTAGGCACTAGGCACTAGGCACTTGGCACTGCTGTTCCGTCTTGCCGCCGGCGGCGGGCGCCGCTAAGTCTCAACCTGTCCGCCGCTGGCCTGAAACGGACGAAATGAGCATTTCGCCGCGGGACTTCACCGTCGGGGTGGAGGAGGAGTACCAGCTCGTCGACGCCCGCACCGGCGACCTGAAGAGCCGCGCCCGCTGGGTGATCGCGGGCGACTGGACGGGCGAGGTGAAGCCCGAGATGCAGGAGCACACCATCGAGGTGGAGACCCGGGTGTGCGAGGGAACGGAGTGCCTGGCCGACGACCTGGCGCGGCTGCGCTTCCAGGCCTCGGTGGCCGCCGGGGCCGAGGGGCTCCGCATCGTGGCGGCGGGAACGCACCCCTTCGGCGCGGCGGCGGGGCACGGCTTCACGCAGAAGGAGGTCTACGCGGCCATCCGCGAGGAGTACCGCGAGCTGGCCGAGACGCAGAGCATCTTCGGGATGCACGTGCACGTCGGCGTCCCGAAAGGGGTGGACCGGACGCGGGTGGCGAACGCGTCGCGCTTCTTCCTCCCGCAGCTGCTGGCCCTGACCGCCAGCTCGCCCTTCTACCAGGGGCACGACACGGGGTACTGCTCCTTCCGTACCCTGCTCTGGCGGCGCTGGCCGAGGAGCGGCGCCCCGCCCCGCTTCGAGGGCGCGGACGAGCTGGCGCTGCTGCTGCGCTGGCTGACGGAGACGGAATGCCTGGACGGGCCCGGGCGGCTGTACTGGGACCTGCGCCCGCACCACCGCTACCCCACGGTGGAGTTCCGCGCCGCCGACGTCACGCCGCGGCTGGAGGACGCCGTGGCCGCCGCGGCGCTCGCGCGGGCGGTGGTCGCCGGGGTGGTGGAGGGGGTGCTGCGCGAGCCCGCGCTCCCCGGCGCGGTGGCGCAGGCGCTGCTGGGCGAGAACTCCTGGCGCGCCGCGCGCGACGGCACCGGCGCGGTGTTCGTGGACCTCTTCGCGAGCGAGCCGCGGACCATCGACGCGGACGACGCGGTGCTGGGGCTGGCCGAGACGCTGGCGCCGCTGGCGGCGGAGCTGGGAGACGGGGAGGCGATCGCCAGCCTGGCGGCGGTGTTCGAGCGCGGCTGCGCGGCGCGGCGGATGCGCGAGGCGGCGAGGGGGATGGACGGCGACCTGCGGCGCCTGGCGCTCTGGGCGGCCGACGAGACGGTGCTGGGGCTGGGGATGGACCGGCGAAACGAGCAGCGACTGGAAGAGACGACCGTACCATGAGCCTGAAAGAGCGCATCGCCGTCACCCTTCCCGAGCGCCCCTCGCGGGGGTACGAGATCCTGGTGGGGAGCGGGCTGTTCACCTCCATCGCCACCATCCTCTCGCGCTTCTGCCCGGCGCACCGCTACGCCGTGGTCACCGACGACCGCGTGGCCGAGCTGTACGCGGTGAAGCTCTCGCGCATGCTGCACTCCGCCGGCTACCGCGCCGACGTCTTCGCCTTCCAGAACGGCGAGGAGCGGAAGACGCGCGAGACCTGGGGGCTGGTGAGCGACGCCATGCTCGAGGCGGGGATCGGGCGCGACGCGGCGGTGATCGCCTTCGGCGGCGGGGTGCCGGGGGACCTGGGCGGGTTCGTGGCGGCCACCTACATGCGCGGCCTCCCGCTGGTGCAGGTGCCCACCACGCTGATGGCGATGATCGACTCGTCGGTGGGCGGGAAGACGGGGGTCGACACGCCGGCGGGGAAGAACCTGCTGGGCGCCTTCCACCAGCCGCAGGTGGTGCTCGCCGACGCCGACCTGCTGCAGACGCTCCCCGACGCGCACGTGCGCGCGGGGCTGGCCGAGGCGGTGAAGCACGGCGCCATCGCCGACCCCGCGTACCTGGACTGGATCGAGCAGTCCGCCGGCGAGCTGCTGGCGGGCGACCCCGAGGCGCTCACCCGGCTCATCTGCCGCTCGGTGGAGATCAAGGCCGAGGTGGTGACCCGCGACGAGCTGGAGACGGGCCCGCGCAAGATGCTGAACTTCGGCCACACCGTGGGCCACGCGGTGGAGGCGCTCTCCGGCTACGCCATGCTGCACGGCGAGGCGGTGGCGATCGGGATGGTGGAGGAGGCGCGGATCGGCGAGCGGATCGGCGTGACCGCGGCGGGGACCTCGGCGCGGCTCAGGCGGGTGCTCTCGCGGCTGGGGCTGCCGACCTCGCTCCCGCTGGAGATGGGGATCGACGAGGTGGTCGACTTCACGCGCACCGACAAGAAGGCGCGCGAGGGCCGCGTGGAGTATGCGCTGATCGAGTCGGTCGGCTCGGCCGTGGTCGCGCGCGACGGGCGCTATGGCCACCCCGTGGCCGACGAGACGGTGCTCGAGGTTCTCGGGGGCGTCGGGCAGAACAGATAAGTTTTCACGCGGAGACACGGAGGAGCTCGCTGCGGGCTCTCCGTGTCTCCGCGTCTTTGCGTGAGATAAAGAAGAAGGCGGGCTGCCGAAGGGGGCAACCCGCCTTTACGCGACGCTCAGGTGGCGTTCGTGGTGTTCGTGCCGGTGCTCGGCCTCCTGGTCGTGGCGGCGCAGCGCCTCCAGGATCTCCTCGCCGTAGAACATGGCGATGTACTTGGCCTGCACCTGCGTCACCCGGCGCACCGCCCACACCAGCTCCACGTAGTTGGGCTCGTGCGGCTGCTTGAGCAGGTGCATCCCGATCTCGCCGGGGAGGTGGCTGGCCTTGCGGTTGTTGCAGGGCGAGCAGGCCGTCACCACGTTCTCCCACGAGTTGTCGCCGCCGCGCGAGGCGGGGAGCACGTGGTCGCGGGTGAGGAACTCGCGCCCGCGCAGCGCCGCGCGGTGGCGCCCGCAGTACTGGCAGCGGTAGCCGTCGCGCGCGAAGAGGAAGGTGTTGGTCACCTGCCGGCGGAAGCGCCGCGGCACGTGGATGAACCGCTTGAGCCGGATCACCAGCGGCGCCGCGATGCGGTCGCGCTCGCTGCGGTAGAACCGGGCGTCGTCTGCCTCGAGCACCTCCGCCTTCCGGTCGATCACGAGCCGCAGGGCCCGTTCGATCGGAAGGATGGTCAGCGGCTCGAAGGACGCGTTCAACGCCAGACACCCCATGTGGATGCTACCTCGCTCTCTCGGGTGGGACCTGTTCTCGTTTCGCCGGCGTCAGGGGTTCACGGATTTCAAGGATCGTGCACATCCACCTGTATCCTTGCAACACGAGCGTCGCAGGTGGGTCACGGACTCCGGACCGCATGGGAGAGATGAACGTGCCGAACCTGAATGTTCACCTTAATTCTAGCTAAATCTGCGACGTTCGGTCAAGCTTCGGCACAAGATGTTGTGGCGAGTCGCGGACGCATGTACCTATTCAGGGTGGACGTAGGAGGGGTGAGAACGAAAAGCGGGAAGCCGGTCTGTCATTCTAGAGCAGGACAATGTTCTCCTTCAGGAGCGAGCGAGATGGCTAACCATCCTGTCGGTCGGGTGATCCGCGCTGGTGACACCAGTCGGCCGGCTCCGTTCACCATCTGCGTGATCGCCAATCCCGCGTTGGAAGCGCCGTGGAGATCCGGGCAGTTCATTGTCGATCCGCTCACCGTGCATCAGGCGGAGTTCGATGCGAGCGTCAGCTACGTGGTCGATGCGCTCTTCGGCAACCTCGGTGGACAGGCTGAGGTGTTCCTCGGTGATCCGGCACTTGCACCAAGCGTCCGCGTGGTCTCCCTGTTCGTCCCTGGTCTGGCGGCGACCGACGCGAACTCACTCGTGGGGCAGGACGGCGTCAGCAACCTGCTCGTGGCGCGGCGCACGGCGTTCGGACATTTTCTCGCGCGTTTCGGTCTCGTGGCTGACGTGGCGTACGCGATTTCGCGTTCGGAATCTCATACTCGCGCCAGCGCCTGGTTCACCTCCGACGACGACGCACGCGGCGGGGTCCCGTTCACCCTTGACGGGAGCTCGCTCATGCACCGGTTCTTTTGCCTGATCCCCGGGACAGTCGCACAACATTCAACCAGCACGTCGCTGACCGCGCTGCACGAGTTCGGACATGCGCTTTCCAGTTACTCCAATGGCTCCGTGGTAGACCTGTACGTCGACAGCAACCCGGGTGTGAACAACCGGCGCGGCCGTCCGATCCCGGGCCAGTTCGCGGTGTACAACGGAACCGCTCTTGCAGCCGATCCATCCCGGAATGGCCTGGGATACGAGGTGGGGTGGCAGTCATATCATTGCGAGCTGATCGACCCCGCGTTCCCGGCCGTGATGGACAACTACTGGAAGGCGCACGACCACGTACCGGAACACTGCCAGCACGATCGAATTACGCGGATGTTCCTGCTGGACCGGGTACGGGCGAAACTGGCGAGGTAGACATGGAACCCATGAAGCCGCAGGAGAAAGAGCGGGTGCTTGCCGAGAACCCGCAGGCCGAGCCGGGTGACCTAGAGGAGTACGAACGCCTCCTCTCCCTGCGCTTTGCATCCGATCCGGACGTCCCTGCCGCTCCAGAGGCGGCGGCGGACGCTCATTCCATCGAAGAGCGCTTGGCGGAGCTTCACCGCAAGCTGTTCCCAGTCAGCGTCCCGGCCTACTGACGGCGTTCGCGGCGGCTTCACGGCCGCCGTTTCCCTCAGAGCAGCTGCACCGGGTCGCGGTCGATGATCACGCGGATGTCGGCGGACTTCGAGGCGGGGGCGTGCCAGCGCTCGTAGAAGTAGCGCGAGACCTTCCCCAGCGTCTTCGCGCCCTCCGCCCGCAGCAGGAAGTGCCAGCGCCAGCGGCCGCGGATGCGGTCGATCGGCGCGGGGGCGGGGCCCACCAGCGCCACGTCGCGCACGCGACGCGCGGCCAGCAATCCGCCCACCCACGCCGCGGCGGACTCCGCCGCCTCCTGCGTGGCGGCTTCCTCCATCCCGCTCACCACCACGTTCACCAGCCGGGTGAAGGGGGGGTAGCGGGGCTCTATCCGCGTCTCCATCTCCCGCTCGGCGAAGCGGACGAAGTCGTGCTCCATGGCCGTGGCCACGGCGTAGTGGTTGGGGAGCGCGGTCTGGATCAGCACCTCGCCGCCCTTCGGCCCGCGCCCCGCGCGCCCGGCGACCTGCGTGAGGAGCTGGAAGGTGCGCTCGGTGGCGCGGAAGTCCGGGAGGTTCATCCCCACGTCGGCGTTGATCACCCCCACCAGCGTCACGTTGGGGAAGTCGAGCCCCTTGGCGATCATCTGCGTGCCGAGGAGGATGTCGACCTCGCCGCGCTCGACGCGGCCGAGGATCTCGTGGTGGCTCCACTTGCCGCTGGTGGTGTCGACGTCCATCCGCGCGATGCGGGCGTGCGGGAAGCTCTCGGCCACCGAGCGCTCCACCTGCTCCGTGCCGACCCCGCGGAAGCTCAGGTCGCGGCTCCCGCAGGCGGAGCAGACGGTGGGCGACGGCTCCTCGTGCAGGCAGTAGTGGCAGGTGAGGCGCGCGCGCCGCCGGTGGAAGGTGAGCGAGACGTTGCAGTTGGGGCACTGCCACACCTGCCCGCACTCGCGGCACTGCACGAAGTTGGCGTAGCCGCGCCGGTTGAGCAGCAGGATGGTCTGCTCGCCGCGCTTCACCCGCGCGCTCACCGCGTCCACCAGCAGGTCGGAGAGGATCACCGGGCCGCGCTCCTGCGCCGGGCCGGTGCTCTCGCGCTGCCGCTTGCGCTCGGCGCGCAGGTCCACGATGCGGATGGGCGGGAGCGGCTGCCCGCCCACGCGCTCGGGGAGCTCCAGCAGCGCGTACTTGCCGGACCGCGCGTTCGCCCAGCTCTCCAGCGAGGGCGTGGCGGAGCCGAGGAGGCAGACGGCGCCCTCGATGGCGGCGCGCACCACCGCCACCTCGCGGGCGTGGTAGCGCGGCGCCTCGCCGTTCTTGTACGAGCTCTCGTGCTCCTCGTCGACCACGATGGCGCCGAGATCCGGGAGGGGGGCGAAGATGGCTGAACGCGCGCCGACCACGATCCGCTTCTCCCCCGAGCGCAGCGACCGCCACTCGTCATAGCGCTCGCCGTCGGAGAGCGCGGAGTGGAGCACGGCCACGCGGTCGCCGAACACGGCCTTGAAGCGCCCCACCGTCTGCGGCGTGAGCGCGATCTCGGGGACCAGCACGATGGCCGTCCGCCCCTGCTGCTCCACGACCTCGCGGAGCAGCTCGATGTAGACCAGCGTCTTCCCCGAGCCGGTGACGCCGCGCAGCAGGAAGGTGCCGGGGCGCGGCGTCCGCGACGCCTCCACCAGCCGGCGGATGACGGACGCCTGCGCGGGCGTCGGCCGGTGCGGGGTGGCGGCGGCGGGGTCGATCCCCGCGTAGGGGTCGCGCGAGACCTCCTCCTCGGCCACGTCGGCCACGCCCTTCTTCACCAGCGCGTTCACGATGGCGTGGGTGAAGCCGAGCTCGCTCACCAGGTGCCGCACCTCGGCCATCCCCCCCATCGCCTCCACCGTCTCGTACGCCTCGCGCTGGCGGGCGGCGCGGGCGAAGAGCTTGTCGCGCTCCATCAGGCTGGGGAGCTCGCGCAGCCGCAGCACGCGGCGGGTGAGGACGGCGGGCTCCAGGCGCGGCCCCTCCGTCTCCACCCGCACCAGCCCGATCTCCTCCAGCCGGCGGATGGTGGGCCACCACATCCGGTCGCCCAGCGAGCGGCGCACGCGCGCCACGGGCTGCGGGCCTTCCTGCCCGCGCAGCCAGTCGACCAGCTTCAGCTCCTGCTGGGTGAGGTCGCGCCCCGGCGCGGCGCCCCCGGTGAGCGCCACGTAGTCGGTCGACGAATCCGTGAGCCCGGCGGGGAGCGCGGTGCGGAGGACGATGCCGAGCGGCGCCAGGTAGTAGTCGGCGATCCAGCGGCAGAGGCGGAGGACGGAGGGCGTGGCGCTCGGGGCGGAGTCGAGCACGCCGAGGATCGCCTTCACCTTCGCGGGGTCGCGGATGGAGGCGGGGTCGGATTCGCGGTCGATCCACCCGATGCGCTCGCGCTGTCCGAAGGGCACCAGCACGCGCGCGCCCGGCCGCGCCCGGCCGCGCAGGCCGTCGGGCACGCGGTAGGTGAAGGTCCGCGGCAGCGGGAGCGGGAGCGCGATCTCTACGTACACGGCGGAAAAGCTAACAGCGGGGGCAAGACTGAACAGCGGTTCACGCAGAGGCGCAGAGCCACAGAGAGAGAACAGCGTCTCTCCTCCGCGGCTCTGCGTTCTCTGCGTGAGATCGCTGTTCAGCCGTTCCGCGTCACGCCCAGCCCGGGGGCGTGGTTGAAGCGGAGGCGGCCGTCGCCCTCCATCCCGGGGCCGGTGAAGGGGTCCTCGGCCAGGAGCGCGGCGCCGTCGAGATCGACGTAATCGACCAACGGCGTGAGCTGCAGCGCGGCGGCGATGCCGAGCGTCGACTCGATCATGCAGCCGATCATCACGCTCATCCCGTGCGCCCGCGCCGCGTGGACGATGCGCACCGCCTCGCGCAGGCTCCCGCACTTGGCGAGCTTGATGTTCACCCCGTCGACCACGCCCGCCAGCCGCGCCACGTCTTCCGCCACCTCGCAGCTCTCGTCGGCGATGATGGGGAGCCGCGAGCGCTTCCGCACCAGCCGCAGCCCCTCCAGGTCGCCGGGCGGGAGCGGCTGCTCCACGAATTCCACCCCGAACTCCTCCAGCATGGGGATGCGGCGGATGGCCTCCTTCGCCGTCCACGCGGTGTTCGCGTCCACGCGCAGCGTCTTCTCCGGCGCCTCGTCGCGGATCATCTGCAGCACCTCGCGGTCGTGCGCGGTGCCCACCTTGAGCTTGAGGATCGGGTAGCCGGCCGCCTCGCGCACCTTCTCCCGCATCACCTCCGGCCGGTCGATGCCGATGGTGAAGGAGGAGCGCGGCGCGGCGGCCGGATCGAGCCCCCACAGCTTCCACAGGGGGACGCCGAGCCGCTTCCCCACCAGGTCGTGCAGCGCTGCCGAGACGGCGACCCGCGCCGCCGGGTTGCGCCCGATGGTGTGCGCCAGCGCCGCCTCGATCCGCTCCAGCGCGAACGGGTCGCCGTCCGCCGCGTGCGCCAGCGCGTCGCCGAGGCCGGGGAGGACGGCGGTGACGGTGTCCGCCGTCTCGCCGTAGTAGGCGGTCGCCGGCGCCTCGCCCCACCCTTCAGCGCCGTCGGCGTCACGCACCCGCACCACCACCGAGCGGCGCACCGCCGGTGCGGTCTGCCGGGCGATGTGGAAGGCGTGCCGGGTGCGCAGGTCGATGACTTCGAAGTCGAGGTTCAACGTCAGTCACCAGTTTGGATCAAAGGTTTGTTCCTGGCTTCATACTCGACGTTCGTGATTGGATCGACAAGAAATCGTCGTCTCGAGTAAAGCGAAATTCTATCAGTTGTCCTGGTAAGAGCAAGACATTCTCGAACTCAGTATCCAGCGTGTCATTTACCACCAGATTAACAGGGTCTCGATGTGGTCGGATCGAAACTGAAGCCGAAACCCCTTTGGGCAACGCACTGAGGAAAATCTTAATCCCCTTTGTCATTGCACTCATTGTCAAGTTATAGGATCCAGGAATGTACACCAACTCTTGACGCTCGGTTGTGATGTGGCGTGACTTTCCACCCTGTTCGTTCACATCTAGGAGATACTTGAACCACCCCTTCTCAACTTTTATGTCAATTGGCACCCCGTCGACCTTGAATGACAACAGCTTGGGAAAACCACAATCGGATAGATGATCGTCAAGACGGTGTACGATTTCGGCCTTCCGTTTAGTCGAGCGCAGTCCACACACGTTATAGCCAAATCCCATCCAAAGCAGCATGGCCCCGGGTGGCAGGCCCCTTGTCGGATCATCCATAAGACTAAGTTTGATATCCGCGCTTTCACGGATGTAATCCCGTTCAATTACTTGTTTTTTCACCTCCTGCCAAACGTCCGGCCGGACGAGGTCGTTTACGATCGCACCAAGAACTCGCTCTACGGTGTCTAGATAAAATTTACTACGTACGTGCAACTCGAAGACCCCCCCGACTACAACAGAAACGATGCCCGCTATGGCGACGTCACGCAAGAGCTCGCGCCAAATGTTTGTCTCGGGTAGCGAAAGAGCCCAACTGAGGACCAACAAGGAGATAACGATAATGATGAGGTAAAGAAATTCACCAAGGTATTTTCCGGCACGAGTGAATGCACGCTGTATCGGATCTTGGGGCATCGTTCACCTCCACAACTGAGGGGAAGCAAGTTTTTCACAAGATGTGGCGGGGATATCCTAACTGCAAGAAAATCGTATGAAGTGAGCGCTGGCTTCAGCGGGCTCTTCGATCCCACGGAATTTAGAAGTCCAACAGGCGCCGCCGTGACCATCGCCACGAAGTTGTACAAGTGCAGGTCGGGGAGGAGGGTCAGTGTCCGTGCGCCGGACGCCCGGAGGCGGGCTCGACCGGCGGCGGCGTGACCATCGCCACAAAGTCGTAGGGCGGCCAGGGGCCGGTGAGGTCCAGGTCCAGCGCGGAGTTGAGGGCGGAGAGTTGGTCCACCCGGTCGCGGAAGGTGTCGGAGGCGCCGCGCTCCACCAGGAAGGCGGCGGAGAGCACCCGCGGCGCCTCGCGCGGGAAGGGGACCGCCGCGCGCGCCAGCCGCCGCAGCTCGGCGTACATGTGCGTGGCCAGGTCCAGCGCGCGGCTCTCGGGGAAGGCGGCGTCGGTCAGCGTCACGTGCAGGCGGTACTCCCACCGCCCCCGCACCCGCGCCAGCGCGCTGCGCAGCGTGGTGTAGCTCTCGGCCAGGAACGCCGCCACCTCGGGGTCGCCGGCGAACACCACCCCGGCCGGCGCGGGCACCACGTCGCCCGCCAGCAGCGCGCGGTGCACCTCCCAGTGGCGCGCGGTCACGTGCAGCGGGTCGTCGTCGGCGCCGAGCGGCGGGGCGGGGGCCACCAGCGCCGCCACGTCGTCGTGCAGCACCAGCCGCGAGCCGAGCTTGGGGTCCACCGGGTCCCACGCCGGGTCGTCGCCGTCGCAGGGGAGCACGGCCAGCAGCGAGATGCCGCGCGGCTGCTTGCGCCGGTCGGAGCGGCCGCCGTCGCCGCGCTCGGGCGCGGGGACAGCGGCGGCGCGCGTCCGCGGCGAGGGCTTCGCCGGGGTCGAGGTGGGTGCGTCGTCGTTCAAGCGAACGGATCCTGGCGGAAGAGCGGATAGACGGCGCGCTGGGGATTGGGGGTCGTCACCTCCGCCCCGGCGGCGCCCATGAACATGTCGATCTCGGTGCGGAAGCCCACGTCGCCGGCGATGTAGATCCCCGGCTCGATGGAGAAGCCGATGCCGCGGATCAGCGTGCGCGTGTCCTGCGTCTCCAGGTTGTCGATGTTCGGCCCCGACCCGTGCAGCTCGCGGTCGATGGAGTGCCCGGTGCGGTGGATGAAGAAGTCGCCGTAGCCGCCCTGCACGATGTGGTCGCGCGTCACGTCGTCGACCTCGTAGCCGCGCACCACCTGCCCCGCCGCGGTGCGCTCGGTCACGTGCCGGATGGCCGCGTCGCGGGCGCCGCTCAGCACCGCGAAGATCTGCGCCAGCCGCGCGGGGACCTCCTCGCCCAGGTACCCCATCCAGGTCTGGTCGGCGTAGACGGCGTCGTCGCTTTCCTTCCCCCAGAGGTCGATCAGCAGCAGGTCGCCGGGGCGGATCTCGGCGTGCTTCTGCGGCGTCGGCGCGTAGTGGGGATTGGCGGCGTGCGCGTTCACGGCGACGATGGAGTCGGCGCCCACCTTGAGGCCGCGCGCGGCGAGGCCCTCCTGGATCCAGCCGCGCGCCTCCCACTCCGTCACTCGCTGCCCCGCCTTCACCGCGCGGGCGATGCGGAGGAAGGCGTCGTGCGCCACGTCGTGCACGGCCTGGGCGGCGCGCCGGTGGCTCGCCTCGCCCTCCGCGCTCCAGCGCGAGTAGAAGGCGCTCACCAAGTCGCCCGACGAGACCACCGAGGCGCCGGCTTCGCGGATCAGCTCCAGCACGCCCGCCGGGATCTTGTCGACGTACGGCACGGCGTCGCATGCGGCGTACTCCATCGCCACCCGCTTCCCCTGCAGCAGGTCGTGGAGCTCCTGGTGCAGCTCGGTCCACGCCGAGTACTGCCGCTTCTCCCCCAGCCAACCTTCCCACGGCTGCTGCTCGATGCGGTGGGTGAGGGCCACGGGCACCCCCTCGGCCGGGAGGTAGGCGAACCAGCGCCGCGTCATCGGCGGGAGCCCCAGCAACCCCCCGGCGACCGGGTTGTTGCCGTGGAAGTCGTAGAGCAGCCACCCGTCCACGCCGAGCGCGCGCAGCTCGCCGCGGATGCGCTCCACCGTCTCGGCGGCGAGGGATACGGTTTCTTCGATGACGGCCATGGGATCGGGAGTGCTGGGTGCCGGTTGCTGGGTGCTGGGTTTGCGACTATGCGGCTGAAGCCGCGGCTACAACTTCACGCAGTCCGCCTGCGCGGACTTCACGGCCAGTGCCACGCGTGCCGTTGGTGTCCGCGAAGGCGGACAGTGTGCCGTTGTAGCGGCGAGTTCACTCGCATCGTCGCCACCCCAGGTCCGCCGCGCCGCCGACATGCGGCTACGGCTGCGTCATCTCCGGCGACCAGCGGGTGCCCTTGATCATGCTGAGGCCCAGGACGCGCTCGCGGGTGAGGAGGCGATGGATCTCGCGCTCGCGCACCAGCGCGCCCTTCACCCCGCGCCATCCCCACCGCTTCAGCGCCCGCCGCAGGATCCCCAGCTTCTCGCGCGTGGTGAAGATCTCCGAGAAATCCGGGAAGGGGCCCCTCGTGCTCGGGCGGAAGGGCGACGGCGCGTCGGACCAGTCCTCCACCGCCAGCTCCACCACCCCCGCGTCGCGCAGGAGCTGCTTCCACTCCACCAGGATCATCGGCCGGGCGCCCAGGTGCGCCACCAGCACCTCGCGGCGCGCGGGGTCCACGTTCCCCGTCCAGGTGAGCTGCACCAGCACCACGCAGCCGAAGGGCCGCGTCACCCGCGCCAGCTCGGCCACCGCGCGCGCCGGGTCGGCCGCGGCGCCCAGCCCCAGCTCGCCGATCGCCACGTCGAAGATCCCGTCGCGGTAGGGGAGGTCGTCGAGCCGCGCCGTCTCGAAGCTCACCCGCCCCTCCAGCCCGGCCTCGCGCGCCCGCTCCTCCGCCTCGCGCACCAGCCGCTCGTCGGGGTCCACGCCCACGCACGAGACGCCGGTGGACTGCGCCAGGAACGAGGTGGTGACGCCCCGCCCGCAGGCGGCGTCGAGCACCTCCTGCCCCTCGCGCAGCTCGGTGAGGGTGGCGATGCGCTGGTAGAGCTCCTGCCCCCCCGGGGGGAACACCACCTCCCGGCTGAGCCGGACCAGGTCCAGCATCGACGGGCCGGCCTCCCGGTTGGGCGGCACCCTGAAGGCATCCGGCACGGACGATGACATGCGATGGAGTATAAGGCCGCCCGGCGGGCGGGCGCGAGGGACGGCGAAAGAGGATCGCCGGCTCTCCGTGCCTCCGCGCCCTCTGCGTGAGACGTGCCGTCGCGGGGCCTACGACGCCGGCAGACCCGCCAGCGCGCGCAGGTGCTGGACGACCGCCGTGCCCGTCGCCGCCGCGTCCCATCCGCCCTCCAGCACGGAAGCGAGGCGGCCGCCGGCGCGCGCCTCCGCCCACTCGCGCAGCGCCACGGTCAGGTCGTACACCTCCCGCGGCGTGACGCACAGCTCGCCGAGCGGGTCCTCCGCCAGGATGTCGAACCCGGCGGAGAGGAGCACGAAGTCGGGAGATTCCTCCGGGGGAATGGCTTCGAGCGCCGCGGTCATGGCGCGGGCGAACGTGCCGCCGTCGCTCCCCTTCGGCACCTCGACGTCGCGGGGATGCGGCTCCGTATCGCCGCCGAGCGCCTGCGAGACCGACATCACCGCGACGCCGGGGTCGCCCGCGAGCACCTCCCGGACGACGTGCGCGGGCCACATCCCCCACGACACCACCAGCACCCGCGCGGAGCCGCGCGCCTCGCGCAGGTGGCGCGCCGCGACGGCAACGTTGTTGAAGAGCGCGAACTCGCCCGGCCAGTCGGCCGCCGCGCCGCGCCCGGGCGGCCGCGCGAGGGCGAACGCGTTGCGCGTGTCACCGCGCAGCACCACCTCCACCGCGGTAATGGCGCAGCCGGCGGCCGCGAGCGCCGCGTCCCACGACGCGCCGGAGACGGGCACGTCGTCCACTGCCAGCGGCCGCCCCTCCGCCGCCGCGGCGATGGCGGTGCGGCGCACGTCGTCGACGTAGCGCTGCGTGTGGACGCGGCGGAGCTGCTCCTCGGTCGCGGGCACGCCCTCCACCTGCAGCAGGGGCTCGTACAGCGCCACCATGTCGCGGTAGACGGCGCGGGTGATCGCCGGCAGCCGCCCCTGGTGGTCCAGGTAGCTCCACCCCGTGTCGTGGCGCGAGCAGTCTTCGTGGCTGACGTAGGCGGTGATCTTCGTCATCCGCGAAGTCTATCGCCGCCTCGATTCCGATCAAAGCGCCTCACACGGAGACGCAGAGGCGCGGAGAGGTGGGCCATCAGGCGGGGGTGACGAGGAGGACGCTGGGCACCGCGGCGGGGTCGTAGAGGCGCAGGTAGAAGTGGCCGATCCCGGCCAGCCCGAGCATCAGCCCCGGCGTCTCGCCGCCGTTGGGGACGCCGCAGGGCCAGGGGAGGGCGGGCGCCCCGTGCCGCTCGATCCCCGCCCACCCCACCTGCTCGGCGGTGAGCGCCAGCTTCGGCTCGCCCAGCACCTCCGCGGCCAGCAGGGGGAGCTCCGCGTTCCCGGCATCGCCGTGGCAGAGGGAGAAGCCGTAGCCTCCCGCCGCGAGCCCCGCCTGCAGCGCGCGCACGGTGGTCGCGAGCGCCGTCCGCGCCTCGGCGAGGCGGGCGGCGTCGCCCGTGAGCCGCCATGCCCGCAGCCGCGACAGCCCGATCCCCGGCGCGCCGTGGCACCAGGCCATGGAGTACGACGGCGGCAGGGCGGCGGCCGCGGCCGGGTCGCCGAAGATGCGATGGTCGGGCCAGTTGCCGTGCTCGGGGCTGAACGCGTGCGCCTCGTAGCGGAAGGCTTCCTCGGCGCCCTCGCGGTAGCGCGCCTCGCCGGTGGCGGCGGCGAGCTCCAGCAGCGCGACCGCGATCCCGGCCGCGCCGTGCGAGTAGCCGGTGAGGTCGGCGCGCTTCGGCATGTCGAGGGTGTGCCAGCTCCACCCCTGTGGGCCGCGGTGCGCCGCCTCCAGCAGGAAGTCGCCGTGCCGCGCCGCCGCCTCCGCCAGCGCCGGGCGCTCCAGCCTGCGCGCCAGCCCCAGCAGCACGGGAATGGCCCCCGCGCTCCCCGTGATCACGTCCACCGCCTGCGCGTTCGGCGCCACGCCGGCCACCGTGTCCGCCAGCTTCGCCGCCTCTTCCGTCCACGCTCCCTCGCCCAGCGCGTCGCCCGCCTCGGCGAGCGCCCAGGCGATCCCCGTGAGCCCGGAGTGGAAGGCGGCGGTGACGGGCGGGCCCACCCGGCCCAGCGCGCCCAGCGCCTGGCGCAGCGCGCCGCGCGCCGCCGTGCGGAAGGGGCGCTCGCCGGTGGCGGCGTGGAGCCGCGCCAGGAAGAGCGCCACGCCGGCGGTGCCGTCGTAGAGCACCGGCCCCAGCGAGCGCTGCACCACCACCCACCCCTCGGGCGCGGGCTCCTGCGCGTCGCCCACCCAGTTGCAGCGGCCGCCCGCCCACACCGCCTCGCGGCAGAGCCGCGCGCCCAGCGCGGCGGCGGCGTGCAGGAAGGGGAGCCGCGCGGCGTCAGGCGGCATCGGGCACCTCGTAGCGGCCGGTGGAGCCCGCGGCGAGCCAGGGGCGCTCCGGGTCCACCCCGCCGCGCCGGAAGGCCTCCACCACCGCGGCCAGCCGCGCGGCCGGCGCCCGCGTTCCCGCGCGCCACGCGGCCCAGATCCCCTCGGCCGTCAGCCGGCAGCGGTGCATCCCGAAGCTCTCGCCCGACCCGGGCTCTTCCGCGAAGGCGAGCCCCGGCGCCAGCGCGCGGGTGAAGAGCGGCGTGTCTTTCCCCATCCCCTCCGCCACCCGCTCCCTCGCCTCCAGCGCCAGCTCCACCGCGAGCGCCCAGTGCCGGCGCGCCACGTAGAGCACCGCGCAGTCGGTGCGCGGGTAGAGCGACCGGTGCGACAGGCACTTGAAGCGGAAGGGGAGCGCGTAGCGGTCGAGCGTGCCCAGCAGCGCGGAGACCACCGCCGGCGCCGCGTCGGCGGTGAAGTTCCAGTAGATGCGCACCAGCGGCAGCTCCTCGCTCCCGCCGGCCGCGCCGAAGGCGAACCAGAACCCGGGCTGCAGGGTGGGCGACTCGCGCGGGCGCCAGAGGCGCAGCCGCATCCCCTTCGCGGGGGGCATCCCCGGCCCGTCGGCGGCCACGAACTCGCCGGGCCAGAGGAAGCGCGCCTCGCCGCCGCGCTCGGCCACCAGGCGGCCGGTGGAGAGCGCCTGCTTCACCACCCACCCCTCTTCCCAGCGGTCGCGCCCCGGGTGCGCCGCGGCCAGCGCGGGGATCAGGTCGTCGTCCGCCCCCGGCGCGGGCGGGGGCGGGGGCGGCGCGCCGAAGCGGCGGGCGTACGCCTCGCCGTAGAGGAGCCCGGTCAGCAGCGGGACCACCGTGGCGCCCCCCTCGGCGGCCGCGGCGGCGGCGGGGGTGGCGGCGGGGCGCTCGTACGCTCGCCCCGCCACGCGCACGGCGGTGGGGGAGACGACCTCGACCACCTTCAGGATGGGCCGCAGCCCGGCGAGCGCGCTCACGCGGCCAGCCTCGCCTCCAGGCCGAGCAGGTGGCGCACGGCGTCGTCGGGGCGGGTGAGCACGTTCATGGCGACCTGCATCAGGTAGAGGACGTTGGGGGGCACGTGCTCGGTGGTGGCGGTGTGCTCCCACGCGGTCTGGATCAGCCGCGCGGCCGCGAAGAGGATGCTGCGGCGCAGCCGCTCGGCCTCGGCGGCGGCGTCCAGCCCCAGCGTGCCGGCGTACGCGCGCCAGAAGGCGTGGATCGCCGGCTGCATCCGCTCGATGGGGAGCGCGGCGAGCTCGGCCGGGCGGGGGCCCGCGCCCGCGGGGATGGAGAGGAGCCAGGTGGAGAGGTACGCCTGGAAGACCGAGCCCACGTCCCAGCAGGCGTCGCCGAAGTCGGCCAGCTCCCAGTCCACGATGCGCAGCTCCGGCGGGTCTCCGGGCGCGGCCGGGGCCAGCACCAGGCAGTTCTCCCACTTCAGGTCGCCGTGCACCAGCGCGTCGCGGCGCCACCCGTCGCGCACCGCGTCGAGCGCCGGGCCGAAGGCGGGGTAGCGCCCCAGCATCTCCACCAGCGCCCGGTTCCCGGCGCTGGCGGGGCCCACCGAGGCGGGGTTGTGGTGCATCACGTTCAGGATCCAGGGCATGCCGCGGGGGAAGGCCGAGTCGCGCGCGGCGTCGCGGGCGCGGGAGCCCGCGTGGCGGTGGTAGCGCCCCAGCAGGGTGCCCAGCCGCTCGGCCACCTGCGGCGCCACGTCGCCGCCGCGCCCCAGGTGGTCGGAGAGCGTCTCGGCGGCGGGGAGCCACTCCACGGTGAGCACGAAGCGCGGCGGGTCGAAGTCCACGAAGCGGGGCATCATCTCCCCCAGCGCGGCGAAGTCGGGGTCGTCGCGGGCGAGCAGGTAGCAGGTGGCTTCGCGGCGCATGGTCTCGGTGGAGAAGGGCTCCCAGTCCGCCGACTGCTTGACGAAGAGACCGGGAAGGGAGCCCCGCAGCACGCGGAAGTTGCGGTTGCGGCGCGTCATCTCGCGCGCCGAATAGTCGCCGTCGACCACGGTCTCGGGCGTCACCAGGCCGCGCTCCACCAGGTAGTGCACCAGGTTGCGGGAGGAGAGGATCATCTGCGCGGGAACGGTGGGAAAGAGAGCCGGTTGGTGCGGTCAAGGGTAAGCCCCGCCGCCGGACGGCGACAGGGCTCGTCCCCCACGGCCGCCCCGCACCGCGCGGGGTGCGGGACGGCCGGGCGCCGGGGGCCGCCTTACGGGCAGCCCACGTAGGTGCAGGTGAAGCCGAGCGTGCAGCCGTACTGGTAGGTGGCCGGGCCCGGGCAGCCGTAGCGCGTGCACAGCGTCGCCGCGGTGCTCGGGCAGCCGTAGTGCGTGCACACCGTCGCCGCCGTGGATCCGTGCGGCGGCTGGCAGCCGTACCGCGTGCAGAGCGTGGCCGCCGTGCTCTGGTGCACCGCGCCTGCCGCCGCCTCCGGCGCGCAGGTGCTGGTGTCCGGGCACCCCGGCATGTACGTGGGCGGGCAGGTGCTGGTGCGCGGGCAGCCGATCAGGTGCGTCTGCGGCGTGCAGGTGGAGGTGTTCGGGCACCCAATCAGGTGCGTCTGCGGCGTGCAGGTGCTGGTGTTCGGGCAGCCGAGCAGCTGGGTGCAGTTCTGCCACCCGGTGGGGCCCAGGGGGGCCGCGGCGGCGAGCGCCTCGGGGTGGCCGCCCGCCGGTGCGCAGGTGCTGGTGTCCGGGCACCCCGGCATGTACGTGGGCGGGCAGGTGCTGGTGCGCGGCAGGCAGGCGGAGGAGTACGGGCAACCGCCGAGCTGGTGCGTCGGCGGCGCGCAGCCGAGCTGCGTGATGCACCCGATCTGCGTCGGGGTGGTCAGATGGATCGTGCCCGGGCAGATGGAGGTGCGGTGGCAGCCCAGCCACCCGGTACACCCGATCAGGTGGGTTGGCTGTCCGCAGCCGAGCCAGCCGGTGACCCCGATCGGGCCGCCGCCGCCGGCGCCGCCCCCGCCCGCGCCGTAGTCGGAGAGCAGCGGTCCCTCGACGAAGCCCGACGCCTCGCCCTTGGCCGCGCCGCGGCGGCCGTACTTCACCTGCGCGTCGGCCTTCGCCCACAGCGTGTGCTCGCCGCCGTCGGTCGCGGCCTCGTAGTGCAGGATGTCTTCGTCGCGCACGTCGGCGTAGACCTCCAGCCCCTGGCCGCAGTAGATGCGCGAGTATCCCGGCTCGTCCGAGTCGCCCACGTAGCCGCGGAGCACCCGCGGCGCGGCATCCTCGAGGTTCGCCGGATCGGGCACCAGCCTGGAGACGAACGCGTCGCGCGGGATCTTCGACCCGCCGCCGGTGGAGGACGCGCCGCGTCCGCCGGAGGGACCTGCCGGTTTCTCTGCCATGATGCGGTCACCTTGTGGATGGGGATGGGGAACGGGGAGCCGGAGTCGTCGCCGCTCCGGCCAGAGGGGGGACTGCCCGTTTTCCCGCCGAAGCGGCCCCGCGCGGCCGTACGGCGAGATAAGGGAACGGCGGCAAACGATGTGCCCGCTGTGGGGCTCTCCGAAATACTTTCTGTAAACGGATATGAGGCCGTCTCTTGCCGTGCAGGGCGATGGCCCGAGGGGTGCGGTTTCCTGCTGAAAACCGGGGCGGGGAAGGGGCTGGTGGGACGCTTCTGCCACAGATTTGCGATGCAGTTTGGCCGGATTCGCGGGTGGATCGAGGCGGCTGCCGAGGCTCTTCTGCGTTCCTCCGCGCCTCCGCGAGACCCGGATTGTTTCACTGGGAGAAAGGGTATGCTTGTCGGTTAGCGTCGCGGCAGCCGGGGGTTAACCAACACCTGCCCAACCCGGCCCACTGAACTGCAGCAGGCACGCGTGCGCCACGTTCAGATCTTTCGCTTCTGCACGCTGCCATCGCGCTGTCCACAAGCGATGCGAGAGACTATTCTTGACCTCGTCGCTCAGCACAGATAAGAAATCTACAGTCGGTGACCTGCTATGAGTTTCCGGAAAGGCTCCGTTCTGTCGATGTAAGCCGCAACGCATTCCAAAGTAGTTGTTGTCAATAAACTTTCTTAAGGGAGTCAGCACATGCGCGTCTCCGAACTTGCTGCAGAACTTGGGATCTCCGCCGCAGGGCTTCTGACGGGCCTTCAGAAAGCAGGTGCCGGAATCGAAGATGCCAATGCAGTGATTCCTGCCGAAATCGAGTCAAAGATTCGTAGCGATTATGCCAGATGGCGCGAAAAGCAACAAGGGGTCAGGGGAACTATGGGTTCCTTGGACGGAACGTCGCCGAAGTTGCGCTCTGACCTTGCTCCCGAGCAGCATTCAGACGATAGTCATTTGGAGGGGGGGAAGGCACTCAGACGTGGAAGCATCAAGTTCGTCAATTCACGGCAAGGTTACGGATATATCGTTCCGGAAGATGGAGACCGTGACGTTCGCTTCGAACTCGAAAAATGTGAAGGAGGAGATGGCCTTGACCCGTCACACAAAGGGCAGTTGGTGGAGTTCCGGCTAGCGGACGATGGCGTGGGTTCGCAGGCTGACTACCTGCGTTTGATCCAGCAGGATCGTCCTCTCGCACAGTCCCACCCGGCCAGACAAAGGGAGATCGGCTCGGTTAGAAGAAGGGATTTCGGCTTTTCGAGTTCACATCGTTTCGGAGACGCCCTCACCCGGTGGGCTTTTGTTCCGTTCGTACCGTTCACCCATAGAAATGGGAAGAGATATTCGTCAGTCCTCGAGCTTTTAGCCGAATTGGCTTTGAAAGAGAGATGGAGCTTGGGCTCTGACCCGAGTCCCGGCCGCGAATATGCGATTCTCGAAAGCTATCTAAAATACACGTTTTACCGCCTAACCAAGGAAGACATAGAGCATCCTGAGATCAAGAAAATCGTTGAGGCTCCTTCGGATAGAACGCAGTTCGCAGCATTCAACACCGGGCTTGTCGACCGTCTTTACGAAACGATCTATGCGCTTTTTGAGAGAAATGATCGTCCCGGTTCTTCGCCGTGGAAGTTTTACGACTTCTGTGTTCCGGGACAGGGAACAGGCAAGATACTGACGGCTTATTTCCGGCCGCTGCCCGATCCGCCGAAGTACTTTGACAGCACCTCCGATATGCTCTTGGATACCACACAGGAGTTGCACCTGGATATTCGCCACATCGTCATCGATGGCATCAAACGGAATCGCTACCCTTCGTTGTTCCTCGCAGACCATGTTCCCGAGGGTATCGCCTGGCAGGACTATGCGCATATGGAACCCGTCGAGCGTCGTGAGTACCTGAACAGGTTTGGAGAAGCTGTCGAAGCTGACGCCAAATGCTACCGAAGCATCAAGCGACGCGTTGAGGATGCAGCCGACCTGGCCGTGAAGCGCACTCGGTGGAACTTCAAGACAGCAATTCCTCAGTATTATCCCCGCGAGAACGAGATGAGCCTTTTGCTTCCTTTGGCGATTCAGAACGACGAAATTGTTGATGTTGCCCTTGTAATCTCGCGGAATCCTTCGGGTTCGTATCAGGGAGCTACCATTCTACCCCTCGCTTGGGCATACAAGAATGCTCGGCTTGTTTGTCGTCCTGACAGTGATTGGCTGTCCCCGGAGGGCATCAGCTTGGACGTTGGCGAGGATGAATGATGCATGAGCGTGCATTCGGCAGCAATCGCGACCTGTGAAGAGGTCCTGTACGGAGGCTCGGCGGCGTGACACCAGAAATTTTCGCTTCGATGGTTGAATGATGGAGCGATCTGCGGTAACTTTTCGGGATGCCTGAAGAGAGCCTGATCGTACGCGGAGCCCGCGAGCACAACCTCAAGAACGTCGACGTCGAGATCCCCCGCGACCGGCTGACCGTGATCACGGGGCTGTCCGGCAGCGGCAAGAGCTCGCTCGCCTTCGACACCATCTACGCCGAGGGGCAGCGGCGCTACGTGGAGAGCCTCTCCGCGTACGCCCGCCAGTTCCTGGGGATGATGGAGAAGCCCGACGTCGACTCCATCGAGGGGCTGTCGCCGGCCATCTCCATCGAGCAGAAGACCGCCGGGCGGAACCCGCGCTCCACCGTGGGCACCGTCACCGAGGTCTACGACTACCTGCGCCTGCTCTGGGCGCGCGTCGGCGTCCCCCACTGCCCCAGCTGCGGCCGCCCGGTCGAGAAGCAGAGCGCGTCGCAGATCGTAGAGCGGCTGATGGTGCTCCCCGAGGGCACCTGGCTGGAGGTGCTCGCCCCCGCCGTGCGCGGCCGCAAGGGCGAGTTCCGCGACCTCTACGAGGAGATGCGGAAGAAGGGCTTCACCTACGCCCGCACCGACGGCGACACGCACCGGCTGGAGGAGCCGCCCCCGCTCGCCCGCCGCGCCAACCACGACATCTCCATCTTCGTGGAGCGCAAGGTGGAGGTGAGCGAGGAGAACCGCTCGCGCATCGCCGACGCGGTGGAGCAGGGGCTCAGGAACGCCGAGGGGGTGGTGGAGGTCATCGCCCACGCCCCCGGCGCCGAGCCCGACCGGCAGATGTTCAGCGAGGCGTACGCCTGTCCGGCGTGCGGGATCAGCATCCCCGAGCTGGAGCCGCGCCAGTTCTCCTTCAACTCCCCCTACGGCGCCTGCCCGGACTGCGGCGGGCTGGGGACGCGCAAGGAGCCCAACCCCGAGCTGGTGCTGGCCGACACCTCCCTCTCCATCCTCGAGGGCGTCGTCCTCCCCTGGGGGGTGCCGCGCGGCCACCTGCGCGGGACGATCCTGGGCGGGCTGGCCGACGCGCTCGGCTTCGACCTGAACACCCCCTGGCGCGAGCTGCCGGAGGAGGCGCGCCAGGTGCTGCTCTACGGCGCCCCCGCGGGCGAGGGGAAGAAGGGCGCGCCGCGGCTGCGCTGGGGCGGGATCATCAAGGACGTGGGGCAGCGCTACAAGGACGCCACCAGCGAGGCGACCCGCGAGACGCTGGAGGAGTACATGTCCACCCTGCCGTGCGCGACCTGCGGCGGGGCGCGGCTCCGCCCCGAGTCGCTGGCGGTGACGGTGGACGGCCACTCCATGGGCGCGGTGACCGCGATGGCCGTCTCCGACGCGCTCGCCTTCTTCGAGCGGGTCGACGCCCTCGCGCACATCTCCCGCGAGATCGCCGGGCCGATCCTGAAGGAGGTGCGCGAGCGCCTCTCCTTCCTGGTGAACGTGGGGCTCGAGTACCTCACCCTGGGCCGCTCGGCCGAGACGCTCTCCGGCGGCGAGGCGCAGCGCATCCGGCTGGCCACGCAGATCGGCTCGCGGCTCTGCGGCGTGCTCTACATCCTCGACGAGCCCTCCATCGGCCTGCACCAGCGCGACAACCAGCGGCTGCTGGGCACCCTGCAGCAGCTCCGCGACCTGGGGAACACCGTGCTGGTGGTGGAGCACGACGAGGAGACCATCCGCGCCGCCGACCACGTGGTGGACCTGGGCCCGCGCGCCGGGCGCCACGGCGGCGAGGTGGTGGCGGAGGGAACGGTCGACGATGTGGTGGCCGCCCCCGGCTCCCTCACCGGCGCCTTCCTGCGCGGCGAGCGGAAGATCGAGATCCCCGCGCGGCGCAAGGAGCCGCGCCCGGGGCACGAGCTGCTGATCCGCGGCGCGCGCGAGCACAACCTGCGCGACCTGGACGTGCGCATCCCGCTGGGGTGCTTCGTGGCGGTGACGGGGGTGTCGGGGTCGGGGAAGAGCACGCTGGTGAACGACATCCTCTGGAACGCGCTGGGGCGGCGCTTCTACCGCGCGCGCACCATCCCCGGGCAGCATGCGGGGATCGACGGGATGGAGCGGCTGGACAAGGTGGTGGACATCGACCAGAGCCCCATCGGCCGCACGCCGCGGTCGAACCCCGCGACGTACACGGGGCTCTTCACCATCATCCGCGACCTCTTCGCCGAGCTGCCGGAGAGCAAGATGCGCGGCTACTCGCCGGGGCGCTTCTCCTTCAACGTGAAGGGGGGGCGGTGCGAGGCGTGCCAGGGCGACGGGCTGGTGAAGATCGAGATGCACTTCCTCCCCGACGTCTACGTGCCCTGCGACGTCTGCCGCGGGAAGCGCTACAACCGCGAGACGCTGGAGGTCTTCTACAAGGGCCACTCCATCGCCGACGTGCTGGAGCTCACGGTCGACGACGCGCTGGAGCTCTTCGAGGCCGTGCCGCGCCTCCGCCGCCACCTGCAGACGCTCTCCGACGTGGGGCTGGGCTACATCCACCTGGGCCAGAGCGCGACCACGCTCTCGGGCGGCGAGGCGCAGCGGGTGAAGCTGGCGAGCGAGCTGTCGAAGATCGCGACGGGGCAGACCTTCTACATCCTCGACGAGCCGACCACGGGGCTGCACTTCGAGGACGTGCGGATGCTGCTGGAGGTGCTGCACAAGCTGGTGGACCGCGGCAACACGGTGCTGGTGATCGAGCACAACCTCGACGTCATCAAGACCGCCGACTGGGTGATCGACCTGGGCCCCGAGGGCGGCCCCGCCGGCGGCCGCATCGTGGCCGAGGGCCCCCCCGAGGCGGTGGCTATGGTGGAGGATTCCTTCACCGGCCAATACCTCCGTTCGATGCTGAACGGCCGGGCAGCGCCCTCCACCCCCGCGGTCGACCCCGCGCCGCGCCGCGGCCGCAAGGCGAGGCAGGCGTAGCGCATTTCACAGAAGAACCAGGATGCTCGAGCGCGAAGTGGGTTCGACCGATGAGATTGTCTCGCACCTGCGTCGCTATTTCGCGGAGCAGGCGCCCGTGGGCGTGGACGCGGCATACCTCTTCGGGAGCCACGCGGAGGCGCGAGCGCACCGGGAGAGCGACGTGGACGTGGCGGTGCTGCTCGACCGCGCGGCGTATCCAACCTCCGAGGCGCGCTTCGATGCGCGCGTTCGGCTCAGCTCGGACTTGATCTCGGTGCTGCAGAACAACCTGGTGGACGTCGTCGTTCTAAACGACGCTCCGCCGGAGTTGGGACGGCGAATCGTGCAGGACGGGGTTCGCGTGTACGTCGGGGACCCATCCCGCGACCACGCGTACGTTCGCGACGTGCAGCTCCGTGCGGCGGACCTCGACCCCTGGCTGCGTCGCATGCGGCGCATCGCGCTGGAGGCGGTCGCGCGATGACGTTCATGGTCGAGCGGCTGATGGAGCTCCGCAGGCATCTGGAGCACCTGCGCGCGCTGGAGCCGCGGGTGAAGGCGGCGGCAGACCTGGAGCGAGACCTCTCGCTTCACAACGACGTGATGTTTTCGCTGCTCACGGTCGTGCAGCTGGTCATCGACATCTCCGGTGAGGTTTGCGCGCGCCACGGGCTGCGGTTCAGCGACTACACGCAGGCCGTCCGGAACCTGTCGCAGCTCCCCGAGTTCCCTGCCGGGCTGGTGGATCGTCTTGCGCCGCTCCCCGGTTTCCGGAACGTGATGCTGCACGAGTACGTCACGTTCGATCTCAGCCGGGCCGTCGCCGCCATGCGGGATCTGGCGCCTGTCGACGAGTTCCTGCGCATCGTTTCGCGGCTCGAAGCCCGCTGACGGATTGCTTCACGCAGAGACACGGAGACGCAGAGAGGTCGCGAAGTTGTCTCCCTCTCCCATCCCCCGCCGCATTGCTTTCCTTGGCGTCCCGGTGCTGATGACGCTGCACAACGCCGAGGAGGCGCTGTTCTTCCTCCGCATGCTGCCGAGGGTGGTGGCGCATCTCCCGGCGTGACTGGCGGGTGCGCTGCCCGAATGCGGCGCAGATGTGCGTGGCGCTCGCAGTCGCGACGGTGGTGCCGTGGCTCGTGTGGCTGCTTCGCGACTCGCGGTTCGGTGTGCGTGTCCTGCTGCTCCTGCAGTGCCTCGGCTGGACTGCGCGTCTGCCGGGGTGATCGGCCGCTTGCGGGGTGCCGGCCGGCTCCCAGGCGCAAGCCGGGCGCGGCGTCCGTTCAGTCGAGCTCCTTGGTGCGCGCCATGCGTGCGCCGAAGAGCAGCGCCAGTCCGACCCACGCGAAGGTTCCCGCCACGGCGCCGGCCGACAGCGGGGCCTCGGGGTCGGGGCCCAGGGTACGGACGTACGCCTCCCAGCCGCGCAGCAATTCCTCCGCAGACACCCCCAGCTCCCGCCGGACCGCGTCGTTGAACGTGAGGTCGCTGGCCCACAGCCGCCGGAAGCGCGCGATCCCGAAGCGGTCGAGCGTGTAGTGTCGCAGGCTCATCTCCTCGTTGTTCCCCCACCTCCAGCCGTACGCCCTCCACGGGCCGCGGTATCCCATTGGCGCGACGACCTGCATCTTTCCCGTCCGGCGCACCGCCGCCACACGCTCGAACGTGCGGGCGGTGGCCATGTGCGCCTCGCGCACCTGCTCCCGGCCTGGCCCCGGCGCCCAGCTGGCCGCGAAGTCCTCTTCACCCACCCGGCCGGGATCGCCGTACGCCACGTAGCCGAAGGCGAGTTGCTCCGGCAGCGCGTATCCGGCCCACGCCGGTAGCGAATGTCCCATAAAGTCCGGTGTCCGATCGGCCACCCACAGGTGCGCCCGCCATCCCCGGGTGTCGCGGGGAAGGCCGGAAGCTGCGTACCTCCGCTCGGCGTCGCGGGCCGGGCCGAAAGCTACGTACCTCCGCTCGGCGTCGCGGGCCAGCCAGCGGGCCTTGCGCGCCTCGGCCGGCACGGGCCGGTGGTGCACCACGAAGTGGCGCGTGAGCACCACCTCCGTGTACCCGGGCGCCAGCATGTCGCCGCGCACCATCCGCACCGTGTGCACCGCGCGGCCGCGGCGGACGGTCACCTCCACCGGGGTGCCGAGCGGGCCGGTCAGGGCGGTGAGCGCGTGCCGCACCCCGCCGTACCCCACCGGGCGCCCGTCCACCGCCAGCAGCACGCAGTCTTCCCGCCCCAGCCCGGCCGCCTCCGCGGGCGAGCCGGGGAGCACGCCGACGATGCGCACCTCGCCGATTGCGCGATGCTCCAGCTTCAACCCCACGCCGCCGGGGCGGAGCGGGATGCGCGGATCGCCGGCCCCCTGCGAGGCGGCGCCGGACGGCCCCAGGGCGGTGCCGGACAGCGCCAGGGCGGAGCCCAAGGCAAGGATGCAGGTGCGCATGGCCTACCTCCCCAGCAGAAGTGTGACTTCCGAGACCAGCCGGAAGGGAGAGAGCGGCGAGGTGGCCTGGGCCCACGCCCACGGCACGGTGGCGAAGCCGGTCACCCGCGGCAGGACGAACAGTGCCAGCAGCACCAGCAGCACGGCGCGGCCGGGGTGCTCCCAGCGGGCCGCCGCCACGAAGGCTGCCGTGTACGCCAGCCAGCTCGCCGCCGCCACCCACGCGGTGAACGAGCCCGGATAGGCGTACACGAAGCGCGGGAGCTGGGCGGTGGCGGCCACCGTGTACGAGGCGGCCGCCAGCGCGGCCACCACGAGCGCCAGCCACGCCAGCCCCGCCACATAGCGGAGCGCGAACAGGCGCACGCGCCCCACCGGGAGCGAGAGCGCGTACGCCCAGCGCCCCTTCCGCTCCGGCGCCCACACCTGCGCCCCCCACACGGCCGCAGCCATCACCACCGCCAGCAGCCCCAGCCCGGCGAAGCTCCGCGCGGCATAGAACTCCGCGTCGCTCAAGCCGCCGGAGAGCACCGCGGCGTAGTAGAGGGGAATGGCCAGGAACACCCCGAGCATCAGCAGCACCCCCGCGGCACGCCGGTCCCACTCGGCGCGGATCAGCTCAGCCAGCATGAACGGCCTCCTTTCGCATGTCGCCACGGAGCAGCTCCACGTAGCAGTCCTCGAGATCCAGGTCCACCACCTCCTTGAGCTCCACCCCGCTCGCGGCCAGAGCGCCCGCCATGGCCGGCTCCCATCCGCGCACCGCCCATACCTCCTCGCGCCCGCGGGGACGATCGGGCGCTTGCAGGGTGCCGGCCGGCTCCCAGGCGCAAGCCGGGCGCGGCGTCCGTTCAGTCGAGCTCCTTGGTGTGCGCCACGCGCGCGCCGAAGAGCAGCGCCAGTCCGACCCACGCAAAGGTCCCCGCCACGACGCCGGCCGAGAGCGGGGCACGGGGGTCGGGGCCAAGGGTGCGGACGTACGCCTCCCAGCCGCGCAGGTATTCCTCGGCAGATACCCCCAGCTCCCGCCGGACCGCGTCGTTGAACGTGAGGTCGCTGGCCCACAGCCGCCGGAAGCGCTCGATCCCGAAGCGGTCGAGCGTGTAGTGCCGCAGGCTCATCTCCTCGGTGCTCCCCCACTTGCCGCCGTACGGCCTCCACGGGCTGATGTACCCGATCGGCGCGACGACCTGCTGCGTTCCCGTCCGGCGCGACTCCGCCGCCGCGTGCTCGAACTCGAGGGCGGTGGCCATGTGCGCCCAGCGTACCTGCTCCCGGCCCGGCCCGCCCTTCCCCATCCCCAAGGTGGCCCCGAAGGCCTCTTCGCCCACCTGGCCGGGATCGCCATACGCCAGGTAGCCGAAGACGCGCACCAGGGATCCCCACGTGGTGGAGCCCCACTCCGACTGGGTGTACGTGGCCCACGCCGGCAGCGAATTTTCCCGAAACTGTAGCATCCCGGCCACCCACAGGTGCGCGCGCCGTCCCCGGGTGTCGCGGGGAAGGCCGGAGGTCGCGTACCTCCGCTCGGCGTCGCGGGCCAGCCGGCGGGCTTCGCGTGCCGCGGCGGGCCCCGGGTGGTGGTGCACCACGAAGCGGCGGGTGAGCACCACCTCCGTGTACCCGGTATTCGGCGCCAGCACGTCGCCGCGCGCCATCCGCACCGTGCGCACCGCGCGGCCGCGGCGGACGGTCACCTCCACCGGAGTGCCGACCGGGCCGGCCAGGGCGGTGAGCGCGTGCCATCCGCCGAACCCCACCGGGCGCCCGTCCACGGCCAGCAGCACGCAGTCTTCCCGCCCCAGCCCCGACGCCTCCGCGGGCGAGCCGGGGAGCACGCCGACGATGCGCACCTCGCCGGTGAAGCGGTGCTCCAGCTTCACCCCCACGCCGCCGGGGCGGAGCGGGATGCGAGGATCGCCGGCCCCCTGCGCGTCGGCGACGGATGGCGCCAGGGCGGTGCCGGACAGCGCCAGGAGGGTGCCCAGGGCAACGATGTACCTGCGCATGGCTTCACCTCCCCAGCAGAAGGGTGACTTCAGGAACGAGCCCGAAGGGAGAGAGTGGCGAGGTGGCCGAGTCCCACACCCACGACCCGATGGCGAAGCCAGCCACGTTCGGCAGGACGAACAGCGTCAGCAGCACCAGCAGCGCGGCGCGGCCGGGTTGCTCCCAGCGGGCGGCCAACACGAAGGCGGCGGTGTACGCCAGCCAGCTCGCCGCCGCCACCCACGCGGTGAACGAGCCCGGGTAGGCGTACACGAAGCGCGGCAGCTGGGCGGTGGCCGCCACCGCGTACGAGGCCGCTGCCAGCGCGGCGACCACGAGCGCAAGCCACGCCAGCCCCGCCGCGTAGCGGAGCGCGAACAGGCGCACTCGCCCCACCGGGAGCGAGAGCGTGTACCCCCAGCGCCCGTTCCGCTCCGGCGCCCACACCTGTTCGCCCCACACGGCCGCGGCCGCCCCCACCGCCACCAGCGCCAGCCTGGCGAAGGCTCCCGAGGCTTCCAGCTCCCCGTCGCTCAGGCCGCCGGAGAGCGCTGCGGCGTAGCGGAGGGGAATGGCCAGGAACACCCCCAGCATCACCAGCACCCCCACGACGCGCCGCTCCCCCTCGGCGCGGATCAGCTCAGCCAGCATGAACGGCCTCCTTTCGCGCGTCGCCGCGCAGCAGCTCCACGTAGCAGTCTTCGAGGTCCAGGTCCACCACCTCCTTGAGCTCCACCCCGCTCGCGGCCAGGGCGCCCGCCATGGCCGGCTCCCACCCGCGCACCGCCCACACCTCCTCGCGTCCGCGCGGCTCGCGGGAGAGGAGGTGGAAGGGGAACGACCCTGCGGCCGTGGCCCCGGCGGCCACGCGCAGCCGCTTGATGGAGCCGCGGAAGCGCTCCAGCGGGGTCTCGGCCACCAGCCGGCCGCCGTCCATCACCCCAACCCAGTCGGCGAAGCGCTCCAGCTCGTGCACCAGGTGCGACGACACCAGCACCGATGCGCCGCTGTCGGCCACGTACTCCAGGAGGAGCTCGGTCAGGGTGCGCCGGGCCACCGCGTCCAGCCCGTCGGTGGGCTCGTCCAGCAGGAGCACCGGGGGGCGGTGCGCCAGCGCCAGGAGCAGCGAGAGCCTGGCCGCCTCGCCCTTGCTGAGCTGCCGCACCCGGCGCGCGGGGTCCACCCCCAGCCGCCGCGCCAGCTCCGCGGCATAGGCCGCGTCCCAGCCGGAATAGAAGACGGCGTGGTGGCGCATGGCCCGCCCCGCGGTCATCCAGTCGGGGACGGCGGGGCGCTCGGGGACGTACCCCACCTTCCCGCGCGCCTCGGCTCCGTGGCGGAGCGCGTCGATCCCCGCCACCTCCACCTCGCCGGCGTCGGGGCGGAGGAGCCCCATCACCAGGCGCAGGGTGGTGGTCTTTCCCGCCCCGTTGGGTCCCAGGAGCCCATAGACGGCCCCCGCCGGCACGGTGAGCGACACGTCCCGGAGCGAGAAGCTGCCCAGCCGCCGCGACAGCCCGCGCGTGCGGAGGGCAGGGGCCGCGGCGCTCATCGGCCCCCCTCCGCGCGCCGGTGCGGCCGCCATGCGGTCATCGGCGCGACTGCCGCCGTCATCACCGCGTTCCGGAGCGTCGGCGCGACGCCCGCCGGGGCGGGTGGGGTCGGGAAGGGAGATGCGGTCCATGGCTCGTCCCTCAGGTGAAAGGAACCGGGATCGATGCAGGCGGGCCGGCCGGCACGGCGGCGGCGCGCGCGCCGCCGCCGGGGAGGGCGGCCAGGGAGGCGTCCACCGTGTCGCGCACCTCCGCGGCGGTGAGCCCCAGGCGGAACGCCTCGTGGAGCATGCGTTCCACCAGCGCGCGGGCCACCTGCGCCCGCTCGCCGGCCAGGCGCTCGGGGCCCACCTCGGCGACGAACGTCCCCTGGCCGCGCTGCACGTAGGTGAACCCCTCGTGCTCCAGCTCGCGGTACGCCTGCGCCACGGTGTTGGGGTTTACCCGGAGCTCCGCCGCCAGCTGCCGCACCGACGGAAGGGCGTCGCCCGCGCGCAGCTCCCCGGCCGCGATGGCGGCGCGCGCCTGCGCAACCACCTGTGCGTAGAGGGGAACGGGTGACGATGCCTCGATGGTGAAGAGCATTACGGATTCCGTGTGTATCGGTGTACCGGATAATTAATACACTAAGACGCGTGCTCCCGGGTGTCAAGAATCTCGTGCGGGCCGGTCAGCAGGCGGAGATCGGCCGGACGAAGGGCGCTGGACGCAACAGGGTCGCGCCAGAGCGCGACCCGCTCTCGGGCGGCGAGGCGGCAGCAGGTGAAGCTGACTCATACCCGAAACCGCAAATTCCCGGTGTGAATCAAGTCTGGAAGCGTGAGACGATCTTTTCCCGGACAACTGTGCATTCCCAGGACGTCAGCACAGATGGTCCTCACACGGAGTCAACGGAGTCAACGGAGGACAGGTCAGCACTCCGTTGACTCCGTTGACTCCGTGTGAGTCCATTCTGTTGACCCGGAATGCATATCCAACAGTCGAAACGGTATCAGCGCGTTCCGCGACGAGTCCCGCCCTATCCGGGAGCCGCAGGCCGGGCTTGCCGGGAAGATTTGCGATGCCGGAGCCTGAATGGGAGGTTTCATTCCTCGACATCGCCGTGCGTTTCACCGTGGAGGAGCGGATGATCGATCTCTCCCGCCGCGCCGCCCTCCTCGGCGTTCCCGTGCTGATGACGCTGCACAACGCCGAGGAGGCGCTGTTCATCCCCCGCACGCTCCCCGAAATCGCCACGCGTCTGCCGGCGTCGCTTGCCGGCGCGTTGCCGAGCGCGCAGCAGATGCACGTGGCGCTCGCCGTCGCGACGGTGGTGCCGTGGCTCGTGTGGCTGCTCGGACGCGAGTCGCGCGTCGGGACGCGGCTCCTGCTGCTCCTGCAGTGCGTGGTGCTGGTGAACGTGGCGTGGCACGTCGCCGCCGCGGTGATGCTGGGCGGGTACGCGCCGGGGCTGGCGACGGCGCTCGCGCTCAATCTCCCGTTCTCCATCTACCTGCTCCGCCGCGCAGTTTCGGAGCAGTGGGTGACGCGCCGCGCGCTCGCCGGCCTGCTCGCGCTGGCGCTCTTTATCCACGGACCCGCCGTGGCTCTTATGATGTTGATCGCGGCCCCGCAGTGATGTCGGAAGAAGGCCGTCCTGTTCACCCATCTCCCCTCTGGAAGAGCCCACGGCGACATCTCGTGTGAAAATTCCCTCACCCGTCCATCCAGTCAGTCATTGATCGCCCGCTTCAATCAAACCATGGGAGGGTTGTATGGCGCTACCCTTGCAGCTTGCACTCGTCCCCGAGGGCGTCGACATCCGCCCGTCGGATCTGACCCGCGTCGCCTCGGCGCTCTCCAAGCAGGTCAACCGCGACTTCCGCCCGCTGTGGAAGGTCGATGCGACCGTCGACGCCTTCGCGAGCCTCGACGAGGTGCCGACCGACTACTGGCCGATCATCGTGGTACCCGACGTCAAGGGCGCGGCAGGGTACCACCAGGACCAGGACGGCCAACCCTACGCGGTGGTCGAGATGGGTCCGATGTGGTCGCTCACGGCCAGCCACGAATGCCTGGAGATGCTGGCCGACCCGTTCGGCCGGCGGCTCCGCGCGGGGCAGCTGCTCCCGCAGGCCGTGGCGCTGGGGCTCCCGCCCCGGCGCGTGAACTACCTCGTCGAGGTCTGCGACCCGAGCGAGGCCGGAGCGTTCGGCTACCAGGTCAACGGCGTGCTCGTCTCGGACTTCTACACGCCGGAGTTCTTCGATCCGAAGCCGACGAACGGCGTGCGGTACAGCTTCACGGGCGCGATCCGCGAGCCGCGCACGGTGCTGAACGGAGGGTACATCTCCTGGAACGACCCGGTGACGCGCCACTGGATGCAGCTCCGCATGTTCCGCGACCCGCTCTCGGACCGGGTTCCGCACATCGTGGATCTGAGCACGCAGACGCGCTTCAACGAGTTCCTTGCCGTCGAAAGCCTGCGCGGCGCGGTGGACCGCGTGACCACGACGCCGCCGTTCGAGGAGATGATGGACGCCGGGACGGCGGAGGCGTTCCGGGCCAGCTACGACGAGGTCAAGGATGCCCAGGCGGCACGGGCGGAGAGCATCCGGCAGCAGCTGCGGGCGCTTCGTGAAACGGAGGTCGCGACCGAGGACGAGTACCCGGCGTAGGAAGTTGCTTCGATTCCGTCGCCCTGGGACCTGAGATCATCGGGGGTGCAATGTCGGACGACGAAGTCGCGCGCCGCGAGCGTGCGGACGAGCTGAGGCGGAGGCTGCGCGAGGTCTCCGACCCGGAGCCCGCCGAGACTCCCGCGGCGGAGCCGAAGGATGGTACGTCCGAGATGCTCCCGGGCGAGAGTCCCAACGAGTACGTGCAGCGGCGGATGCGGGAACTCGACCGCGAGCGTCATCCGTCCGGTTGAGCGCAGCAGTGCCGCTCACGCACGGACGCGGAGCACGGAGAGAGCCGCCGCTCCTCTCTCCGCGCCTCCGCGTGAGACGGCCGTTGCTGTTCCCACCCCGCCGCGATAGTCTGCATCTCCCCTCCGGCCCGCCCACCCTCGCCGGCGCATCTGCTCCTCTCCGGGAGGGAAATCCATGCGTCTGAAGGACAAGGTCGCGCTGGTGACGGGCGCGAGCAGCGGGATCGGCGCGGCGGTGGCGGCGCGCTTCGCGGCGGAGGGCGCGCACGTGGCGGTGAACTACCGCCCCGGCAGCCCGAAGGATCGCGACGCGGCCGAGGCCGCCGCCGCGTCGTTCGGCACGAAGGCCATCGCCGTCGAGGCGGACGTGTCGAAGCGCGACATGGTGGAGGCGATGGTCGCGCGCGTGGTCGAGGAATTCGGGCGCCTCGACGTCGCCGTGAACAACGCGGGGATCGAGATCCAGCGCGGTTTCCTGGAGACCACCGACGACGAGTGGAGCCGCGTGCTGGGCGTGAACCTCTACGGCTCGTTCGCGGTGAGCCAGGCGGCCGCGCGGGAGATGGTGAAGCAGGGCGGGGGAGGGCGGCTGATCTACATGTCGAGCGTGCACGAGGACATTCCGTTCCCCGGCTACACCTCGTACTGCGCCAGCAAGGGGGCCATCCGCATGATGATGCGCAACCTCTGCATCGAGCTGGCGCCGCACGGGATCACCGTCAACAACATCGCCCCGGGCGCCATCGCCACCCCCATCAACCAGGCGGTGCTCGACAACCCCGAGGCCTTCCGCAACGCCCTCACCGAGATCCCGCTGGGGCGCTTCGGGAAGCCGGAGGAGGTCGCCTCGGTCGCCGTCTTCCTGGCGAGCGACGAGGCCGCGTACGTCACCGGCAGCACCTACTACGTCGATGGCGGCCTGACGCAGCAGGTCACGCTCTACTGAGTTGGCGACGCGCTGCGCCTGGTCACGCGCGGGTGAAATCACACCACGCGTTCGAGTCGTCCTGAAAGACGTTGAGTAACCGCTCCCAATGGTGTCATCCTGAGGCCCGGCCTCACCTCACTCTGTGTCCACGGTAAGCTTCGCAGGGCCGAAGGATCTGACCACGGCCGCCACGAGGCCCGCCGTGGAAGCTGCACGGCAGCCGTGGCAACGTCGTGTCTCGACCGCTGCGTGGCCCGTCATCCGCGACGCTGCCGCGCCCGGGTTCCACGGCTTCCCCGGCCAGATCCCTCGGCTCTGCGGACACCGGTGCGGAGTCGGGTTCGCCGGGGCCGAGCCTCGGGATGACACTGGAGTGTCGCAGCGGGTTTGGCGTTCCCAAAGGTCTCTCGGGATGACATCGAAAGGGCCCGTGAGGTTCATCATTGATCCCGGAGGCGTTGATGGCTGAGCCGGACGCCGCCGCCACCGCCGAAGCGCGCCGGCTGGCCGACGCCGACGCGGCGCGCGCGCCCTGGCGGCTGTGGGGGCCGTACCTGGCCGAGCGCGCCTGGGGGACGGTGCGCGAGGACTACAGCGCCGGCGGCGACGCCTGGGGCTACTTTCCGCACGACCACGCGCGCAGCCGCGCCTACCGCTGGAACGAGGACGGGCTCCTCGGCATCTGCGACGAGGGGCAGCGCCTCTGCCTGGCGCTGGCGCTCTGGAACGGCGCGGACCCCATCCTCAAGGAGCGCGCGTTCGGCCTCACCGGGCCGGAGGGGAACCACGGCGAAGACGCCAAGGACTACTGGTTCTTCCTTGACGCCCTCCCCAGCCACGCCTGGCTCAGGGCGCTCTACAAGTACCCGCAGCGCGCCTTCCCCTACCGGCGCCTCGTCGACGAGAGCCGCGCCCGCGGCTACGGCGACCCCGAGTTCGAGCTGCTCGACACGGGCGTCTTCGACGAGGACCGCTACTTCGACGTGACGGTGGAGTACGCCAAGGGGTCGCCCACCGACCTCCTGGTCCGCGTCACCGTGGCCAACCGCGGGCCGGAGGACGCGGCGATCGACGTGCTCCCCACCCTCTGGTACCGCAACAACTGGTCGTGGGGACTGCGCGGCTACCGCCCCTCGCTCACCGCGCTGGAGACGCACGACGGCTCGACGCAGCTCCTCGCGGAGCATGAGACGCTCGGGCGCTACCACCTGACCTGCGAGGGCGCGCCGGAGCTGCTCTTCACGGAGAACGAGACGAACGCCGCGCGCCTCTTCGGCTCGCCCAACGCCACGCCGTACGTGAAGGACGCCTTCCACCGCTACGTGGTGGATGGAGATGCGGACGCGGTCAACCCGGCGCGCGAGGGGACGAAGGCGGCGGCGCGCTACCGGCTGACCGTCCCCGCCGGCGGCGAGGGCGTGGTCCGGCTGCGGCTCTCGGCCGAGGTGAATGGCGCGGGGGCGTTCGGCGAGGCGTTCGACGCGCTCTTCGCCGCGCGCATTGCCGAGGCGGACGCCTTCTACGCCCCGCTCGCCGCGCCCGAGGTCTCGGACGACGAGCGGATGGTGCAGCGGCAGGCGTTCGCGGGGCTGCTCTGGAGCAAGCAGTTCTACCACTACGACGTCCGCCGCTGGCTGGCGGGCGACCCCGCGCATCCCCCGCCGCCGGACGAGCGCTGGAACGGGCGCAACCACGCGTGGATGCACCTGAACAACCACGACGTGATCTCCATGCCCGACAGCTGGGAGTATCCCTGGTTCGCGGCGTGGGACCTGGCCTTCCACGCGGTCGCCTTCGCGCTCGTCGACCCGGGGTTCGCGAAGGACCAGCTCGTGCTCCTGCTGCGCGAGTGGTACATGCATCCCAACGGGCAGCTCCCGGCCTACGAGTGGAACTTCGGCGACGTGAACCCGCCGGTGCACGCCTGGGCCGCCATGCGCGTCTACCAGATCGAGCGGCGCGCCACCGGCAGGGGCGACGTGAAATTCCTGGAGCGCGTGTTCCACAAGCTGCTGATCAACTTCACCTGGTGGGTGAACCGCAAGGACGCCACGGGGCGCAACGTGTTCCAGGGGGGATTCCTGGGGCTCGACAACATCGGCGTCTTCAACCGCAGCGAGGAGCTTCCCGGCGGCGCGCGGCTGGACCAGAGCGACGGCACCAGCTGGATGGCGATGTTCTGCCTGAACATGCTGGCCATCGCGCTGGAGCTGGCGCGGCAGGACGACGCGTACGAGGACGTGGCCACCAAGTTCCTGGAGCACTACTTCGAGATCGCGCACGCGATGAACGACCACCCCGCGGCGCGCGGCGGCGGCGACGACGATGACCTCTGGTGCAACGAGGACGGCTTCTACTACGACCTCCTGCACCTCCCCGGCGGCGGGCGGACGTACCTGAAGGTGCGGTCGATGGTGGGGCTGGTGCCGCTGCTGGCGGTGGAGACGATGGATGCCGAGCTGCTGGAGAGGCTCCCCGGCTTCCGCACCCGGCTGGAGTGGTTCCTCCGCAACCGGAAAGATCTGGTGGGCGATGCCGCCTCGGTGATGGAGACGGGGATGAAAGGCCGCCGCCTCTTCGCGGTGGTGAGCGAGCCGCGGCTGCGGGCCATCCTGGCGAGGATGCTGGACGCGCGCGAGTTCCTCTCACCCTACGGCATCCGCTCGGTGTCGCGCCGGCACGCGGAGCACCCCTTCCGCCTGGAGGTGGGCGGGCGCACGGTGGGCGAGGTGGACTACGAGCCGGCCGAGTCGCGCAGCGGGCTCTTCGGCGGGAACTCCAACTGGCGCGGGCCGGTCTGGTTCCCGCTCAACTTCCTGATCATCGAGGCGCTGCAGAAGTTCGGCTGGTACTACGATTCGAGCCTGGTGGTGGAGCACCCGGCGGGCTCGGGGACCATGCTGACGCTGGAGGAGGTGGCGCGGGAGCTCTCGCGGCGGCTGATCTCGATCTTCGTGCGCCACGAGGGGCGGCGGGCGGTGTTCGGGGGAACGGAGCGCTTCCAGCACGACCCGCACTGGCGCGACCTGGTCCCCTTCCACGAGTACTTCCACGGCGATGACGGCGCCGGCCTGGGCGCCAGCCACCAGACGGGGTGGACGGCGCTGGTCGCCAAGCTCATCCAGCAGAGCGGCGTGCCGGCGATCAGGTAAACGGCGGATCGCGGGTGGCGGGCGGATAAATCCGCAGCAACAGAAACACGAAGTCGGCCTGCGCCGACTCCCGCCTGCCGTGTGGCCTCGGCCGCGGGGCACGCGACCCGCTCCACCGCGACCGAGGATTCGTTGGAGACCGTCGCGTGCCACTCCACC
>JBJMPM010000035.1:0-6198 GCA_045803205.1 Longimicrobiaceae bacterium
AGGACGGCTGCTGCGACGGCGCCTGCTGCAGCTGCGGCGGCTGACGCACCCCGCATCTCCGACTCCCGAGGCGGCCATCTCCTTCCGGGTGGCCGCCTCTTCGTTTCCCCGCGACCCGCGCGAGGGTTGTTCGGTCCACGCGAGGGCCCAGAAGGTGCTATCTCCGGTTCCCGTGGCACCTTACCTGCGGCGCGGCAGGCGTGACGGTGTGGTGAACCACAGTGGAGGCGGTCTGCGCAGATGATGATCCTGGGCGAGTGGCTCAGCCGGAAGATGGAGGAGGCCGAGCAGGCGTTCGGCGCGGGGCGGCCCGCGGCGCTGGCGATGGTGCTGGGGGAGATGAGGGGCGCGCTGGTGGCCCGCGACGGCAACGCCCCCGAGGTCTTCACCGCCATCGACCGGCTGGGGGAGGCGGAGAAGAGCGCCATGCGCGGGCAGGTCTCCGCCGCGCGCGAGGGCTTCGACGCGGCCGCGGCGTGCATCCGCGCGCTGATCCACCACGGGGCGGGCCAGGGCGAGACCGCGGTTCCCTGAAAAAAGCGTCTCACGCGGAGACGCGGAGGCACGGAGAGTGGTTCTCTCTCTGTGCCTCTGCGTCTCTGCGTGAGCGTTTTGACAGGGGTTCGCGCGGCGTCTAACTTGGCCGGATGAACCCGGATAGAATCGAGCTCCTCGTCCTCAGCTTTCCCGTCCTCCTCCTCGCCTTCTGCGTGCACGAGTTCATGCACGCGTGGGTGGCGCTGAAGCAGGGCGACGACACGGCCTACATGCTGGGGCGCGTCACGCTGGACCCGCGCGCCCACATCGACCCCATCGGCAGCATCCTCTTCCCCCTGATCGGCGGCCTCACCGGCGCGCCCATCATCGGCTGGGCCAGGCCCACGCCCACCAACCCCCGCAAGTACCGCAACTACAAGCGCGGCGACATCCTGGTGTCGATCGCGGGGGTGGTGGGGAACCTGGGGCTGGCGGTGCTCTTCACCCTCCTGTTCGTCGCCGTGGTGGCGGTGGGGCGCTTCACGGGGCCCGCGCCCTTCCTGGAGACGGCCAGCCAGCTCTTCGTGATGGGGGTGTGGCTGAACGTGATGCTGATCTTCTTCAACCTCCTTCCCGTTCCGCCGCTCGACGGCTCGCACGTGCTCTACCACCTCCTGCCGACGAGCCTGGCGCACGCCTACCGGCAGCTCTTTCCGTACGGGATCTTCATCCTCTACCTCCTGCTCTTCATGAAGGTGCTGAACCCGCTGTGGGAGCTGGCGCTGGTCATCACCCGGGCGTTCCTGAGCCTGGGGAGCCTGGTGGCGTAGCGGTGGAGACGCTGGAGCTGGCGCCCGCGGCGCGCGACCCCTTCGAGGTGGACCTGGAGCGCTTCCACGGGCCGCTGGACCTGCTGCTGCACCTGATCCGCAACCAGGACATCGACATCTTCGACATCCCCATCGCCCGCATCACCGCGCAGTTCCTGGCGGCGATCCGCGACATGGGGCGGATGGAGCTGGAGCGCGCCGGCGAGTTCCTGGAGATGGCGGCCACGCTGGTGCGCATCAAGGCGCAGATGCTCTTCCCCCGCCGCGCGGGCGAGGAGGAGGGCGACGACCCGCGCGCCGACCTGGTGCGCCGGCTGCTGGAGTACGAGCACTTCCGCGAGGCCGCGCGCCTGCTGGAGCGCGCCGAGCGCGAGCGCGCCCGCCTCTTCTCGCGCGGCTTCGTGGAGGTGCGCCCGCAGCCCAGGCTGGCCGACCTGCCGCTGGAGACCACCTGGACGGAGGTGTGGGAGGCGGCGCTGCGCATGCAGGAGCGGCTGGAGGAGGCGCGCGCGGTGCACACCGTGCACGGCCGCCCGGTGAAGATCGAGGACCAGATGAACGAGGTGGTCGACGCCCTCACCGAGCAGCGCCGGGTGGAGTTCGCCGCCCTGGTCTCGCGCTGGGGGACGCGCATCCACGCGGTGGCCACCCTGCTCGCCTGCCTGGAGCTGGGGAAGCGCAGCGTGGTCCGGCTGCGCCAGGCGCACCCCTTCTCCGCGCTCTGGATCTACCGCGCCCGCGAGCGCGCCGCCGCGGAGGCCGAGGCGTGAGGGCCAGCCGCATGGTCGAGGCGCTCCTCTTCGCCAGCGAGGCGCCGCTCTCGGCCGCGGAGCTGGCGCGCGCCGACGAGTCGCTCGACGAGGAGCGGGTGGACGCGGCCATCGCCGAGCTGCGCGCGGAGTACGACCAGGACGAGCGCGCCTTCCAGATCGTGGAGGTGGGCGGCGGCTACCAGCTCCTCACCCGGCCGGAGTTCGCGCCGGTGCTGGAGCGCTTCGACACCGTCCCCGCCACGCAGCGGCTCTCCGGGCCGGCGCTGGAGACGCTCGCCATCCTCGCCTACCGCCAGCCCGTGGGGCGCGCGGAGGTGGAGGAGATCCGCGGGGTGGGCGCCGGCGGGGTGCTCAGGACGCTGCAGGAGCGCGGGCTGATCGAGGTGGTGGGCCGCGGCGAGGGGCTGGGGCGGCCGCTGCTCTACGGCACCACCGCCTTCTTCCTGCAGCACTTCGGCTTCCGCTCGCTCGACGACCTGCCGCGCCCCGAAGACCTGCCCGTGGTGCTCGCGCCCCGCGAGCCCGCACCCGACCCCCAGCTCTCGCTCGCCGATGCCCAGGCCTGACAAGCACCCGCACGCCGAGGAGGTGCGCCTGCAGGCGTTCCTGGCCCACTCCGGCGTGGCGTCGCGCCGCGCGGCCGAGGAGCTGATCGCGGCGGGGCAGGTGTTCGTGAACGGGAAGAGCGTGACCGCCCCGGGAACCAAGATCCGCCCCGGCGTGGACGAGGTGGAGGTGCAGGGGCGCCCGGTGGAGGTGCAGCCGCCCACCTGGCTGGCGCTGCACAAGCCGAAGGGGTATGTGACCACCCGCCTGGACCCGTACGGCCGCAAGACCGTCTACGAGCTGATCCCCGAGAAGTACCACGGGCTCTTCCACGTGGGCCGGCTGGACCGCGACAGCGAGGGGCTGCTCCTGCTCACCAACCAGGGCGACCTGGCCAACCGGATGCTGCACCCCTCGTTCGGCGTGACCAAGGAGTACTGGGCCGACGTGGAAGGGAAGCCCACCGCCGAGGAGATGCACCGGCTGACCGAGGGGGTGGAGGCCGACGGCGAGGTGATGCACGCCGAGAGCGTGCGCCGGCTGCACCAGACGGCGGAGAACCAGCACCGCCTGTCGGTGGTGATGCGCGAGGGGAAGAAGCGCGAGGTGCGGCGGATGCTGGAGGCCATCGGCCACCCCGTGGCACGCCTGATCCGCCGCCGCTTCGGGCCGGTGTCGATCGGCGAGCTGAAGCCGGGGAAGTGGCGGGTGCTGGCCGAGGCCGAGCTGGCCGCGCTGCGCGACCCCGCCAAGCGCCCCTCCCGCTCCGCGCGCCTGCACAGCGGCGACGAGGACGCGGGTGAGCCCGCCGCGCACGGCGGCGAGCGCCGCCCGCAGCGCAAGCCGAAGCCGGGTGAGCGCGCGGCGGCCGGCGATGGGGCGGGGAAGTCCGCCGGCGGCGCCGGTGCGTCCCCGCGTCCCTCCGAGCGCCGGCTGAAGGCCCGCGACGACGCCCCCCGCGGCCGCCCGGCCGACGGGAAGCCCCGCCACGGCCCGCGGGAGCGCGACGAGCGCCCGTTCCACGAGCGCGGCGCCCAGGGCCCGGTGAAGCGCGGCGGCCCCGTGAAGCGCGTCCGGGACGGCGATGATCGCCCCGCCTCCGCCTCGCGCGGCCCGGTCAAGCGCATCCGGGAGGACGAGGACCGCCCGGCCGCCGCCTCCCGTGGCCCGGTGAAGCGCGCCAGAAACGACGAGCGCCCCGCCGGGAGATCGCGCGGAGCTCCGGCGAGAGGCGGCCCCGTGAAGCGGGTCCGCGACGGCGACGATCGTCCCGCCGGTGTCTCCCGCGGCGCTCCGGCGAGGAGCGGCCCTGTGAAGCGGGTCCGCGACGGTGATGACCGCCCCGCCGGTGTCTCCCGTGGCGCTCCGGCGAGGAGCGGCCCCGGGAAGCGGGTCAGGGAGGGCGACGAACGTCCCGCCACGCCCGGCGCGCGGGACCGCGAGGGTGCGCGCGGCCCGTCTCCGCGCGAGGCGTCGCGCGGGTTCCCGCGGAGCGGGCGCGCGAAGGCCGGCGGCGCCGCCCGTCCGCAGGGTGGAGCACGGCCGGGGTCGGGAGATGACGATCGGGAGATGGAGTCGTCTTATCCTCAGACGCGGCGCGGCTCCGCGCGCCCCTCGCCGCGCGGCGGCGCGCCGGACGAGCGCCGCGGCGCGCCCGACCGCCCACGGACCGGCCACGCCCGCGGCCCCGACGACCGGCCGGGCCGTGGTGGAGGCAAGCCCCCGCGCGGCGGCAAGGATGCCCCTCGCCCGCACGACCGCGATCGCGACGACGACGCGGCTCCGCGCCACGATTCGCCGCGGGGTGGCGGAGGCCGGCCGCGCGCGGGGAAGGGCCCCGGCGGCCCGCCGAAGCGCCCCGGCGGTGGCGGACGCCCGGGCGGCGCCAGGGGTCCCGGCGGCCCCCGGAAGGGTGGTCCGCGGAAGGGTGGCGGCCCGCGCGGACGCAGCTGATCCGAGCCGCCGCCGCGCCTCCTGTGGTCCTCTGTGCCTCTGTGTGAGAGGTCGTTTTTCCGGGCTTTCGCCCGCTGGAACTCATCTCAAGTCTTTGAACCCATCTTCCTTGTAGAAAAAGATTTGGATATCAAGGGCTCGCGTATTTTGATCCTGGGCGGCTCGGGGCTGGTGGGGATGGCGATCGCCCGCGACCTGCTGCCGATGCGGCCGCGGACGCTGGTGGTGTCGGCGCTCACGGAGCGCGAGGCGAACGACGCGCTGGCCGAGCTGCGCCCGCTCGCACCGGACGGCGTCGAGCTCCTGGCCGAGTGGGGGAACCTCTTCGTGCCGACGTCGCTCGCGCACATGCGTCGCGACGACCTGCTCGACGTGGCGGAGAACCGCGCCGCGCTGGTGGACGACCTGTTCGGCGCCTGGGGCGACCACACCGTGGAGAGCTCCGCGCTCGGCGACCTGGTGCTCCGCCACGCGCCCGAGGTGGTGATCGACTGCGTGAACACCGCCACCGGCTTCGCGTACCAGAACGTGTTCGAGAGCGCGGCCAACCTGCGGGCGCAGGCGGCGCGCGGCAGCGTGAGCCTGGAGCTGGTGGAGAAGCACCTCACCTCGCTCACCCTGCCGAACCTCATCCAGCACGTCTGGATCGCGCTGAACGCCATGCAGCGCGTGAAGACCCGCGTCTACCTGAAGATCGGCACCGCGGGCACGGGGGGGATGGGGCTCAACATCCCCTTCACCCACTCGGAGAGCGCGCCATCGCGCAAGCTGCTGACGAAGAGCGCGGTGGCCGGCGCGCACACCCTGCTCCTCTACCTGATGGCGCGCACCCCCGACGCCCCGGCGGTCAAGGAGATCAAGCCCACCGCCGCCATCTCCTGGAAGCGCATCGTGAGCGGCCCGGTGGAGTGGCGCGGCGGCACCGTCACCCGCGTGGACGCGCTGGAGGCCGCGCCGATCGCCGAGGCCTTCCCGCGGCGCGGCGACGCGGGGTACCACGCGTACCGCGAGCGGAAGAAGGACTTCGGGCGCGACCGGCTCTGGCGCGACACGGGGGAGCCGATGGAGGGCGTCTACGTCGACTCCGGCGAGAACGGGCTGTTCAGCGCCTACGAGTTCGAGGCGCTCACCGCGCTGGGGCTGATGGAGTACATCACCCCCGAGGAGATCGCCCGCGACGCGGTGCGCGAGATCGTGGGCCACCCCACGGGGCACGACGTGGTGGCCGCGCTCGACGCCTCCACCAGCGGGCCGACCTACCGCGCCGGGGTGCTGCGCCAGAGCGCGCTGGAGCACATGGACCGGCTGGAGGCCGACGGCCCGCGCAGCGTGGGGTTCGAGATGCTGGGCCCGCCGCGCCTCACCAAGCTCCTCTTCGAAGGCGAGATCCTGCGCCGCCTCTGTGGCGACCGGCTGGAGGGCGTGCCGGCGCTGGAGCCGGAGGCGTTCGCCACGGAGGCCGAGGCGCTGCTGCAGGGCGACGCGGACCTGCGCACCCGCCTCCTCTCCGCCAACCTGGCCGTGCTGCTCCCGGACGGCGAGCGCATCCTGCGGGGGCGCAAGGTGGCGGTGGAGCCCGCGGAGGGCGAGGCGCTGGACGACACCGCCTGGAGCGGGTG
>JBJMPM010000103.1:0-23072 GCA_045803205.1 Longimicrobiaceae bacterium
ACGCGGCGATCATGCGGGCTTCCGCGGCGGGCTCCTGCGCATTCCTCGGCCAGATCCTCACGGCCCTGCCGTCTGCAGCGCTGACGCCGGGACCCGTGTGGCCGGGCCTCAGGATGACACCTGTGGTGCCGCGGAATGTGCGCGTTCAGCAACACCCTCTGAGGCCGATCTCGCTGCAAACTCGTTTGAGCAGGACCTTGCAGGCCGAAGGATCTATAACCGCGGCAGCACGTGAGTGGGCAAAGTGCGCCACGGCTGGAACGCGAAGTCTCGACAGCGCATGTCCTGGGCTAAGTGCCTTCACTGGCTATAGATCCTTCGGCCTGCGAAGGACCGTGCATGCCGACGTCACTGCGTGATCGGCCTCAGGATGACGTCTGAGGGACAGCTTCTCAGACAGTCTCCCGGACAGACTCCGTTCAGCGGATCCGTACGTCCACCGAGTCCCCGGGCGCACCCGGAATCGGCCGGTGCGCACCGTCGGACCAGTAGGCGCGGAGCCGCACCGGGCCGGAGGGAAGGCGCGGAAGCGTCCACCGGTAGGTGGTTCCCTCCACCCGCCGGACGTCCGCCGATCCCGGCATCAGCATGGCGCCGCCGGCGTCCACGTGCACGTGGCGGTTGGAGGTGGTGTCGGTGCCGTCCGCCCGCAGCGGCGCGCGCGTCTCGAAGGTCACCGTGATCGGCTGGTCCAACTCGGCCCCCGGGCGCGGGTCGCCGATGGTGATCCGCGGCGGGCGCCCCGGCGCCGCGGCCGACGTGTCGCCCGGCCCGCCGCGCACCAGGAACCAGAGCGCGAGCAGCACCGCCACGATGGCGATCCCGCCGTAGATCCGGTCCGACACCGTCAGCCGCGGCGCGCCCGCGCCTCGTTCCGTCATCTCGCAATCCGTTCGCGGCGAAGCATTTACCCTTCCGGAGGCGGAAAGATGCCACGCCGTCCCGCTCCGCGCGAGGGAGCCCCGCCGCGCGTTGACCATGGGGTGCGGGAGGGGATACCTTTCGCCCATGCGACGCGCCGCCGCCTTCTTCTTCCTGCTCGTCTTCGGCCTCGCGCAGGCCGCGGCGACGGAGTGCCCCATGGGCTCCGCCGCCGGATCGGGCGCGCCCGTGCGGCACGCCGCGCATCATCATCAATCCTCCGAACACGGCGACGCGCACCACCCGGCGCACGCGCCGGCTTCCTGCGGCATCGTGACCTCGTGCGGGGCGACCGTGGTGCCGGTGCCGCACGCGGCCGTCGTGCAGCCGCCGGTCTACCGGGCCGGGCCCCTCGCCCGGCTGCCGCACCTCTACCTCTCCCCCGTCCTCGCCATCGACTCGCCCCCTCCCCGCGCCACGCTCCAGGCCTGACCCGCGCGCGCCCGACTCGTGGGCGCCGCCACTGGATCGCGACTGCAGAGGGAGAAGGATGAGAAGGACGATCTTCGGCGTGGCCCTGCTGCTCGGGGCCGCAGCCGCCGCGTTCGCGCCGCCGGCGCATGCACAGGTGCGGTCGGACAGCGCCCGCGCCCGCCGTGAGGCACCGAAGGCCGACAGCACGCGCGCCCGCCGCGCTCCGCCGGCCGACAGCGCGCGCGGCGGCCACGACGCCCACGCGGAGCACGCCCTACCGGGGAGGGCGGCGCCCGCCGACAGCGGAGCGGTGCGCCGCCGCGCCGGCCTGCACGACGCCATGAGCGGCCCCGCGCACGCGGGGATGCACATGGACATGCTGATGAGGCCGCTGGGCGGGGGGTGGCGGCTGCTGGGGATGGCGCAGGCGTTCTCGATGGTCACCGCCGTGGCCCCGCGCGACGGCGACAGCCCCATCCACGACACGGAGAGCTACGTCACCCAGCCCACGGCAATGGTGAACGTCGAGAGCCCCGGCTCGCGCCTGGTGCTGCGCGGCACGCTGAACCTCGAGGCGCTCACCCAGCCGCAGGGCGAGTACAACTTCGGGGGATGGGGCGAGGGATACATCGACCGGCGCCACCCGCACACCTTCCTGCACGAGGCGATGCTGAGCCTCGACCTGTGGGATTTCGCCGGCGGCGCCGCCTCGCTCTCGGCCGGGAAGGGGTTCGCGGCCTACGGCACCGACGACCCGATGAGCCGCCCGGTGGCGAAGTACCCCACCAACCACCACCTTTCGCAGCTCCTGGAGCGCTGGACGCTGACCGGCGCCTGGCTGCGCGGCGGGTGGAGCGTGGAGGCGTCGGTGTTCGGCGGCCAGGAGCCCGACGGGCCGTGGGACCTGGGGAACGTCTCCAGCTTCGGCAACTCCTTCTCCGCCCGGCTGGCGAAGCGCATCGGCGGCACGGGGACCACGGCGCCCTGGGAGCTGAGCGCCTCGTACGGGAGCGTGTCGGAGAGCCACGAGGGCACGAGCCACCGCACCGCGCTCTGGAACGCCGCCGTGCGGCACTCGCAGCCCCACCGCTTCGGGGGGATCTACGCGCTGGCCGAGGCGTCCCGGAGCGACCCCGAGGAGGGGGATGGATACTGGTCGGTCCTGGCGGAGACGCAGGTGCGCATCTCCCGGCACCGGCCGTACTACCGGGTCGAGTACGCCACGCGCCCCGAATACGCGCGGCAGGGCGAGGTCGGCACACCCGGCTTCTTCCGCTACGACCACGACGCGGAGCCCTTCGGCGCCACGCGCTGGCTGATCCAGTCGCTCGGCTACGAGTTCGACCTCGCGGGCGGCGGTGTGGCCACGCGGCCCTTCGCCGAGGTGCAGCACCACCGCGTCCGGTCGGAGCGCACCGGGGTGGACCCGCGGCTCCAGTTCGGCGACGACTCCTTCTGGACCCTCTCGGCGGGCTTCCGCCTCTTCTTCGGCGGCGGGCCCATGCGGATGGGATCGTACGGCGTGCTCGACGACATGACGCTGATGCATCACCCGATCGAACCGGCGGCGGACGCGATGGCGCCCGCGGCACAGCCCTGATGCTCCGCGGCGCGCGGGCCCTCGCGCCGCGCCTGCTGGCGGCGGCCGCGCTGGCCGCCGCCGCCGCGCTCGCGCACCCCGCGCCGGCGGCGGCGCACACCGGCCTGCGCGCCAGCACCCCCGGCGCGGGCGACACGGTGCCCGACACGCTGGGCCGCATCCGCCTGGAGTTCACCACCCGCGTCGCGCCGGGGATGACCCTCCTGGTGGTCACCTCCGGCACGGACACCGTCGCCGCCGGACGGCTGGCGGAGGTGCCGGGCTCCGGCGGGCGCGCCTTCGTCTTCTCCCTCCCCCGCCTCCTTCCCCCCGGCCCCTGCGCCGTCGCCTGGCGCAGCGCCGCGCGCGACGGGCACGTGGTGCACGGCACCTTCCACTTCACCGTGCTCCGCAGCCGCCCCGTCGTCGCCGCCGCGGCATCCACCCGGCCGTCGGGCGACGCAGCGGACGACGAGGCCGGCGACGAGGAGGCGCACTGGTCCGACCCCTCGTCGCCGCTCCCGGTGCTGGTGCGCTGGGGAGGGCTGCTGGCGCTGCTGGGGATGATCGGCGCGGCGGCCTTCGACCTCTTCGTCCTCCGCCGCCTGCGGAAGGACCCGGCGTTCCGGCCGGTGGTGGAGCGCGCGGCCGAGGGCGCGTGGTACCTGGCCGCGGCGGCGGCGGCGCTCTCGGCGCTCACGGTGCTGGCGCGGCTCTGGCTGCAGAGTGTCGCGCTGAACGGCGCCGGCGAGGCCTTCGCGGGCGATTCGCTCAAGCGGCTGCTCACCGGCACCGTCTGGGGGATGGGGTGGACGCTGCAGGCGGTCGCCACCGTGGCCTTCTTCATCGGGTTGATGGTGGCGCGCGCGCCGCACGGCCGCTCGGTGGGGTGGATGGGCGCCGCGGTGGCCGCCCTCCTCCTCGCCGCCGTCCCCGCCCTCAGCGGCCACGCCGCCGCCGTCGAGCGGGGGACGGCGCTGGCGCTGGCGTCGGACTGGCTGCACGTCCTCGGCGCCGGCGCCTGGGTGGGGACGCTGGGAACGCTGGTGCTGGCCGGCCTCCCCGCCGCCGCCTTCGCCGCGGAGGGCGAGCGCACCGATGCCTTCGCGCGCATGGTGCGCGCCTTCTCCCCCGTGGCCCTCGCCGGGGGCGCGCTGGCCGGGGCCACGGGCGTGGCGAACTCGCTCTTCCACCTGGGCGCCGTCCACCAGCTCTGGGACACGGCGTACGGGCGCACGCTGCTGCTGAAGCTCATGCTCCTGGCCGTGGTGGCGTGGCTCGGCTTCTACAACTGGCGCTTCATCCTCCCCGAGCTGCACGCCCCCACCGCCCCCGCGCGGCTGCGGCGGAGCGCGGCCACGGAGCTGGCCGCCGGCGTGGCCGTGATCCTGGCGACCGCGGTGCTGGTCGCCCTCCCCCCGCCCTGAGCAGGGGTGCACCTGAGAGACCGGAACCCCTCGTCCCCAAAGGACGTCATCCTGAGGCCGGCCACGCTGTGACTTCGGCTTCTCGATTCTATGCAGGCCGAAGGATCTATAGCCGGTGCAAGCACTTAGCCGAGGGTATGGGCGAACGAGTCGTCGCCGCCCCGCCTGAACCTTTTCTCGCCGTCTCACGTGCTGACGCGGTGATAGATCCTTCGGCCTGCACGGTCTTCTGCGGAGGAGAATCCGGGGGCGACCGGCCTCAGGATGACGTCTTGAGGCGTGCGCGTGGTTCTCGACTCTCTCTAACGTGTTGTACCTGCGCGACTTGGGACGCACGAAGGAGGATGCCGGCGCCATTGTGGCGCGGGGCGGATGCAGGTATCTTTGTGCGGAAGCGTTCCAACCGTCGCCATCGTCACGCGGCCCCGCCGCGCTTCGCTTTTTCTGAGGAGGTCCCATGCTCGGTCTCGGTCCCTTCGAGATGATCCTGGTGTTCGCCGTGCTGCTCCTCCTGTTCGGCGCCAAGCGGCTCCCCGAGCTGGCGAGCGGCATGGGCAAGGGGATCCGCGACTTCAAGCGCTCGCTGAACGGCATGGACGAGCAGTCGGTGCAGAACAGCCAGCAGCAGAGCTACCTGCAGCAGACGCCGCCGCCCCCGCCCGCGGTGCCGCCCGCGCCCCCCGCCGAAGAGCCCAAGCGCCTCGGCTGACAGCTTCGTCACACGCGAACGCAGAGGACCAGGGAGAGCGCCGCGGCTCTCCCTGGTCCTCTGCGTCTCCGTGTGAAATCTGCTGTTACGGGACCGGGTTCGCGCGCCGGTTCCCGAGCGCAGACTGGTTCAGGTTCCCCGCCAGCCGCTGCGGGAAGGTGACGGTGTTCGGGTCGCCGTCGGAGACGTAGCGCTCCGCCGGGTTCTGGTCCCACGCGGCGAGCTGGCGCTCCAGCGCGTTCGGCGCGGCGATGAAGCGCTTCACCGAGTGCGGGTTCCACGCGCGGTCGAAGGGCGACTGCTGCGGCCCGCCCGACACCTCGAGCACGACCTTGTTGTCGTACGTCTTCCCGTTGCGGTAGGTGCCGTGCCAGGCGAGCGACCGCGTCTTCGGCCACAGCCCCAGCGGCAGCGCGAAGGTCGTCCACGGGTAGTTCTGCGGGAGGTAGGTGGCGATGGAGTCCTGCCCGCTCCCGATCTGGTCCTGCACGAAGGCGTCGTTGAACTGCGAGAGCTTCGCATGCCACATGGTGTGGTTGCAGATCTCGTGGCCGTGCTCCAGCAGGAAGCTCACCTTCTTGCGGATGGTCGCCTCGCGCTCCGCCTTCGGGATCTCCCGGCTCTTCTTCTCCCCCCAGAAGTTCGACGGGTGCTCCGCGCCGGGGAGCACGCACCACGTCGCCCCGCCGCTCCACCCCGGGTTCTGCGCGCGGAAGGCCTCCCACATCCCCACCATGGTGTGCGGGTCGATCTGGCCGTTGGGGAGATAGTAGAACTGCCCCTGCGACGAGTCGTCGAACACGAACACCACGGGGCTCGTCCCCGCCGGGAGGTTGATGTTCCCGCTGGCCACGTCGCGCATGGTCACCGGGCGGTATCCCCGCTCCCAGAGCATCCGCAGGTCGTTGCGGAAGTGCTCCTCCGAGCGGTACCACTCCCCCTCGTTCGGGCCGATGCGGTGGTACTCCAGCACCAGGAACCTCCCGAGCTCGTTCGGCCCCGTCTTCGCCTTCGGCCCGTTGTCGTTCCCCGGCGCGGCGGGGGACTGCGCCGCCTGCTGTCCCGCCGCGGCGCCCGAGTCCTTCGACGCGGCGACGGTGGTGTCGCCCCCCGCGCGCGTCCCATCCCCCGCCCCCTTCTTGTCGCCCCCGCACGCGGCGAGCAGCAGCACCAGTGCGGCCGCGGCGGCGGTCTCCTTCCTCGGCATCGTCGGCATCGTCATCCGGAAATTGAATGCGGTTCTCGGAACGCGAGAGCACCCCGCGCCCCTCGGCGGGCGGCGGGGTGCAAGGTCCATGCTGGCGCGCGCTTGCGCCGCCGGGTCAGGCCGGGGACTCCCCCGCGGCCGCGGCCGGCGCCGCCCCGGGAGATGCGTCCGCGGCCGGCGCCGGGGCGGCCGGAGACTCCGCCTCGCCGGCCACGGTCGCTTCCGCCTCGTCGTCGTTCAGGCGGGGAAGCAGCCGCTCCGCCAGCCGCGCCAGCACGCGCTGGTACACGATGCGCGCGCGCGTCTCCGGGAGGTTCAGCCGCTCCACGTACAGCTCCACCGCGCGCGTGGGGTCGACCTCCTCGTGCAGCACGTCCACGAACACCTGCGCGTGGCGCGCGTGCGCGTCGGCGATGCGCTCCTCGGCGCGCGCGGCGGCCAGCTCCAGCCAGAGCTGCTCCTCGGCGCTGCGCTTGCGCTGCCGCTGGATGAAGCGCAACGCCCCCAGCGGCGTGGCGTAGCGCCAGTCGAACCCCCACCCGCGCGTCCCCTCGCGCGCCAGGTCCTCGCGGATCTCGCGCTCGTCCAGCACCACCAACGCGCGGCTCCCCACCGCCTCGGCGTCCTCCCCCTCCAGCCCCATGCTCTCCAGGTAGCGGTCGATCGCCTCGTCGAAGGGCATGCGCGGGGCCAGGATGCCCACCAGGTCGCTGGCGAGCTCGGCGTGCTCGTGGACCATGTCCTCGCGCGCGAACGCCTCGGCGCGCTCGAGCTCGCGGTCGATCTCTTCGGGGAGGCGCTGGTGCCACAGCGACACGGGCGACGGCATGGCTCTCAGGGGGTGCCGGGGTGGGCGTTTGCCGGGGCTCGCTCCGTCCGCTTATCTTGCGCGGAGCGGCGCGGGCGGCAGCCGGTAACATGCAAGCTCCGTCCCCGCGCGACAACCGCCCCGGCGGGCGGAGCACCCCCTGATCGGAACCGGAGCGGACGGACCCATGGCACTCTCGCGCAGCTCCTCGTGGAAGGAGCACCGGCTGGCCAGCCGGCTGGAGGTGGACGGCCGCGAGTTCAGCGTGGACCTGGTGGCGCGCAAGGCCACGGGGGTGGAGGGGTGGAAGGCGACCGTGGTCTTCCTCCCCCGCGACGGCGGCGCCGAGGTGGTGGCCAACCTCCCCAACGCCGCCTCCACCGCCGAGGTGCGCCGCCTGGTCTCCGAGCTCGAGGGCGCCGAGGACCGCCTCCGCGAGCTCTGCCGCGGCGCCGCCGGCTCCGGCTGACATCGTCGCGGCGCCGTGACCGGGGAGGAGTACGAGTGGGAGGGGGAGCGCATCCGCACCCTCCCCGACCTGCTGGGCCCGGGCCTCCGCCTCCTCTTCGTCGGCTACAACCCGAGCGTGCGCGCCGCCCGGCTGGGGCACTACTACGCCGGCCGCAACAACCGCTTCTGGGACCTGCTCGCCGCCGGCGAGCTCACCCCGCGCCGCCTCGCCTTCGCCGAAGACGCGCTCCTCCCCGGGCTGGGGATCGGGATCACCGACCTGGTGAAGCGCCCCACCCGCGCCGCGCACGACGTGACCGCCGCCGAGTACCGGGCCGGCGCCGCGCGCGTCCGCACCCTCGTGGAGCGGCTTCGTCCCGAAGTCGTCGCCTACAACGGCAAGGGCGTCTACCTTCGCGCGGCCGGCGTGGCGCGGGCGCCGTGGGGACTGCAGGAGAGCTCCCTCGTTCCCGGCGTCGCCGACTTCGTGCTCCCGAGCCCCAGCGGCCTCGCGCGCATCCCCTTCGCCGAGAAGGCACGCTGGTACATCGCGCTGAACGAGCTCCTGGAGGGTGGCCGATAGGATCGGCTCCTGCCCATCGCTAAGCCTCGCCTCCCCACGAACGTCATCGTGAGAGGGTGTTGCTGAACCCATGGTTCGGACACCCTGGGTGTCATCCTGAGGCCCGGCCACGTGTAATATAACCAGCGTTCACTCCGATGGCGGCAGGGCCGTGAGGATCTGATTGCGGTCACGCCAGAGCCGGCTGCGGAAGCTCGTGCGGAAGCCACGGCCTCACGTTCACTCGTCGATGCCACGCAGGAAAAGCCAGGCATCGACGAGCGCCGGCGTGGACGCGTCGATCGTGCGGGCTTCCGCGGCAGGCTCCTGCGCATTCCTCGGCCAGATCCTCACGGCCCTGCCGTCTGCAGCGCGGACCCCAGGACCCGTGTGGCCGGGCCTCAGGATGACACCTGTAGTGCCGCGGGAATGTGCGCGTTTAGCAACCCCCTCTTGAGGGAGCCGCGGCGCTGGACCGGCGGCAGCACAAGCCTCCGGCGGCGACCGAAGGATCTGTAGCCGGCACAGCGACATAGCCGGAGTGACGCTCGAACCTCCGCTACAGATCCTTCGGGCTGCGACGCGCGGTGCATGACGCAGAAACCGGGTGACCGCCCTCAGGATGACGTCCGCAGGAGGCAGGCGCGAGAGGGCGAAATGGCCGTCGGCAGGCGCGGATGCGCACAAGCGATGGCACATTCGTATCGCCCCGTCTGCGTCCACGCTGTGGCGGAGTGGCGAGATGTGCCGGGGGTGATTCAAAACGAGCGTCAAAGGTATTAGATTGGCGGCCCCTGCTCCGGGAGCGGCGGTCCGCCGTCCCGGAGCCTCCCGTCCATGCGACGTAGATCGGCCGCCGCACGCCCGCGGCCGTGCGGATAGAACCGGGTAGATGGCTGAGGCTGCCGAGCAGACGACGTGGCGCGAGTCCCTGGGCGAGATGCGCTCCTTCCTGGTGATCTGGGCGGGGCAGCTCGTCTCGGCGCTGGGGTCGGGGCTCACCGGGTTCGCCGTCCCCGTGGTGGTGTTCCAGCAGACCGGCTCCGCCGAGCAGTTCGGTCTCCTGATCTTCGCCTGGATGGTCCCGGCGCTGCTGCTGGCGCCCATCGCGGGCACCCTCGTGGACCGCTGGGACCGGCGCACGGTGCTGATCGCCGCCGACACCGGCTCGGCGGTGATGACGCTGCTGCTGGCGACGCTGGTGCTCTCCGGCCGCTTCGAGCTCTGGTGGCTCTTCCTGGCCACGGTGGTGACCTCGGCCATCTCCGCCTTCCAGGAGCCCGCCTTCACCGCCTCCATCGCCGCGCTGGTGCCGCACCGCCACTATGCGCGCGCGATCAGCCTGGTGCAGCTTCTGGGGCCCGCCAGCATGATCGCGGCCCCGCTGCTGGGCGGCGCGCTGGTGGTCACCATCGGGCTGGGGAAGATCATGCTGATCGACGCGGCGACCTTCGTCGCCGCCGTCGGGGGCCTCCTCTTCGTCTCCATCCCCCGCCCCCCGCGCGCCGAGGCGCCGGAGGAGGTGGTGGTGGCGGGGCCCGCCTGGCTGGCCGCCGGGCGGCGCTTCATGCGCGATGCGGCGGCGGGGCTGCGCTTCATCCGCGCGCGGCCGGGGCTCTTCGGGCTGCTGGCGTTCTTCGCCGTCACCAACTTCTGGGGCGGCTTCGTCAACCCGCTGCTGGGGCCGATGGTGCTCTCCTTCGCCCGCCCCGAGCAACTCGCCGGCGTGCAGGCCGCGGCCGGCGTCGGCGCCATCCTGGGCGGCGTGGCGATGGGGATCTGGGGCGGGCCGAAGCGGCGCGTTGCGGCGGTGCTCGGCTTCGCGGGGGTGGCCGGGCTCTGCACCGCCGCGCTGGGGCTGCGCCCCTCGGTGCCGCTGATCGTGGGCGCGGTGTTCGTCTGGGCCGCGTCGAGCCCGCTGGTGACGGCCAGCAGCTCGGCCATCTGGATGAGCAAGACGCCGCAGGAGCTGCTGGGCCGCGTCTTCGCCTTGCGCCGCATGGTCACCTCGTCGATCATGCCGCTGTCGGTGCTGGTCGCCGGCCCGCTCGCCGACCGCGTGTTCGAGCCGCTGCTGGCCCCCGGCGGCGCCCTGGCCGGGAGCGCCGGCACCCTGATCGGCGTGGGGAAGGGGCGCGGCATCGCCCTGATGTTCCTGGCGATCGGCGTGCTGATGGCGCTCACCGCGCTGGCCGGCTGGCTGGTGCCCAGCATCCGCCACGTGGAGCGCGACGTCGCCGACGCGCCGCACCCGACCCACGCTCCGCCTCCCCCGCCCGAGCCGGCGGACGAGGAGCTCGAAGTCGCCGCGACGGGGTGACCCCGCCGGCGCTGCCACACCCACAAACCCGAGAGAGGATGAGATGAGCGACGAGCGCGAAGACACCACCATCTACATGGCGGTGGTGAACGACGAGGAGCAGTACTCGATCTGGCCCGCCGACCGCGAGCTGCCGCTGGGGTGGCGCGACGCCGGCAAGCACGGCCTGAAGCCCGAGGTGCTCGCCTGGATCGAGGAGGTGTGGACCGACATGCGCCCCCTCTCGCTGCGCAAGAAGATGGAAGAGGCCGGGCTGGGCTGATCGCTGCCCGGTACCAGGTGCCCAGGTGCTGCGTCCCCGAGACGGGTCGGGGACGCGGCGCCGGCCGCGCGCTCTCCGTGCCTCCGCGCCTCCGCGTGAGACGCCGTTCCCGGGCGCGGACAACCATGTTCACCAGACGGATACGGCCTGATGGCGGAAGACCAGGCGGCGCTGCACACGATCGGCGTCGTGGGCGCCGGGGTGATGGGGGTGGGCGTGGCGCAGAACCTGGCGCAGACCGGCCACCGCGTGCTCCTCCTCGACCTCGGCGAAGGGGTGCTGGCGCACGCGCGCGACGAGATCGCGCGGGGCCTGCGCTTCCACGGGATGTTCTCGAAGCAGAAGGGCGGCCCCCCCGCGGCCGAGGTGCTGGAGCGCATCACCTTCACCACCTCGTACGACGGCTTCGCCGAGGCCGACTTCGTGGTGGAGAACGTGACCGAGAAGTGGGAGGCGAAGAGCCCCATCTACCCCGTGCTCGACGCCGTCTGCCCGCCGCGCGCCTGCTTCGCGGCCAACACCTCGGCGTACTCCATCACCCGCATCGGCTCGCTCACCCGGCGGCCCGACCGGGTGCTGGGGATGCACTTCATGAACCCCGTGCCGCTCAAGCCCACGGTCGAGGTGATCCGCGCCTTCCACACCTCCCCGTCCACCGTCGACACGGCGCTCGCGCTGCTGCGGGCGATGGGGAAGGAGGGGATCGTGGTGAACGACATGCCCGGCTTCGTCTCCAACCGGGTGCTGATGCTCACCATCAACGAGGCCGTCTGGCTGGTGCAGGACCAGGTGGCCACGGCCGAGGACGTCGACCGCATCTTCGTGACCTGCTTCGGGCACAAGATGGGGCCGCTCGCCACCGCCGACCTGATCGGGCTCGACACCATCCTCTACAGCGTGGAAGTGCTGTACGAGAGCTACAGCGACTCCAAGTACCGCCCCTGCCCGCTGCTGAAGAAGATGGTCGACGCGGGGCTGCACGGCCGCAAGAACGGCCGCGGCTTCTTCGACTACTCCGTGCCGGGCGCCTGACCCCCCGAGGACCGCAATGACCGAGGAAGAGATCCGCGCGCGGCTGCGCGAGTTCGTCGCGCGCTTCATGCGCGGGCACGACCTTCAGGACGGCGAGGACCTGTTCGCCACCGGCTACGTGAACTCCATGTTCGCCATGCAGCTCGTGCAGTTCGTCGAGTCGAGCTTCGGCGTCGCCTGCGAGTCCGAGGACCTGGAGATCGACAACTTCCGCAGCATCGACGCGCTCACCGCGTTCGTGCAGCGGAAGCTCGGCGCCGCGGTGGCGTGACCGATCCCGCGCCGCCGCCCGCCGAGGGCGCGCTGCGGATGGAGCTGGGCCCCGCGCAGGCCGCCGCCCGCGCGGAGTTCGCTGCCTGGGTCGCCGCGCACGTGGCCCCGCACGCCGGCGCCTGGGACCGCGCCGCGAGTACGCCGCCGGAGGTGATCCGCGCGCTGGCGGCGACGGGGTGGCTCGGCGCCGTGATCCCGCGCGAGCAGGGCGGGGCGGGGATGGACTGGGTGACCTTCGGCCTGCTGAACGAGGAGCTGGGGCGCGGCTGCTCGTCGCTGCGCTCGCTCCTCACCGTGCACTCCATGGCGGCGCACGCGGTGCTCCGCTGGGGCTCGCGCGCGCAGAAGGAGCGCTGGCTCGGCCCCCTCGCCCGCGGCGAGGCGATCGGCGCCTTCGCGCTCAGCGAGCCCGAGGTGGGGAGCGACGCCGCCGCCGTCCGGACCACGGCGACGCCCGACGGCGACGGGTACGTGCTCCACGGGCGGAAGAAGTGGACCACCTACGGCCAGATCGCCGACCTCTTCCTCCTCTTCGCGAAGGCGGAGGGAAAGCCGGTCGCCTTCCTGCTGGAGCGCGGCACGCCGGGGCTGGAGGTCTCGTCGCTGCGGGGGATCACCGGCACCCGCGCCTCCATGCTGGCCGAGCTGCGCCTGGACGGCTGCCGCGTGCCGAAGGAGGCGCGCGTGGCCGGCGCCGGCTTCGGCCTGGCGGTGGCGGTCGCCACGCTCGAGGTGGGGCGCTACAGCGTGGCCTGCGGCACCGCGGGGCTGATCCGCGCCTGCCTGGACGCGTCGCTGGACTATGCCGCCCGCCGCGAGCAGTACGGCGTGCCGATCGGCGAGCACCAGCTCGTGCAGCGGATGCTGGCGGAGATGGCCGCCGGGTACCGCGCGGCGCACTGGCTCTGCCTGCGCGCCGGCTGGCTGCGCGACGCCGGCGACCCGGCCGCGGCGCACGAGACCTTCGTGGCCAAGTACGTCGCCTCCACCGCCGCCACCCGCGCCGCGCTGGACGCGGTGCAGATCCACGGCGCCAACGGGTGCAGCGAGGAGTACCCGGTCGAGCGCTACCTGCGCGACTCGCGGGTGATGGAGATCATCGAGGGGAGCACCCAGATCCAGCAGCTCACCATCGCCCGCAGCGAGCTGGAGGGACGGCACACCGGGCAGGGCGGCTGAGCCGCTGCGACAACGACACGAAGTCCGCCTGCGCGGACTATCGCCCCCGCCGCCGCCGCGGTAACGTGGCACGCGCTCCGTGCGCCCGCGGCGGTCCGTGGGAAGTGCCGCGAGCGAAGCGAGCCCCTGTCCCTCCTCCAGGCTGCTTGGGGGAGGGACCGGCGCGTAGCGCCAGGGAGAGTGCCTCCCGGCGGACGCGCATCGCCTTCATCCACCGTTCGAACAGACCCTGCCGTGATGCAGCGACCCGCCCGCGACCCCTGGGTCGTGTTCCCCCGCCGCGTTGCCGACGCCCGGCTGCGCCTCTTCTGCTTCCCGTACGCCGGGGGCGGCGCCTCCATCTACGGCCGCTGGCAGGAGTCCCTCCCGCCGGGCATCGAGGTGGTTCCCGTGCAGCTCCCCGGCCGCGAGAGCCGGCTGGCGGAGAAGCCCTATGCCGCGCTGATGCCGCTGGTGGAGAAGCTGGGCGAGGTGCTCGCGCCGTACATGGATCTCCCCTTCGCCCTCTTCGGCCACAGCAACGGGGGATTGATGGCATTCGAGCTCGCGCGGCTCCTGCGCGCGCAGGGGCGCCCGCTCCCGCTGCACCTGTTCGTCTCCGGACGGCCGGCGCCGCAGGTGGAGATCACCGACCCGCCCATCCACGCCCTCCCGCGCGACGAGTTCGTGGCGGAGCTCCGCCGCTTCGGCGGCACCCCCGAGGAGGTGCTGCAGAACGAGGAGATGATGGCGCTGGTCGAGCCGCTCCTCCGCGCCGACTTCGCCCTTGGCGAGACCTACGAGTTCGTCCCCGGACCGCCGCTCGCCCTGCCGCTCTCCGCCTACGGCGGCGCCACCGACGAGGAGGTCCCGCTCTGGCAGGTGGAGGCGTGGAAGGAACAGGCCGGCGGTGAATTCCGCTACGTCGTGTTCCCCGGCGGCCACTTCTTCCTGCACGAAGACCGCGACCGCGTGCTCCAGGAGCTCGGCCGCGAGCTGTGGCCGCACCTGGCGCGCATCGCCCACGCGCCCCGTGCCTGACGCCTGGGAGCCCGGCCCCGCCGCCCCCCGCCTGGCCGAGGGCGAGGTCCACGTCTGGCGTGCCTCGCTCGCCGCGAACCCGGCCGAGCTCACCCGTCTCCACGCGCTCCTCTCCGACGAGGAGCAGGTCCGCGCCGCGCGCTTCAAGTTCGAGGTGCACCGCGGGCGCTTCATCGCCGGGCGGGGGATCCAGCGGCTGCTGCTGGCCCGCTACCTCGGCGTCGCCCCCACCGCCATCCGCTACCGCCACGCCGCGCACGGCAAGCCCGCGCTCGACGGCCCCGGGGCGGAGAGCGGGATCCGCTTCAACGTCTCGAACGCGGAAGACGGATTGCTGGTGGCGCTGGTGCGGGAGCGCGAGGTGGGGATCGACCTGGAGCCGGTGCACCGCGTGGTCGACCGCGACGCCGTGGCCCGCCGCTTCTTCTCCGTCCCCGAGAACCAGGTCTACGACACCATCCCCGAGGAGGAGCGCGACGCCGCCTTCTTCACCTGCTGGACGCGCAAGGAGGCCTACATCAAGGCGGTGGGCGAGGGGCTGTCGATGCCGCTCGACTGCTTCGACGTGACGCTGCGCCCCGGCGAGCCGGCGCGCCTCCTCGCCACCCGCGGCGACCCCGCGCAGGCGGAGCGCTGGACCATCCGCGAGCTGGACCCCGGCCCCGGCTGGCTCGGCGCGATCGTGGTCGAGGGTCCGCCCTTCGCGCTGCGCCTCTTCGACTGGGACCCGGCGCGCCCGCCGGTGGCACGCCCGCCCCGGACGGCGGAAGACGGGGGATGACGGAAGGGGCTGGCGACGGATCGTCGCTCAGCCCCCCTTCTTTCGCCGCTCCTTCCGCCGCGGGCGGCGACCCTCTTCCAGCGCCCGCTCCTTCCACTGCTCCTTCCCCCAGCTCCGCACCTCCGCCAGCTCCTCCAGGAAGAGCCGCGAGGCCCGCGAGAAGGCCCCCTCGCGCCGCAGGGTGGTGGGAATGGTGCCCAGGAAGTCCTGCATGGCGCGCCGCAGGCTGCTGTCCGACGAGTAGCCGCAGGCGTAGGCCACGCTCAGCACCGTGCGCCCCGGGTCGTCGAGCAGCGACGCCGCCAGCAGGATGCGCATCCACGCCATCAGCCGGCGCGGGGGCGGGAGCCCGGAGCGCTCGGACCAGCGCAGCACGGTGCGCTCGGAAAGGTGGAGCGAGCGCGCCAGGTCGCGTCCGCGCCCGCCCATCGACACCACCTCGGCCGCGGCCATCAGCAGCGTCCGCGCGCGCCCCGATATGCTGGTGGGAAGGCAGCGCTGCAGCAGGTTCTGCAGCGGCCGCCCCTGCGCCCCGCGCAGCCGCCGCGAGATCGCCTCGTGCGTGTCCTCCTCGCCGATGGAGATGATGTCGGTGACGCCCCACTCCCCCAGCGTGCGCACGTCGTGCGAGCGCCCGGGTCGCAGCTCCATGGCGGCGAGCACGGTGGCGGACGGGAACTCCCAGAGGAGCGCCCGGAGCTGCGGCGAGAGCTGCATGGCGTCGCCGTTCCCGGCCGCGTACGGGTCCACCACCAGCAGCGCCGCGGGCGGCGCGTCGCTGATCGCCGCCCGCAGCGACTCCCAGTCGGGAAGGAAGCTGCAGTCGAAGGTCTTGCCGCTCACGCGGCGCACCCGCTCCCTGAACGCACTGTTCGAGTGCATTACGATGAGCGGACGCTGATTGGGAACCATGCGTGTCGGGAATTATATGGTCACAGGGCAACGGAGATTGGGCGTGCACCGCCCCGTGCGCACACTATTCTACATCGTGGACGGTGTCCACGTCTCCGTTCCGCTGTCCCCCACTACAAACCTGGAACACCCATGAAGACCGCCCGGTTCCTCCTGGCCTGCGTCGCCGCGTCTCTGCTTGCCGCCTGCAGCGCTGACAGCATCACCGCCCCGGCGACCCCGGCCCGCCCCAGCTTCGACGAATCGGTGGGTGGGGACGAAGGCGGCGGCAGCATCAACGACACCGGTGGTGGCACCGGCAACTGCATGCTGACCGTCATCATCAACGCCGATGGCTCACTCAGCTGGCAGTGCCAGGCCGTCGCCAACGGCCAGATTGGCAGCGGCTCCTGAGCTGTTCCAGTCTACAAGCGAAAACGGGCCGGCCGGAGCAATCCGGCCGGCCCGTCTGCTTGTACGTCTTCAAACCTTTGCGACGGCACGATGCTCGAGCGAGCGCACCATCTCGTGCGCGAGAGCATCGGCTTGGTCGGATGCGCGACCTGCACGCGCGGCTTGGGTGCGCTCGACCACACGGCCCCTGCGAATCGACTCGAGAACACTTTCGGCCCGCAGGATCACTGCAGGCTCATTGCGCTCGGTCGCAACGGCAACCGCACGCTCCGCAACCTGCTCGGCCCGATCCCACTCACCCATGCTGGTGGCGCCGCGTGCCATCTCCAGCAGTGAGTTGGCCAGGACCGAACTGACCTCTGGCTCGCGGGTGAGCTTCATCGCCTCGTTCCACGTCTTCCGGAATTTCTCCCGGTCCCCTGCGCCACCTGCCGCGCGGATGAGGTTGGACCTGACGCGGAGCTGGTTCTTCATCTCCGGGAGCAACGGCTGCAAAACCTCGAATACCGGCAAGGCGCGGGCAAAATACCCCTGATCCATCCAGTAGTAGGCAATGTCGTGCGCCAACGCCGGAAGCAGCTCATGTTCGGCGCCGTATGCACGGAACGCCTGGCGGGCAAAGTGCTCCGCCTGTTCCGAACGGCCTGTCTCGGTCGCGATGACGAACAGGTCGTGGGAAGCCCGGCCGACGATGGGCATGAGCCCCTTCCGCTTCCCCGAGCGCAGCGCCTTGATGTGCATGCGGTGCGAGAGGGGGAAGTTGCCGCGCTCGCGAGCCATGTTGCCCAACGCGAGATACGCCCGGCCGTACGATTCCCAGTCGCCGGTCTGGCGCGCGATCATGATGGCGTGCCGGTACCAGGTCTCGGCGCGGGGGAGCTCGTTGCGCTGGCGGGCCAGCCTGCCGACCGCGAGCGCGAGCGTCGCGTCGCGCGGGCTGGCGAGGGCGGCGGCCTGGGTGTAGGCGAGGGCGGTCGCGTCGTAGCCCTGCTCGTCGGCCCAGTCGGAGACGGTGCGGCAGGCGTCGGCGATGGACTCGCCGGAGGTGGCCTGCGGGGCGCCCAGCATGCGGCCCACCGCGACCAGCGCGTCGACGATGGCCGAGGGGAGATCGGCGGCGAGGAGCTCGCTCAGACGCCGCTGCGCAGCGTCGGGGGCGAACAGGGTGCCGCGCTCCTCGGGCTCGGCGGTCGCCCAGAACATCACGTTCCGGTAGGCCTGCCAGAGGAGCACTCCGGTCTCGCCCGGCACCTCGCGCAGGATGTCCATCCCCTCCAGCGACTCCGCCGACCCACGCGTGAGCGGCGGAGGGGTGCGCCAGCGCCGCGGGGCACGTGCCGCTGCGGACTTGGTGCGAGTGGCCTTCATCTATCGGTTCTCCTCGTCGCCTTTTGCGGTTGTTTCTGTACACTTTGTGTATACTACATCCATCTGCGGAAAAACGCCAACATTTTTATGCGCCTGCTCCTCCCTCCAGTATCAGGAAACACCCTTATTACGCCACGGATGCCGCTTTATGGCAAGGTTTGCACCAAAGTGGTTCACAGTTTCGCAGCGCTCCCCTGACGCCGCGATGTGTCAGACCGGCGAGCCCGGCTCACTCTGCGACATTTCGACCGGCAGCGGAGAACAGGCCAGCGTGAGCGCGCCGTCGGCCACGCCGGCCTCGGCGGTGCCGCCGTGCTCCAGCGCGCCGAAGAGGATCTCGTCGCCGAGCGGCCGGAGCAGCTCCTCCTGCACCAGGCGGGCGAGCGGGCGGGCGCCCATCAGCGGGTCGAGCCCGCGCTCGGCGAGCCAGCTCCGCGCCGCGTCGGTCAGGGTCAGGCGCACGCCCTTCGCCGCGAGACGCTCCCGCACCTCGCCCACCATCCGGTCGACGATGCGCTCCATTACGGCCGCCGAGAGCGGCGCGAAGGCGATGCGCGCGTCCAGCCGGTTGCGGAACTCGGGCGGGAAGGTGCGCTCGAAGGCCCGGTCGTCGTCGCCCGGTGCGGCCGTTCCGGGGGCGAAGCCGGCGCGGCGGCGGGAGATCTCCTCCGCGCCCACGTTGCTGGTCATCACCAGCACCACGTTGCGGAAGTCGGCCTGCTTGCCGTTGTTGTCGGTCAGCCGCCCGTAGTCCATCACCTGCAGCAGCAGGTTGAAGACGTCGGGGTGCGCCTTTTCGATCTCGTCGAGCAGGAGCACCGCGTGCGGGGTGCGGGTGACGGCGTCGGTGAGGAGCCCCGCCTGGTCGAAGCCCACGTATCCCGGCGGCGCGCCGATCAGCCGCGAGACGGTGTGCCGCTCCATGTACTCGCTCATGTCGAAGCGGATCAGCTCGATCCCCAGCACCTCGGCGAGCGCGCGGGCGACCTCCGTCTTCCCCACCCCGGTGGGACCGGTGAAGAGGAAGGCGCCGATCGGCTTGCGCGGGTCGCGGAGCCCGGCGCGGCCCAGCTTGATGGCCGCGGCCACCTGCCGGACCGCCGGGTCCTGCCCGAACACGCGGCGCTTCAGCTCGTCTTCCAGCGTGCGCAGCCGGTCGCGGTCGCTCGCGGCCACCGTGCGCGGGGGGATCTGCGCCATGGAGGCGAGGATGCGCTCCACCACCTCTTCTCCCACCGCCGGCCACTCGGCGCCGTCGTCGGCGGCGGTGGCGAGGCGCACGTCGGCGCCGGCCTCGTCGAGCACGTCGATGGCCTTGTCGGGGAGGCGGCGGTCGTGCAGGTGGCGGGCGGAGAGCTCGGCCGCCGCGCGCACCGCCCCGGGGGCGTAGCGGACGCGGTGGAACTCCTCGTAGCGCGGCTGCAGCCCCTCCAGGATCTGCACCGTCTCCTCCACGCCGGGCTCGGGGACGTCGATCTTCTGGAAGCGGCGGGCGAGGGCGCGGTCCTTCTCGAAGTGCGCGCGGTGCTCCTCGTAGGTGGTGGAGCCGATGCAGCGCAATCCGGCGGCCAGCGCCGGCTTGAGCAGGTTGGAGGCGTCCATGCTCCCGCCGGAGGTGCTCCCCGCGCCCACGACGGTGTGGATCTCGTCGATGAAAAGGATGGCCCCGGGCCGCGCCTCGAGCTCCTTCAGCACCGCCTTCAGCCGCTCCTCGAAGTCGCCGCGGTACTTCGTCCCCGCGAGCAGCGAGCCCAGGTCCAGCGCGAAGATCTCGGCGTTCTGCAACGCTCGCGGCACTTCGCGGCGATGGATCCTGAGCGCCAGCCCCTCGGCGAGCGCGGTCTTCCCCACGCCGGGGTCGCCGACGAAGAGCGGGTTGTTCTTCCGCCGCCGGGCGAGGACGTGGATGGCGCGGCCGATCTCCTTCTCGCGGCCGATCAGCGGGTCCAGCCGCCCCGCGGCCGCCAGCCGGCCGAGGTTGGCGGTGAAGCGTTCCAGCGCCTCGCCGGGCGCGCCCCGCTCGTCCCCTTCGTCCTCGGCCTCGGCGCCGGCGGGAACCTCGACGCGGGTGACGCCGGTGGAGGGGCGCCCGCCGCCATGGGAGACGGCCCGCAGCACCGCCAGCCGGTCCACCCCCTCCTCCTCCAGGAAGTGCACCGCGAAGGCGTCTTCCTCCTCGAAGAGCGCCGCGAGCACGTGCGCGCCGGTGACCTCCTCGCGCCCGGAGCGCAGCACCTGCAGCGCGGCCGCCTGCACCACGCGGCGGAAGGCCAGCGTGGGCGAGGCCGTGTCGCGCGGGGTGGAGGTGGCGGGCTTGACCTCCTCGCTCAGGAAGCGGTCGATGCGGCGCTTGAGCCGCTCGACGTTCGCGCCCGCGGAGGCGACGGCGGCGGCGGTGGCGTCATCGTGCAGCAGCGCGAAGAGGAGGTGCTCCAGCCCGGCGTAGGCGTGCCCGCGCCGCGCCGCCTCCATCACGGCCAGGTGCAGGCTGATCTCCAGCTCGGGGCGAAGCGCGGGGGTGGACATGACGGCAGTGCGGGAGTGCGAAGTGCGAAAGTGCGTTTTCGGTCGTCTGGCGGAGCCCCGGTCGATCGTCGGCTCCACGTCCTCGGCCATCAGCCGGGTTTACTGCGCGTTCCATTCCGGCGCGGCGGCGGCGCTCGGGATGGCGTCTGCCACGGACGGCTGACGGTCGTTACGGGCCACCACCAGAACCGCCTGACGACGATCATCCTCCCGGACTACTCGGGCTCCATGGTCAGGAGGAGCGGGTAGCCGGCGGCCTGTGCTTCCGTGGTGACGCGATCGATGCGGGTCTCGGCCTCGTCGCGGGTGTAGGTGCCGGCGACGCCCACCCCGAGGTGGTGCACCTGCAGCATGATCGCCGCCGCCCCCGTGGGGCTGTGGTCGAAGTGGCGCACCAGCACCTCCACCACGAACTCCATGGTCGTGAAGTCGTCGTTGTGCAGCAGCACGCGGTACAGCGACGGCTTGCGCGTCTTCGGCCGCTCGGCGATCGCAACGCCTTCCTCGCGCTCCACGCCCGCCCCGCGGTCGCGGTCCGGCGGCGCGGGGCCGGAGGGCGACCGGGTCGCGGCGCCCGCACGCGGGGCCATCTCCTGATACACCACGGGTTCCGGACGGACGGACACGAGCACGGGCGGCTGGAGTGAGGGCGTGGTGGAACCAGTATAAAGATCGCTCGCGCGATGGCGGAAGAGTGCGGTCTTCCACCCCGGAGATCGCGGTCAGCTGAGCGCGGCCACCACGAGGGCGGCGATGGAGGCGAGGAGCGCCATCCCCGCGATCGCCAGGAGCAGGGTGAAGCGGCTGCGCCACGCCGCGTCGGCCTGCGTCATGATCTCCCGGAGCTGGCGCGCGGTGCCGTCGTCGTCGCGGCGGAGGGTGGCGGGGAGGGCGGTGAGCATGTCCTCCACCTCCACCAGCCGCGCGCCGATCGCCGACACCTCGTCGCGCAGGTCGTCGTCGGCCGGCGGCGTGGCGGGCGGGGCCCAGGGGAAAGGCTGCGGGGGCTGCTGGCCGAAGAGCGACTGGTCCATCACCCGCTTGGCGGAGAGCACCTCTTCCATCGCCTGCTCGAAGTGCTGCTGCGAAATCTTCTTCTCCGCGTCGGGGCCGGGCTCGGCGACGGCGGCCTGGGCGGCCTTCAGCACCGCGTTCTTGATGTCGCCGCCACTCCCCGCGTAGCGCTCGGCCAGCGCGCGGAAGTCCACGTCGTCGGCCAGCGGCGTCTTCCGCGCGTGGAGCTGCGAGCGCCAGATCTTCTCGCGCTCGTCGGGGCCCGGCATCTCGAAGAGGATGTGGGTACGGATGCGCCGCTCGAAGGCCGGGTCGAAGTTCGCCGCCAGGTTGGTGGCGAAGATCACCACGCCGACGAACGCCTCCACCTCGCGCAGGAGCACGTTCACCACCGAGTTGGCCTCGCGCTGGTAGCCCTGCTCCATCTGCGTGAAGCGCCGCGAGGCGATGGCGTCGGCCTCGTCGAAGAAGAGCACGGCGTCCTGCTCGCCCGCCGCCTTGAACACGGCCGAGACGTTCTTCGCCGTGGCCCCCGCCCACTGGCTCTCCAGCTCGGAGTAGCGCACCACCATCAGCGGCTTCCCCAGCGCGTGGGCGATCGCCTCGGCGCACACCGTTTTCCCGGTGCCCGGCGGCCCGGCGAAGTTGAAGGCGAGCCCCAGCCCCGTCTCGTGCCGCTCCCCCAGCCCCCACTCGTTGAAGAGCAGGTCGTGCTTGCCGATCTGCGCCAGCGCCTGGTCGAGCTGGCGCCGGGTGGAGGGCGGGAGGATGACGTCCGCGAAGGTCCGCCGCGGCACGGACGACTCCACCATCCCGCCGCGCTCGGGCTCGGGCCCGAAGAAGAGCTCACGCCAGCCGTTGGCCATCCACGTCCTTTGCGAAGGTCCGAAACACTCCACGCAGGTTGATACACCGAAGTCTCACGCAGAGACGCAGAGACACGGAGAGAACTGCTCTTTCACCGCGCGGCGAGCGCCTCCTCGGGCTCGGCGGGCTCGGCGTAGCCCTCCAGCGCGTCGCCGTACTCGGCGAAGAGGCCGGGGGGCGCGGGCCGGGGCTTCCCCTCCACCATCGACTGCAGCATCAGCGCGTTCGCCACCGCCTTGCCGCGGTAGTGGTTGTTGGTGACCACGAACACGTCCTGGGTGGCGGGCTCCTCGGCCAGCTCCTGCGTCCGCTCGGCCCAGGGCTCGAGCTCCTTCGGAGGATAGAGGTAGTCGTAGCGCGCGTCGCGGCCGGCGTTCTCGCGGAACCACTCCTTGTAGTTGCGGCCGTGCACGCGCACGTAGCCCACGTGCGAGGTGGCGACCGCGCTCGGCTTGATCGAGTTCTTGAACAGGGGCTGGTCGATGTTCACGAACCCGATCCCCCGCTCCATCAGCTCCTCGTAGAACTCGGGGACGTTCCAGGTGGCGTGCCGTACCTCCAGCACCAGCGGATAGGCGCGGAAGGTCTTCACCACGTCCGCCAGCCACTCGCGGTTCTCCTCCGTGCGGCGGAAGGACCAGGGAAACTGCAGCAGCAGCGCGCCCAGGCGGCCGCCCTCCAGCAGCGGGTCCATCCCCGCGCGGACCTCGGCGACCTCGCCCCCGGTCCAGGCGGTCTTCCGCTGGTGGGTGAAGCGCTGGTAGAGCTTGGCGGTGAAGCGGAAGTCGGGGTTGTGCGCCGTCCGCCGCATCCAGCTCTCCACGGTGGTGGGGCGCGCCGGGCCGTAGAAGGTGGAGTTGATCTCCACCGTGTCGAAGTAGTGGGCGAGATAGGCGAGCGGATCGAACTTCTTCGGCTTGGGCAGGGGATAGACGATCCCCTCCCAGTCCTTGTACTGGAACCCTGCCGGCCCGTAGCGGATCATGCGCGCGCTCCTTTCCGGCGGCCGGGGGAGCAAGCTCCGGACCGGGAGCCGCGGCCTCATACC
>JBJMPM010000109.1:0-24411 GCA_045803205.1 Longimicrobiaceae bacterium
CCTCAGAGGGTGTTGCTGAACCCGTTCTTCGGACACCCCCGGGTGTCATCCTGAGGCCCGGCCACGTGGAATCAGCGTTCACACCGATGGCGGCAGGGCCGTGAGGATCTGATTGCGGCCACGCCGGAGCCGGCTGCGGAAGCTCGCGCGGAAGCCACGGCCTCACGTTCACTCGTCGATGCCACGCAGGAAAAGCCGGGCATCGACGAGCGCCGGCGTGGACGCGGCGATCGTGCGGCTTCCGCGGCGGGCTCCTGCGCATTCCTCGGCCAGATCCTCACGGCCCTGCCGTCTGCAGCGCTGACGCCAGGACCCGTGTGGCCGGGCCTCAGGATGACACCTGTGGTGCCGCGGATTGTGTGCGTTCAGCACACCCTCTCAGGATGACGTCGGGGAGGCGGATCCTGGAGCGTTTCTCACGGAGGCCCGGAGGTCACGCAGCGAGGGCCGCGAAGACCTCTCCGACCTCGGCGGGGGTGTGGACGAAGGAGGTGGCGGCGGTTTCGGCGGGGGGATGATCGGCCACGAGCACGCCCTCGGCCGAGGCGAAGCGGCCGGCGAGGGCGCGGAAGGCATCCTCGTCGGTGCGGTCGTCGCCGAAGTAGAGGATGGGCGCGTCCGGCGGCGGGCGCATCTGGTCGAGGAGGAAGAGCACCGCCCGCCCCTTGTTCCAGTCTACGTTGGGACGCACCTCGATCACCTGCTTCCCCTCGGTGAGGTGCACCCCCTCCAGCGGCTCCACCACGCGGCGGACGATGGCGTGCAGCTCGTCCACCCGGTCGCGCGGGGCCAGGCGGAAGTGCACCGAGAGCGTCAGCCCCTTGTCCTCCACGAAGGCACCGGGGATCGCCGCGATCGCATCCCCCAGCGCCCGCGCGGCGCGCTCCAGCACCGGGCGCGCGGCCGCCGCCTCGGGGTGGATGCGGTCGATCCCCGGGCCGTGGATCTCCATCCCGTGGTTCCCCGCATACGCGATCCCCGGGATGGCGGCGCGCTCGCGCGCGTCGGCCAGGCCGCGGCCGCTCACCACGGCCACCTCCACGCCGGGGCGCGCCCTCAGCCGCTCCAGCGCGCGGCGGGTGACCTCCGGCATCGCCGCGAGCTCGGGGCGGTCGACGATGGGGGCCAGCGTGCCGTCGAAGTCCAGCAGCAGCACCAGCCGTCCGGTGCGCCGCCAGGCCTCGGCCCAGGCGGGGACCCGCTCCAGCGCGTGGGGAAGCATCCTCGATCCTTCAAGAGACGGGAAAAAACTTCGACCTCGATGGTGTCATCCTGAGGCCCGGCCTCACGTAACCCTGCGTCCACGGCGGACTTCGCAGGGCCGAAGGATCTAATTACGGCCGCCACGGGGCCCGCTGCGGAAGCCGCACGGCAACCGCGGCAACGTCGTGTCTCAACCGCTGCGAGACCCGTCATTCGCGACGCTACCGCGCCCACGCCCCCGTGGCGATCCGGCTAGATCCCTCGGCTCTGCGGACATCGGTGCGACGGCAGGTTCGCGGTGGCCGAGCCTCGGGATGACACCCGGTGTGAGTCGGCTGATTCGATGTTTCTCAATCGCCCCAAGGCTCCACCGCGGGTTGCCGCCCCCCGGCGCCGCGGGTACGTTCCGCGCCGAAGCTACGGAATCGCGCGGGGCCCCGCATCCCCCGTCTTTCGCACTCTCGCACCTTCGTACTTTCGCACCCACGATGTCCTGGATCGACCAGGTGAAGCTCGACGACCGCAGCTTGGTGCCCGTGGTGGCGCAGGACGCGCGCACCGGCGAGGTGCTGATGCTCGCCTGGGCGAACGCCGAGGCGCTGCGGCGCACCGCCGAGACCGGGCGCGCGACCTACTGGAGCCGCTCGCGCGCCGAGCTGTGGACCAAGGGGGAGACCAGCGGGAACGCGCAGGCGGTGGAGGAGGTGCGCGTGGACTGCGACGGCGACGCCGTGCTCTACCGCGTGCGCCAGACGGGCCCCGCCTGCCACACCGGCGCGCGGAGCTGCTTCTTCCGCGCGGTCGAGGGCGGCGAGCTGCGCGAGGGGGACGATCCCCGCCCCGTCCTCGCCCGCATCGAGGAGACGATCGCCGCGCGCGAGGCGGAGCGGCCGGAGGGGTCGTACACCACCTACCTCTTCGCGCAGGGGGTGGACAAGGTGCTGAAGAAGGTGGGCGAGGAGGCGGCCGAGACGATCATCGCCGCGAAGAACGAGGGGACGGAGCAGCTCCGGGCGGAGTCCGCCGACCTCGTCTACCACCTGATGGTGCTCTGGCGCGCGAAGGGGCTGTCGCTCGACGAGCTCTGGGCCGAGCTCGACCGGCGCTTCGGCCGCAAGCCCCTCGACCTTCCCGCGGACACTCGCTCGTCCGAGATCGGGTAAACCGCATCTCTCACAGAGGGCACAGAGGCCGGCACAGAGGCCACAGAGGGGTTCCTCCGTGACCTCTGTGGCCTCTGTGAGAGATTGCTGTTCAGCTATGCCGACGCCGCGACGGGCCTGGAGAACGCCGCGTCGAGGATCATCTCCTCCTCGCCGGGGTCGTTCCACCCGCCGTTGATCGGCTCCCCCCACTCCACCCGCGTATCCGTCACCGTGTAGGGCTGCATCCAGAAGAGGCGCGTTCCGTAGCGGCAGCGCGCCTCGGCGATCAGCAGCGGGCCGCCGCCGTTCTCGGCCTCGAAGGCGAGGAGGAGGCAGTCGGGCTTCTTTCCCGTGGCGAACTTCGCGATCGCGCCGGAGAGCACGTCGGGCGAGAGGCCGCCGAAGCCTTCGGGGATGGGGATGGTGAGGGTCCTGTACTCCGGGGTGGCGTGCCCGGGCCGCTCGTGCACGCTCCGCACCATCGGGGGCGCGTCCGAGCCGTCCATCTTGCACCTGCAGATGTCGACGCGCACCTCTTCGAGAAAACGCGCGGCGAAGGTCAGCACGCGCTCCATCTGCTGCATCCTGCTCCGGGGCACTGCGTTCTCCCTGCGTCCTGCGGTTCCCGCACGGTAGGACCGGATCGGCGCGCACGTTCGGCGTGCGAACGACGTCGCGGTCGCCCCTCCTCCCTATGCAAGGGAGCGGCCACGAGGTACCCGGGAAGGGAGAAACAGACGGTGGACGGACGGCGGGGTCAGCGGCGGGCCGCGGCCTCTTCCACGGCGCGGCGCAGGCGTGGCCAGACGCCGGTGGCGTAGCGGAGGAAGTTGGCGCGCTCGTCGGGGAGCTCGGCCAGGAAGGCCCAGGCGGAGAGGGAGCCCTTGCGCGCGTTGCAGGGCTTGCAGGCGGTGACCAGGTTGCCGTCGGAGTTGTCGCCGCCGCGCATCCGCGGCTGCACGTGGTCCAGCGAGAGCTGCTCGGCGGGAAAGACGCCGGCGCAGTAGACGCAGCGGTACGCGTCGCGGGCGAACACCCGCTCCCGCGCGGAGAGCTCGGTCGGGTCGCTCAAGGCCGTTCTCTCCGTTTCCCCTTCGCTTCTGCGTGAAACGAACGCCGAATCGCGTCGGGCGACACCGCGTGGGTCAGTCCCGCTCCACCGTGTACCCGGCGTCGGCCAGCGACCGCACCAGCTCCGCCACGTGCTCCGGCCCGCGCGTCTCCAGGGTGAGCGAGATCTCGGCCTCGGTCACCCACACCGACCCGTGGCCGCGGCGGTGCTCCAGGCTCACCACGTTCGCGCCCGCCGCGGCCACCGCCTCGGTGAGGGCGGCCAGCGCGCCGGGGCGGTCCTTCACCCGCACGTCCAGGTGCGCCATCCGCCCGTCCTTGCGCAGCCCCCGCTCGATGATGCGGGAGAGGAGGGTGACGTCCACGTTCCCGCCGGAGAGGAGCATCACCACGTCCTTCCCCACCAGCCCGCCGAGCACGCCGTAGACGGCCGCCGCGACGGACGAGGCGGCGGCCGGCTCCGCCACCGTCTTCTCGCGCTCCAGCAGCAGGAGCACCGCGCTGGCGATCTCCTCCTCGTCCACCACCACCAGCTCGTCGACGTACTTCTCGATCATCCCGAAGGTGGTCTCGCCGATCCGCCGCACCGCGATGCCGTCGGCGATGGTGTCGGCGGGGGGGATGGTGACCAGGGCGCCCGCCTCGCGCGCCCGCAGCGCCGCGGGGAGCACGGAGGACTCGACGCCCACCACCCGCACCTCGGGGCGCATCTCCTTGATGGCCAGCGCGATCCCCGAGATCAGCCCCCCGCCGCCCACGGGGACCACCACCACGTCCATCTCCGGGCACTGCTCCAGCAGCTCCAGCCCGATGCTCCCCTGCCCCGCGATCACCGGGTCGAGGTCGAAGGGGTGGATCACCACCTGCCCCTCGGCCTCGCGGATGCGCATCGCCTCGGCCATCGCCTCGTCGTACACGGCGCCGTGCAGCACCACCCGGGCGCCGTAGCGCTCGGTGTTGGAGACCTTGGTGAGGGGCGTGCGCTCGGGCATCACGATGGTGGCCGCGATCCCCAGCCGCCGCGCGTGGAAGGCCACCCCCTGCGCGTGGTTCCCGGCGCTGGCGGCGATCACCCCCCGCGCGCGCTCTTCGTCGGAGAGCGAGAGCATGCAGTTCAGCGCCCCGCGCTCCTTGAACGAGCCGGTGCGCTGCAGGTTCTCGAACTTGAACCAGGCCCGCCCGCCGAACATCTCCCCGAACGCCTCGCTCGGGGTGCAGGGGGTGTGCACCACCCGGCCGCGGATGCGCTCGCGGGCGGCCTTCACGTCTTCCAGTCGAACCATCGGGGGGCGGCGCGGGGGGTGAAGTTGCCGGAACGAACGCGACGTGATAACCTCTCCGCTCGCGGCGGGCAAGTTCGCCGCGCGCAGGCCCGCACGCACGCCGCACGTGACCGACCCCCGCATCGCCGCGCTCGAAGCCGCCCTGGCCTCGCGCCCGCCCTTTCGCGCGCCGCCGGAGACGGAGCCGCGCGCGAAGGCCGCCGTGGCGCTCCTGCTGCGGGTGGAGGCGGGCGAGGTGGAGCTGCTGCTGATCCGCCGCGCCGAGCGCGAGGGCGACCCCTGGTCCGGGCACATGGCCTTCCCCGGCGGGCGCTGGCAGCCGGGCGACGGGAGCCTCGCCATCACCGCCGCGCGCGAGACGCGCGAAGAGGTGGGGATCGACCTCTGGCGGCACGGGCACCGGCTGGGCGAGCTCGACGCGCTGGCGCCCCGCTCGGCGCGCATCCCCAGCATCGTGGTCTCTCCCTTCGTCTACCACGTGACCGGCGCCGCGGAGCCCCGCCCGGATCCGCGCGAGGTGCAGGCCGCGCTCTGGGTGCCGGTGCACGAGCTGCTGCACCCCGACGCCGCCACCGAGTACCTGCACGACCCGGGGGCCGGGAACACCCTCGCCTTCCCCGCCTACGACGCGCGCGGCCAGGTGGTGTGGGGGATGACGCACCGCATCCTGGCCGGCTTCCTGGAGCTGTACGCGCAGAGCGTGGCACCACCGGGTCCAAAGTGAGCGGTGGCTGGCCTGTTTGGGCCGCCGGGTTGCGCTTCGGGCGATACACTCGGACATTGTGGACGTGCCCCGGCGGCAAACGGGATGGATGCCGCGCGGGAGAGTGACTTCTGGCCCCTGCCCGCGGTCTTCATGTCAGGCGAGCGCATCACCCTCCAGCTCACCGCGCGCCAGGCGGAGGCGCTGCGCGGCCTGGCCGCCGCCGAGGAGCTGCCGCCCGAGGTCTACGCCGCCGAGGTGCTGGTGAAGCACCTCTACCATGCCTGGACCCCCGAGGCCGCCGCCCGCGCCGCCGCGGCGTCCGCGCCGCAGCCGGACGCCTGAGGCGCCGCGCCGCGATCATCCGCCCTCCACCTTTTCATCCGCGCCGATGCAGACCAGCTCCTACGAGTTCCTGAAACGCCTTCTCGACGCCCCCGGCCCGTCGGGGTTCGAGACCGCGGCCGCCCGCGTCTGGCGCGCCGAGGCCGAGGGCTTCGCCGACGGCGTGGACGTGGACGTGGCCGGCAACTCGGCCGCCACCCTGGGGAGCGGGGCGCCGCGGGTGATGCTGGCGGGGCACGTGGACGAGATCGGGGTGATGGTGACCCACGTGGACGACGAGGGCTTCCTCTACATCGACGGGATCGGGGGATGGGACCCGCAGGTGCTGGTGGGCCAGCGCATCCGCTTCCTCACCCGCAAAGGGCACGTGGTCGGCGTGGTGGGGAAGAAGCCGATCCACCTGATGAAGCAGGAGGAGAAGGACAAGGCGATCAAGCTGAACGAGCTCTGGGTCGACGTGGGCGCGAAGGACCTGGCGGCGGCCACGGAGCGCGGGGTGCGGGTGGGCGACCCCGGGGTGGTGGACTGCCCCCTGGTGGAGCTGGGCGGCGGGCTGATCGCGTCGCGGGCGGTGGACAACCGCATCGGCGCCTTCGTGGTGCTCGAGGTGCTGCGCGAGCTGGCCGGGGGGGAGAAGCCCGCGGCGCAGGTGGTGGCGGTGGCCACCACGCAGGAGGAGATCGGCTACCACGGCGGCGGCGCGCGCACCTCGGCCTTCGCGCTGGACCCGGCGGTGGCCATCGCGGTGGACCTCACCTTCAGCAGCTGCGCCCCCGGGATCGAGAAGAAGCAGGTGGGCGACCACAAGCTGGGGAGCGGCCCGGTGCTCTCGCGCGGCTCGGCCATCCACCCGCTGGTGTTCGAGCGCCTGGCCGAGACGGCCGAGCGCGAGGGGATCCCCTTCACCATCCAGGCGAGCCCCCGCTCCACCTCCACCGACGCCGACGCCATCTACCTGCAGCGCGCGGGGGTGGCCACCGCGGTGGTCTCCGTCCCCAACCGCTACATGCACTCGCCCAACGAGGTGGTGGCGCTCGACGACGTGGACGCCACCGTGCGGCTGCTGGCCGCCTTCTGCCGCGGCCTGCGCGACGGGGACGAGTTCATCCCCCGGTAAAACCGCAGCTCACACAGAGGCACGGAGACGCAGAGAGACGCCCGCACGTTCTCTGCGTCTCCGTGCCTCTGCGTGAGATGACTTTCCCGAGGATCGCGATGAGGACGGTCGACGAGATCGTGATGCAGGCGCCGCCAGACCAGTGCTTCCGCTTTGGGGCGGAGGTCGAGCGCTGGCCGGAGTGGCTCCCGCACTACCGCTGGGTCACCTTCCAGCGGAAGGACGGCTTCGGCACGGGGCGGGTGGAGATGGCGGCCGTGCGCCGGTTCGGCCCCCTTCCCTGGCCCGTCTGGTGGGTCTCGGAGATGACGGTGGACGAGCGCCGCCCCGCCGTCCGCTACCGCCACGTGGACGGCATCACCACGGGGATGGAGGTGGAGTGGACCTTCGAGCCCCGCGGCGACGGCACCACCCTCGTGCGCATCGTGCACGACTGGGCCGACGGCCCGCGCTGGCCGCTCCCCGGCTTCCTCCGCCGGCTGATCGCCTCGGCGGTGATCGGCCCCGTCTTCATCTCCGCCGTGGCCTCGCGCACCCTGGCCGGAATCAGGCGCGCGGTCGAGTCGGCCGGATGACCCACCCTCTCGACACGGAGACGCAGAGAGCTCCCCAGCGTCTCTCCGTGTCTCCGCGCCTCTGCGTGAGGCGTGCGGTTGCCGTTGCCGCGCCGGCAGCACGGCTGTCCCGCACCGCGACACGCGCGCGCACGCCCGATCGCTCCCCTATCCGGAACCGTGTTGCGGCGCCTGAGGTTCCGCGCATGCGTCCGTGCGCACCAAAACTTGCGGTGCGGTGTATATCAGCGCGACGAGCGACGTTATCCCGCCCACGGACAGACTGAATGAGCGACAGCAACGGCGGCGCCCCGAACGGGAAGCGCCGCGTGGTGGTTACCGGCATCGGCGCCCTCACCCCCATCGGCGTCGGCGTCGAGGGGCTGTGGGAGGGGCTGCACCGCCGCGAGAGCGCGGTGCAGACCATCGACCGCTTCGACCCCTCGCCCTTCCGCACGCGCATCGCCGCGCAGGTCAACGACTTCGAGCCGACCGACTACATGGACCGGCAGCGGGTGAAGCGCACCGAGCGCTACGCCCAGTTCTCCATCGCCGCCAGCCGGATGGCGCTGGAAGACGCGGGGCTCGACCCCGCGGCCGAGGACCCGGACCGCGTGGGCGTGCTGATGGGGAGCGCGCTGGGCGGGGTGGCCTACGGCGAGGGGCAGTTCACCAGCTACGTGCGGCACGGGGTGCGCGGGGTGGACCCGATGCTGGCGCTCGCCGTGTTCAACGGCGCCGCGAGCTGCAACGTGGCCATCGAGTTCGGCTTCACCGGCCCCAACTCCACCAACGGGATGAGCTGCGCCTCGGGCGCCATCGCCGTGGGCGACGGCTGGCGCGCCATCCGCGACGGCGACGCCGACGTGGTGCTGGCCGGCGGGGTGGAGACGCCGCTGGCGCCGCTCTGCTACGGCGCCTTCGCCATCATCCGCGCCATGTCCACCCGCAACGACGACCCCGCGCGCGCCTCGCGCCCCTTCGACCGCGAGCGCGACGGCTTCGTGATGGGCGAGGGCGCCTGCGTGCTGGTGCTGGAGGAGTACGGCCACGCGAAGGCCCGCGGCGCGCGCATCTACGCCGAGGTGCTGGGCTACGGCACCAGTAACGACGCGCACCACATGACGGCGCCGCGCCCCGACGGCGCGCAGGCGGCCCGCGCCATGGCGGCGGCGCTCTCCACCGGCGGGATCGCGCCGGAGCAGGTGGACTACGTGAACGCGCACGGCTCGTCGACCCCGCTCAACGACAGCACCGAGAGCCGCATCATCCGCTCCGTGCTGGGCGAGCACGCGGACTCGGTCGTCGTGAGCGGGACCAAGGGGTACCACGCGCACTGCCTGGGCGCGACCGGCGCCATCGAGGCCGCGATCACCGCGCTCGCCATCCAGCGGGGGTGGATTCCGCCCACGCTGAACCTGGAGGAGCCGGGCGACGAATGCGACCTTCCCTACGTCACCGGCGCGGGTGAGGCGCGAAACGTGCGGTTCGCCGTCTCGAACTCGTTCGGCTTCGGGGGGATCAACGCCGCGCTGGCTTTCGGCGCGGTGAACGGAGCCGTGCACGCGGGGTAGAACCGGACGTAGGGAGCGCCCGCGTCCACCCCGGAACGGACGACGGGTGAAGGTTGACGCAAGCCGAACGGGCACAACCTGTTGCGGTTCCCGGGGTCCCCGGGCGCGTCCACTTGGGGCGTGCGGGGAAATTGACTTCCGTACTTGACCGGGTTAGCTTTGCCGGCTATGGGGATTTCCGGGAGACATTAGCCACGCGGGAGCAGCGGGTCCTCGAACACCACCGAGGCTCGCTGCTCTTGTTCTTTCTGAAAGGGACGAACCGACATGTTCTTGAGCTCACGGGCCCTCGACTCGTTCGACCAGTACCTGCACGACGTGGAGAAGTATCCGCTCATCGAAGACCCCGCAGAGGAGCGCGCCCTCGCCCACCGTGCGCGCACCGGTGACAAGCAGGCCGCGGAGCGGCTGGTGACGGCGAACCTCCGCTTCGTGATCAGCTATGTGAAGAAGTACCAGGGGCGCGGGCTGGGGCTGGCGGAGCTGGTGTGCATCGGCAACGAAGGGCTGCTCAAGGCGGTGAAGAAGTTCGACCCCGACAAGGGGGTGAAGTTCATTTCCTACGCCGTGTGGTGGATCCGCCAGACGGTGCTCCAGGCGCTGGCCGAGCAGACCCGCTCGGTGCGCATCCCGCTGAACCAGAACTCCAACCTGGTGCGCCTCTCGCGGGTGGAGACGGCGCTCACGCAGAGCCTCGGCCGCTCCCCCACCGACGAGGAGATCGCCGACGACATGGGCGAGCCGGTGGACACCATCCGCGCGCTGCGCCGGGTGGCCGCCAGCGAGCTCTCGCTCGACGCGCCGCTGGACCGCGGCGACCGCGACAGCGCCAGCTTCGGCGAGCGCTTCGCGGGGAGCGAGGCGGTGGAGATCGAGGAAGAGGTGGAGAGCCAGGCGCGGCGCGAGTTCCTGGAGCGGATGTTCGAGAAGTACCTCACCGAGCGCGAGCGGAAGATCCTCTACCTCTACTACGGGCTGGACGAGGGCGAGGAGCGCACGCTGGAGGAGATCGGCTCGATGCTCGGCGTGACCCGCGAGCGCATCCGCCAGATCCGCAACCGGGCCTTCGAGAAGCTGCGCGAGAGCCCCGACGGGGCGGCGCTGGAAGGGTTCTGGGCGGTCTCGTAGACGCCTGATGGAATCTTCCGAAGGCGGAGGGGCTCTCGTGTGCTCCTCCGCCTTTCTCATTTCACGCAGAGACGCAGAGAAACTGAGAGTACGCAGAGGTTTCTCCGCGTTCTCTCCGTTTCTCCGCGTCTCTGCGTGAAACGGCCGTCGACCGACTTTCACCCGCAACGAAGCTGATGGACGCGCACCGCATCCGGCAGGACTTCCCCGTATTCGAGCGCGAGGCCGGCGGCAGGCCGATCGCCTTCTTCGACGGGCCCGGCGGGAGCCAGGTGCCGCGGCAGGTCGCGGGCGCCGTCGCCGGCTACCTGACGCTGCACAACGCCAACACCCACGGCCACTTCGCCACCAGCGACGAGACCGACGCCATCCTCGCCGGCGCGCGCCGGGCGATGGCCGACTTCGTGGGCGGCGACCCCGGCGAGATCGTGTTCGGGGCGAACATGACCACCCTCACCCTCCACCTCTCGCGCGCGCTCGGCCGCGCGTGGGGCGCGGGCGACGAGGTGGTGGTCACCGCGCTCGACCACCAGGCGAACGTGGCGCCCTGGCGGCTGATGGCCGAAGACGCGGGGATGACGGTGCGCGTGGTCCCCTTCGACCCGGAGACGCTGCAGCTCGACTACGCCGCGCTGGAGTCGCTCCTCTCCCCGCGCACGCGGCTGCTGGCCATCGGCGCCGCCTCCAACGCCGTCGGCACCATCAACGAGGTGCGCCGCGCGGCGGAGATGGCCCGCGCGGCCGGCGCGCTCACCTTCGTCGACGCGGTGCACTACGCGCCGCACCGGCGGGTCGACGTCGCGGAGCTGGGGTGCGACTTCCTGGCCTGCTCGGCCTACAAGTTCTTCGGCCCGCACGCCGGCATCCTCTGGGGGCGGCGCGAGCTGCTGGAGCGCTTCCGCCCCTACCGCCTGCCCCCCGCGCCGGACTTTGCCCCGGAGCGCTGGGAGACGGGGACGCAGAACCATGAGGGGATCGCCGGGATCGCCGCGGCGGTCGACTGGATCGCGGGGCTCGCCGGCGAGGGCGCGGGCGGCCGGCGCGAGGCGCTCCGCCGCGCCTACGAGGCCATGCACGAGCACGAGTCCGCCCTCTTCCGTGCGCTGGAGGAGGGGCTGCGCGCGCTCCCCCACGTGCGCTTCCACGGCGCCGCGCCCGGCCGCCCGCGCACCCCGACCGCCGCCTTCACCGTCGAGGGCGTGTCGCCCGACGAGGTGGCGCGGCGGCTGGGACGCGAGGGCGTCTTCGTGTGGAACGGCGACTTCTACGCGACGACGGTGTGCGAGACGCTGGGCCTGGCCGACTGCGGCGGCCTGGTCCGCGCCGGCATCGCCCCCTACACCACGGACGAAGACGTCGAGCGCCTGATCGACGGGGTCGCCAGGATTGCCTCGAGTTAGGAGGGGCACGACGGCGACGACGCTCCACGAGCCGTCGCGCAGTCTGCGAAGCACGTAGTCCGACGCCGTCGCGGTGGCACCCGTGGGACTCAGATGCCCGCTCGATGACCCGGGCGCTCCACGCACCCTCGCCCGCGGTCGTGCGGTCAAGCCCGGCCAGTATGCGCCGCCGGACCGCGGCAGGCCCGGATGCCAATGCACCTGCCGGGCGAGAGGCTTGTGGTTACGACCGCGTCTCGTCCGGCGAAACGCGGCTGGCGAGTACGCTTACAATCTCCCGGGCCTCTGCGCGGGACACCTCGAACGGTTTCAGCAACTCCTCCACGACAAGCACGCACTCCTCGTATCGGCCGGAATCCTCGACGGCGATCCTGGCTCCGGCGCCGGAATGTGCCAGGCGCTTCAACTCGTCGGTGTTCTTCTTTCGCAGGTCGCGCGCGGCAATCCGGTCGGCCGTGAGTCGCGCGCTCACCGCCAGGACGAACGGCACGAGGATCTGCCATGCAACCGTGGCGGCATACGAGCCGATATCCATCTTCAGCGTGCTGCCGCGAGAGGACTTCATCACCCGCGCGAGCTCTTCACTACAGAGATGATGCAGGTCTTCGATCGACTCATGCGTCAGGTACATGGCGTCCCTCCCGGCGAAGCGGAGATCGTCTCCAGAGCATCTCGCACCAGGCATCCCTCCCGCGGAAGTTCGTCGAGCGCCGGTATGCTCGCGCACCCGGGTCTTCGCGACGGACAGGGATAGAAACCAAGCCGGGGCGTGGCGAGCGGACAGCAAAGCGGCAGGTTTCCGGCGCGTCCCTGCAACGACGCCAGGGTGGTCTCGCGCAAGACCACCTCGTCGATGAACGCGTAGGGCTCCACGGCCAGGTAGAGGGTCCCGTCGCCGCCGGAGCCAATCGCCGGCAGCCCGGCGTTCGGGACGCCCCACCGTGCGAACTCGGCGGCCTGTTCGGGCGGGCATTCGGTCAGCCCCGGCAGCCCCGTTGCGACTCCCTCCGAAGTGGTGTAGTACCGCGGCAGTCCGACATGATGGAAAAAATCCAGGGGACTCATCTCGAACAGGACTTCGGGATGGGCCAGGCGGACGAGAAGAGCTCGCATCCGCGTGGCGACAAGGCGCGGGAAGCGCGACTTCATCGGATGGTTCCGGTACACCTCCAGCCATCCCCGCGTGGTGGCATCGATGCCGACAAAGGTGGGGCGCCGGGAATCGCCGGCTTGATTCGAAAGTCGCAGCAGGAGCTTGCCCAAGAACGACCGCCGGATTTTTCGAACGTTGCCGGCCCGCGCGCTCTGGCTCGCCCGGTTCACCACCGCTTCCAGCTCGGGAGCGAGCCAGCGGTACAGGTCGCAGGGTACGAGGCTGATCTCCGTTCCCTTCGACACGGCGGCGAGCATCGCGGGAACCACTGACATCCCGAGCTTCGCAAAGCGGCATGCGGGTGCGGTGTCCTGCAGGATCGGCAGCTCGGTGGCGAAGTCCAGCTCCCCCAGCATCTCGCGCGGTGGAATGTGCACCGCCATGTCGAGAATGAATGCGAGGAGCGCGTATTCTGCAGCCCGAGGACAATGCCGGTGCAGCGGGTGCTCCCGGTTTGCCGTGGTAAAGTTGATGGCCGCGGTCCATTGCTTGAAAAGCTCCCACGGCCGATTGTAGCCCGGCATGAGCTCCATCCTCCACGACCCCGCAAGCTCGTGCATCACCGCCGGAGAGAACGCGGAGGGGCGCTGGGTGACCAGCGAGGCGATGTACAGCTCCGTCAGGATTGCCGCTTGGCACTCCAGGATATCTTGTCCGGTGAGATCCATCAGGGGCCGCAAGAGATCGGCAAGCTTGGGAAAGGCGCGAATTTCCGCATCTACCAGCGCCTCGGTGAGCTCCGATGAATACACGAGGCGCTGCTCGGAAAGCGCCTCCCAGCCCCGGTCGTGGCCGGCGAAAAACGGATCGAGCCCCGATCCCTGCGTGGAAGCACCAGGTAGCGTGTCGTCGCGACGCCGTTCGATCCAGCAGCAGAGACCGGTAACGAGATCCTGAAAAAGGTGATACGATTCATGCACCACCAGAATCAGACTGAGAAACGCGCCTGGATTCGTGAAGTCTTCATCGGCGTGCTCTCCCATCCACCGCACCGATTCCGGAAAAGAGACGTAGCTGTGGTAATCGCCGATGTTGTGGTAGCCAAGAGTCGCCATGATCCCCCCATTTTTCCCGTTTTCCCGCGAGATCGTTGCTCTCCACGTCATCAGCAGTATAGGCCGCCGATGCGTCCAGGGGTTAACCCAACATTTGGTTCGCCGCGCTGGACCCCGCCGGGAGCACCACTCGCCGGCGGGCTCGGCCCGCCAGGAGGAACTCGGGCCACCCTTCGCGCCGCCATGGCGCTGTCCCTGACGCCGTCCAGAATCGCGACAGCGGTCGCGCAGCCGCTTCGGCGTGGGGTTGGCGGCGCTTCGACGAGAAGCGGGTCCAGCGCGCACTCGCCGTCGTGCACACAGCCCTGGATCGACGCGCCGTCGTCGCCGGTGTCACCGGTGCATCGCGCAGAACGGGTGCAACCGGGGTGCGGTCGGGGGTGACTACGTCGGCACCCGGCCACGAAGAGCATGGTCGCGGGGGCGAAGACGTCCAGCGTCGAAGAAGTGGCCCGGATTACCGCCTGAGCGCTCTCTGCGTCTCTGCGTGAGGCGCGGTTTTCAGAGCCGGGGGAGTTCGGCGCGGCGGCAGGTGAGGCGGGGGTGGTCGGGGTCGCTCAGGTCCATGCGGTCCCAGCGGACGGCGTACCCCTGGTGGCTGCGGTTGGAAACGAAGCGCACGAACGCGGCGCCGAGCCGGCCCATCGCCCCGATCGCCTCCAGCGTCCCGTAGCTCCCCACGTGGTACTCGAGGATGCGGCACTCGCCGTCCTGGTCGGCGGCGAGGAGCTCCTCCACGCGGCCCACCTGCTCGCCCTCGCTGTCGACCACCCGCCTCCCCAGCAGCCGCTCCACCCGCACCTCGCTCATTGCTGCTTCCTCCCGGAGAAGGGGATGCGGTGGACGACGTGCTCGCGCAGCCAGAGCTCCCACGCCATCGCCGGGGTGCGGTCCGCGTCCACCCTCACCTTGAACCCGTCTTCCGCGCTGGCGACGGCGCTCCAGGGGAAGCGCGCGGGCTCGGCGGTACGCGCGCCCCAGCGGCGGCGGAGCGCCGCGTCGATGCGCGCGAACACCCGGGCCGCCCGCCGCCAGGCGACGGGTCCGCCCGCCTCCAGCCACGCGATGCGCGGCGGCGAGCCCGGCTCCACCTCGAGCACGATCCCGTCCACCCGCCCGATCTCGCGCCGGAAGGTGTCGCGCAGCTTGCTGTCCAGCACGTCGCGCACGATCAGCATCGCCCCGTCAACCTCCACCGACGAACGCCAGGGGGATCGACACGAACAGCAGCACCACGGCCATCACCGAGACCAGCACCAGCGCCACGTTCCCCAGCCACCGGTTGCGGTGCTCGCCCATGAGCTGCTGGTCGTTCAGCAGCACCAGCAGGGGAACGACGCTCACCGGGAGGCTCGCGGCGGTCACCGCCATGGAGAGGTTGGTCAGCTTCAGCGGGTCGGTCGCCGCCGCCAGCAGCGGGGCCAGGAGGAAGGCGAGCGAGTAGACCAGGGAGAAGCGCGCGTGCTCGGCTGGCTTCTGGTTCTCGCTCCAGGGGATCCCCCACCCCTGCGCCAGCAGGTAGGCGATGGCGAGGGCGATCTCGGCCGCGGCGCCGAAGCAGGTGATCCCCAGCGCCAGCACGAAGAGCGCGAAGCCGAAACGCGGGAGCGGCTGCGCCACCAGCATCGCCAGCTCCTCGTAGCGCGCCACCTCGATCTGGCGGGGAAAGAAGACGAGCGCCCCCGTCACCAGCACCATGATCGACACGCCCGCGCCGAAACCCATCCCCATCCCCGCCGTGATCTTGTTGATGGGGAGGTCCGACTCCTTCCATTCGTCCTCGATGGCGCCGGAGGAGTAGAAGAAGTAGAGGTACGGGCTGATGGAGGCGCCCAGGATGCTCACCGCGCCGAACCAGTACTGCGCCCCCTCTTCCTTCGGCAGGCTGGGGAGGGCGGAGGCGGCCAGGCGCCCCCAGTCCGGGTGCAGCTTGATCGCCGCGAAGAGGAAGACCAAGCTCACCAGCCCCAGCAGCCCGGTCCCCTTCTCCACGATGCCGAAGTTCCCCTTCCAGAGGAGGAACCAGCCGCCGAGCGCCACCGGGAAGGCCCAGACGCGGTAGGAGATGCCGGTGACGAGCTGCAGCGCGACGCCGGTGACCGCGAGCTCCGCGGCGAGCACCATGAAGCTCACCACCACGCCGGCCACGAGCGGGACGGAGAAGTAGCCGAAGCCGAAGCGCTCGCGGATGGCCTCGGCCACGGTGCGATGGCTCACCACCGCCAGCCGCCCCGCGCCCTCCACCAGCACGATCAGCGAGAGCGCGCCGAGCACCAGCGCCCAGGTGAGCTGGTAGCCGAACTGCGCCCCCGCCTGCGCCGAGGTGGCGAGGGAGCCGGCCTCCAGGAACCCGCCGATGCCGGTGACGATGCCGAGGAAGACCTCCAGGATCTTCTTCACCGGCCGCCCTCCCGCGCCTTCAGCCGGTCCGCCGCGTCCGAGAGCCGGCGCGCCAGCCCGTCCGCAGCCTCACCCGCGCGCCGGAGCCCCGCGCGCTCGTCGGCCTCGGCGGCGCGGTGCATCTCCCCTAATACGCCGTCGAGCCGCGCCGCGTCCGCGCCCGCCTCGCCACCGCCGAGCGTCTGCCGCGCCTTCGCGAGCTCGCCGCGGAGGTGCTTGGTGAGCTGCGTGGCGTAGACGCGCGGCACCGCGCCGGAGGCACGCAGATCGGCGGCGAGCTCAGCGCCCGCCGCGATCGAAGCGGCATCCTTCGCCGCCTGCTCCGCCCCGCCACCCCCGCAGCCGCACAGCGCCAGCAGGAGCACGGCACCCGCAGAACTACGCGAAAGAGGTGTCATGCGGCGCCGCGAATGCGAAGTCCATGCCAAAACGAACAGATTTCACACAGAGGGGACCAGAGGTAGCAGAGGCAGTTCTCTGGTACCTCTGGTCCCTCCGTGTGAGACCGCCGTTCCGTTACCGCGTCCAGACGTTGTTGGAGCGATCGGTATCGGGGAAGGCCATCTCCGGGTCGATCTCCACCCTCACCACGGGCGAGCCCGCCGCGACGGTGACGGTGACGGTGGCGGTGCGCGCGCCGCGCAGCCAGGTCTCCACCGGCACCTCGGCGCGCTCGGTGCGGCCGTCCTGGAGCGTGATCACCAGCCGCGCGGGCATCGGCGCGTTGCCGCGGTCCTCGATGGTGATGGTGTTCCCCGCCACGCTCCTGACCGCCTGGTCCAGCGACCACGGGTTGTCGTACCAGGCGCTCCAGAACCACCCCAGGTCGCGCCCCGCGGCGGTGTTGAAGGCGTTGAAGAAGTCCCACGGCATGGGGTGCCTGAACGCCCAGCCGCGCGCGTACGCCTGGTAGCCGCGCGTGAACGCCGCCTCGCCGATCAGGTTGCGCAGCGTCTGCAGCAGCACGGCGGGCTTGGGGTAGGTCGCGAAGCCGCCGGCCGCCGGCGGGGTGATGTAGTCCGTCCAGGTGAGCTCGCGCACGTCGACGCCGCCCCGCACGAAGCCCAGGTACTGCCGCTGCTCGTCCAGGTGCGCGCCCGGCGCGGCCAGGCGGTAGAAGGCGTTGCGCGCCTCGTTCTCGTTGAAGTCGGTGGTCCCCTCGTCCATCCACCCGTAGCGGCGCTCGTCCACCCCGATCACCATCGGGAACCACATGTGCGCCAGCTCGTGCGACACCACGCTGTAGAAGGCGGTGTCGCTGCGGTTGCTGTAGGCGCCGATCAGCGTCATCATCGGGTACTCCATCCCCCCGCCGATGATGTTCTCGCCCTCCACCCCGGTCATGTGGGGATACGGGTACTTCACCCCCGTGAACTGCGAGTGATGGGTGATGGACTGCTGCTCGAAGCGCACGGCGTTGCGCCAGCTCGGCGCGTTCGCGCGGTAGAAGGCGTTGATGGTGATGTAGTCCGCCCGCCCGTCGCCGTCGCGGTCGCCCACGGAGGTGCGCGCGGCGTCCCACAGGCTCTCGCGCGTCATGCTGAACGACACGTCGCGCACGCTGTCGGCGCGGAAGCTCCAGCTGACGCGCCCGTTCGTCCCCGCCGCGGTGGCCTTCCCCGCCCCGAAGTCGGCGGCGGTGAGCACGTGCACGGTGGTGTCGCTGCGCATCGCCTGGCGCCAGCGCGCGAGCACGGGCGCGGGGAGCGCCTGCTCGGCGTTGGTGAGGGTGCCGGTGCCCATCACCACCCAGCCGGCGGGGGCGTCGACCGTGTACTCGTAGTTGCCGTAGCCCATGTAGAACTCGGCGGTCCCCAGGAACGGGTCGGTGTGCCACCCGCCCACGTCGTCGTACACGGCCATCTGCGGATACCAGTAGGCCATGAAGACGAGGTTGTCTGCGTCATACCCCATCCGCCCCGACACGCCGGCCTGCGGGATCCTGAAGCGCCAGTCGATCTCCAGCCGGATCGAGTCGCCCGGCAGCAGCGGCGCGGGGGTGCGGACGAGGAGGTTGGTCCCCTGCACCACGTACCCCGGCTGCCCCCGCCCCGCCGGCGCCGTGAGGTTCGCGCCGCGCGCCGCCACGCGGGTGAGCTCGACACCGCCGGTGACCTCGTTGGGCTCGTCGCGCACCGCCTCGCCGGCGTGCACGTTCTGGATGAGCTGCACCACGAGGGTCGACAGCGAGTCGGGGGAGCGATTGTGGTAGACGATGGACTCGCTGCCGGCCACCGTCTTCGCCGCGGGATCCACGCTGGTGCGGATGCGGTAGTTCGCCCACTGCTGCCAGTAGCGCGGCCCCGGCTGCCCGGTGGTGGTGCGCGTCCCCCGCTCGATGGCGCGCTGGAAGCCGCGCGGCACCTCCACCGGGTTCGGCACCGGCCGCGGCGGCGGCCAGGCCTGCTGCGCATTTAGCACCGGCGGCAGCGCCACGAGCGCCGCGGCGAGCAGCGGAGACCAGCGATTCATCGACATCCTCCGGTAGACGGGATCGTTGCGGTGCCGGAAGCTACGCGGCGCGGCTCCGGCCTCGCAACGGCAAGCTCACGCAGAGGCACGGAGACGCAGAGAGAGGCACGGCCGCGGAGCTTGCAGCCGGCGCGCGACCACAGCACACTCCAGTGCACCCAACGCTTGCTGTCCCCTGTCCCCTGTCCCCTGTCCCCTGTCCCCTGTCCCCTGACGTGTCGTTCCTGCGGATCCTGGAGATGCTGGGCGTGGCGGTGTTCGCCATCAGCGGCGCGCTGGCGGCGGGGCGCAAGAGCCTGGACCTGGTCGGCGTCGTCGTCACCGCCACGGTGACGGCCATCGGCGGCGGCACCATCCGCGACCTGCTGCTGGGCCGCCACCCCGTGTTCTGGATCGCCGACACCGCGAACCTGTGGGTGATCTTCGCGGCGGCGCTGGCGACGGTGATCTACTCGCGCCGGTGGCAGCCGCCCGAGCGGAGCCTGGCGGTGGCGGACGCGCTGGGCCTGGCCCTCTTCTCCATCACCGGCGCGCAGATCGCGCAGGCGGCCGGGCACGCCGGGGTGGTGGTGGTGATCATGGGCACGCTGACGGGCGTGGCCGGCGGCGTGATCCGCGACGTGCTCACCGCCGAGATCCCCATGATCATGCGCCGCGGCCCGATCTACGCCACCGCCTGCATCGCCGGCATCGTCGTCTACCTGCTCCTGGGGATGGTGATCGCGCGCGACGCGGCGGCGGTCGCCGGCATGGCGTCGATCGCGGCGCTGCGCCTCGCGGCCATCCTGTGGAAGCTGACGGTGCCGGTGTTCTCCCTTCCTGAGCCGAAGGGCTGAAAGAGATACCCATGAAGCGCTATCTCATCGTGCTCGAACGCACCCGGACCGGGTACTCGGCCTATTCGCCCGACCTCCCCGGGTGCATCAGCACGGGCCCGACGAGGAGCGCGGTGGAAGCGAACATGCGCGAGGCCATCGAGTTCCACATCGAAGGGCTGCGCCTGGAACAGCTTCCGGTGCCGGAGCCCAGCAGCGAATCGGCCTACATCGACGTCGCCGCCTGAGTATTTCCTCACGCAGAGACGCGGAGGCGCGGAGAGGCCACGGCGTGCTCTCTCCGCGTCTCCGCGTCTCCGCGTCTCCGCTTGAGGCGCCGTCAGCGACTTCGCACGTAGAGACGGTTGCCCACGATCACCCGGTCCCCCTTCGCACACGACCGCTTCCCCGTCGGCCAGGAAGAACAGGTCGGATGTCGACGGCTCGGGCGAACCTACGCCCCGGAGGAAACGCAGGTTTCATCTTCTTTCTGCGCCTCCGTGCCTCTGCGAGAGCTGCGGTTACGGCGTCGCATCCGGCAGCTTCTCGAACGACCAGAACGAGCCCGGGAACAGCGCGGCCACGCGGCCAGCGGAATCGGTGCGGAAGGCGACGTAGCCGGTGCCGTCGTGCCGCACGAAGAGGAGCGGCGCGACCTCGATCCAGCGGTTCCCGGCGAAGAAGAGCGCGCCGTCGCGCATCGTGACGGTCAGGACCACGGGCGTGCTGCGCGGCGAGCAGGTATGGCAGGACGTGGTCCAGGCATACCGGCCTGTGTACGCCGCGGCGCGCGCGGCGAAGTCCGCCGGCGGCGGGGGGACGGGGCGCCGCTTGCGGGCCGCCGGATACAGCCGCTTGAGCAGCGCGTCGCGCAGGTTGTCGCGCAGGTGGCTGCCCTCGAGGTGGTTCACCACGAAGAATCCGGCGTTCTCCGAGGGGATCAGCGTCATCTGGCTGCTGAAGCCCGCCATGTTGCCGCCGTGCTCCACCACCCGCAGCCCGCCCACGTAGTCCTCCCACAGCCCCAGCGTCACCCCCGGCACCCGCGGATGCGGCGCGTGCTGCTGCCGCAGCATCTCGCCCCGAGCAGAGTCGGAGAGCACCCGCGCCGCTCCGGGCCGCCCTGCCTGCAGCAGGGCGATCATGTAGCGCGCCATGTCGGCCGCGGTGCTGTTGATGGACGACGCGGGCACGGTGTGGTACCACTCCCACCCCTGTGCCTGGAGCGAGTCGCCCCGGTGCTCGTAGCCCACCGCCAGGTCGCGGCGCAGCTCAGCGGGCACCGTGACGCTCGTTCGCCGCATCCCCAGCGGACCCCAGACGTTCTCGCGCAGGTAGCGCTCGAACTGCATCCCCGACACCTCCTCCACCAGCTCGCCGGCCAGGGTGATGCCGTAGGTGGAGTAGCTGATGGTCTCGCCCGGCGGCCGCACCCGCGCGAGCCGCGGGCGCAGGAAGTCGGCGAGCGGAAGCACCTGCTCCGCCGTGGGCGCCTGCGTTCCGGGGCGGATCTCGTCGAGCCCCGCGGTATGCGTGAGGAGGTCGCGGACGGAGACGGGGAGCGGGTACGTCTCGGGAAGGTGCAGGCGGGTGAGGTAGCGGTTCACGTCCGCGCGCAGGTCCACGCGTCCGCGGTCGGCGAGTTGCGCCACCGCGAGCGCGGTGAAGGTCTTGGAGATGGACCCGATGCGCCAGATCGTGGTCTCCGGGTCCGCGGCGCGGCGCCCGGCCACGTCGGCGAGCCCGTAGCCGCGCTGGTAGACGACGCGGCCGTCCTGCACGAGCACGAACGCCGCCCCGGGCGCGCGCTCGCTCCGCATCTCGGCGCCGATCACCGAGTCGACGAACGCCGCCAGCCCCGTGGTGTCGGCCGCGCTCCGCGGGGTGCCCGCCGCGGCCGGGGAGGACGGGGCCACGGCGGGAGCGGCCGCGGCGAGGAGGGCGCATCCGACGGCGGCGGCGGTCCAGCGCAGGCTGGGGCGGCGGCGGGGCTCGGACATCGGTCCCTCGACGGCTTGGGTGGACGGTTTTCAGAAGGCTTGCGCAAGGATAGGAGGTGATTGAAAGTTTATCAATATTTTCAAAACCACGGACGGAGCTCCGCCGTTGACCCAGATTCGCGACCTGCAGCAGATCCGGGCGCTCGCCTCACCGATGCGCCAGGCGATCGTCGACGCGCTGGAGGCGATGGGGCCCTGCTCCGCAGCCGAGCTGGCGGAGCTGCTCGACACTCCCGCCGACGGGCTCTACTATCACCTGCGCATCCTCAAGGCGCGGCACCTGGTCGCCGAGGCGGCCGAGCCCGGCCCCGCGCGGGTGCAGGCCGTCTCCGACGCCGACGACCCGCCGATGCGGGTGCGCTACGACCCGTCGAGCCGCGCCAACGCCGCCGCAGTCAGCCGCCTGGTGGGGAGCATGCTGCGCGAGGCGCTGCGGTCGTTCCGCCGCGCGTTCCGCCCCGGCGCGGTGGTGGAGGGGCCGCGCCGCTCGGTCTGGGCGGGGCGGCGGACCGCGTGGCTGACGGGGGAAGAGCTGGAGGAGGTGAACGCCCGCATCGAATGGCTCGTGGGCTTCCTCGCCGAGCGGCGGACCCGGAGCCCCGAAGGCCGGCTGTACTCGTTCACCTTCGCGGTATCGCCCTTCGGCGACGGCCGCCGGCGACAGCAACGGAAGGCTCTCGCAGATACACGGAGGTAGACGGAGGACTGCTTGTCCTCTGTCTCCTCCGTGCCTCTGTGCAGACGTTCGACAGTCACGGCGACATGCGACAGTCCGAAATGGCGCCGTTGCTGGGCTTTTTCTCTTCAAAATGTTGGATTCGCCGAAAAACTGTTGTACATGGATTTTAACCGTTGCTTGACTTGCCAGCAGGACGATCCCTATCCTGTTGCACATGCACTTGGCGAGGTCGTTTCAAGCCCGCAAGCGCGCCCTGACGGCGGAGTCGAGGCAGGGGCGAGGCTGCGGGTGGCGGCAAGGCCCTGCAGCGGCTCGCCAACGTCTCGCCCGTGGAGGCGATCCGCTCGCCGGCACGCTACACGGCGGCGTGCCGGCGGGCGGAGAACCAGGCGCGACTGAGGTGGGAGCAGTTTCCTGAGCAGGTGGAGAGGATTTCCCTCGCCGAACTGACTACGGCCCGTGCCTCACTCCTTCAGCAAGCCGCTCATCGGGCAGGGCGCGATCTTTTTGAATTGTTTGCGGGTTCCGCTTCCTTACGAAATCCTGTAAGTCTCATCAGCGCAAACGTTTAGCTAGGAAGAGGCTGCTCCGAGGGCGTTGTACACGCGCCGCGAGCGGCCTTGCTGTATCTTCCTATTTATCAACCGCTTACGCGGATCGCGTCAGGTAGCGCTGTCGAACGCCTACTGTGAGAGCCTAGCTGTTTTTGCCCTTCCAGAGCAGGAACACGGGGATGCCGGCCAGGATCACGCCGAAGCAGATGAGCGTGATCACGGGATCGCTGATCAGCGCGTTCAGCAGCATGCCCACCGAGGCGACCAGGAAGATCGCGGGGGTGATGGGGTAGCCGGCGGTGCGGTACGGGCGCGGCAGGCCGGGGCGGCGCCTGCGGAGGATGAAGACGGCGCCCACGGCGAGCGCGTAGAAGGGCCAGATGCCCAGGATGAAGGCGTCGGCGAGCTGCTCGAAGGTGCGGAAGGAGACGTAGGCGATCCCCAGCGCCGTCGCCAGGAGGATGGCGGTCCACGGCGTCCGGTACCGCGGGTGCACCGCGGCGATCGGGCGGAAGAAGTTGCCGTCGTCCGCCATGGCGAAGAAGATGCGCGGGCCCGTCATCATCGACCCGTTCAGCGCGCCGAACGCGGAGACCATCACCATCGCCGCCACCACCGAGGCGCCGACCGCGCCGAACACCTTGGTCGCGGTGTCGGCGGCGACGAGCCTGGAGCCGACCATCTCCGGCACCGTCAGCACGTAGAGGTACGCCGCGTTCACCGCCACGTAGATCACCACGATCGCCAGCACCCCGCCGATGATGGCGCGCGGCAGCGTCCGCGACGGGTCCTTCACCTCGCCGGAGATGAAGGTGAGGTCGGCCCAGCCGTCGTACGCCCACATCACCGACACCAGCGCCAGCCCGAACCCCGCCCAGGTCGTCGGCGCCCAGTCGATCGGCCCGGCGAGCGCCCCCTGCCCCGGGTGCGCGAAGAGGAACGCCGCCACCGCCAGCCCGGCGATCGCCAGCACCTTGGCCGCCGTGCTCAGGTTCTGCACCGCCGCCCCCCACCGCACCGAGCGGATGTTCGCCAGCCCGAGCAGGAGGATGGCGGCCGCGGCGACGATCTTGGTTCCCACCTCGCCGTAGTCCACGAAGCGCGCCGCGTACTCGGCGAAGAGCACGGCGATGGCGCCCAGCGCGCTGGGGCGGATCACCAGCAGCTCCGTCCAGCCGAAGAGGAAGGCGGGGAGCGGGCCGTACCCCTCGCGGATGAAGACGTAGATCCCCCCCGAGCGCGGGAACATGGCCGCCAGCTCGGCGATGGTGAGCGCGCCCACCAGCGCCACCAGCGCCCCCAGGATCCAGAGGAGCGACATCGCGCCGACGGTGCCCACCCGGTCCGCCACACCGTTCTCTCCCCCCACGATGCGGAAGATGCCGCTGCCGATGGTGCTGCCCACCAGCACCGCGGCCGCGCTCCACACCCCCAGGCTGCGCGGGAGCCGGTCGGCGGCCGCGGCGCGCGCGGCGGCGGCCTGCTGCGAGTCGATCACGTCTGCGTCGCGCGCGAAGGGAACGTTCGCCATGTGGGAAGCGAGGCGCGGGGAAAGAAGGGTCGATCGGGGGATGAGGCTGGATTCAAGCTAACCCGGCGGCGCGACGGGGGACAAGCGGGATGGGACGAGCGGCCCGAAACGCCCCGACGGGTTGGAAACCGACGGGTTGGAAACCGACGGGTTGGAAACCCGCCGCTACAACAGCACGAAGTCCGCCTTCGCGGACTCTTCCGCGGGTTCTGGTGCACGGGGCCAGCGT
>JBJMPM010000193.1:0-15660 GCA_045803205.1 Longimicrobiaceae bacterium
GGACACCCCCGGGTGTCATCCTGAGGCCCGGCCACGAGGAATCAGCTTTCGCTCCGATGGCGGCAGGGCCGTGAGGATCTGATTGCGGCCACGCCGGAGCCGGCTGCGGAAGCTCGCGCGGAAGCCACGGCCTCACGTTCATTCGTCGATGCCACGCAGGAAAAGCCAGGCATCGACGAGTGCCGGCGTGGACGCGGCGATGGTGCGGGCTTCCGCGGCGGGCTCCTGCGCATGCCTCGGCCAGATCCTCACGGCCCTGCCGTCTGCAGCGCCGACGCCAGGACCCGTGTGGCCGGGCCTCAGGATGACACCTGTGGTGCCGCGGAATGTGCGCGTTCAGCAACACCCTCTGAGGGAGCCGCCGTTCTCGTTCGTCACCGGGCCGGGATCCGGCTCTGCAGCAGCGGCAGCGCCGTCTCTCGCCAGAACCGCGGGTCGACGTGGCCGCCCGACATCCCGCCGTGGTCGTAGCGCTCCACGTAGACGGGCTCGGGATGGGAGAGGGGGACGCCCGTCAGTTCGGCGAAAGCCCCGCCGGCGAGCGCGGCGACGGCCTCCGGCGTGGCGGGGCAGGCGACGCGCTCGAAGCGCTCCCGCATCTCCCGCCAGAGCCAGGGGTCGCCGCGCAGGCCCCAGCGCGCCGGCTCTTCCCGGAAGAGCGCCGCGGCCGGGGCCGGCTCGCTCACCGCAGCACGGGCCGGGGCGCGTCGGCGTAGCGGTCGAACTTGCCGAGCAGCCAGCCGATCGCCAGCAGCAGCGGGAACACGAAGCGCTGCACCAGCGGGGGGATCACCATCCCGAACTCGCCCCGGAAGCGGCGGGTCAGGAAAGCCGCGTCGAACGGGTCGGGCCGCCGGCCGCCGCTCCGCTTCTGCGAGTCGTAGAGCGCCGCCAGGAAGTACTCCGCGTTGCCGGCCGGCTCGATGCGGCCCTCGCAGCGCACCACCCCCTCGCCCGCGTTCCAGAAGCGGTGCGCCTCGCCGGGCGCGAAGACCACGGTCTCGCCCGGCCCGGCGTACCGCGGCGCCTCGCCCGGGCGCTGCCAGGCCAGCCGGCCCTCGCGCACGGTGAGCGTCTCCGTCTGGTGATGGTGCACGTGCATTGGCGGCCCGCCGCCGGGAACCAGGACGTTCTCCACCTCCAGGTGGTCCCCCTTGGGCCTGCGCACCCGGCGCACGAAGGTGATCCGGTCGCCGGCGCCGTTCTCGATGGTGGTAGGATAGATGGCCATTGCCGCTTGCCAGGGATCGAGTGGTCGATGCGACGAAGCGCCCCCGATGCGACGGAGCGCTTCGTTCGCGCCGGGTCAGGCGCCCCGGTCAGGGGCGCGGCCGCGGGGGAGTCGTTTGCGTTCCCCCGGGACGCCGCGGCGCGAGCCGGCATCCGCGTCACGTCCAAAGCATCAACCGGACCGCATCCCACCCACGCGGAAGCAAACCGTGCAAGCCGTTATCGGATATCGCGTTGCTGATGATTTGTCAGAGGCATTGACAAATTCCTGGAGAGTGGGCGCCGTCCCTCGCGCCCCACGCATGGGACATCTCTGCCCCAGCAACCCTGCCGCACCGGCTCAGACAAACGGGAGTTCCGCAATCTGTTACGCGCGTATCCTTCCCTGTGTGAATCAAGCCCGGTAGAAAGCGTCTCACGCAGAGACGCAGAGTCGCAGGGAGGCTCGGCGGTTCTCTCTCTCTGCGTCTCCGCGCCTCTGCGTGAGACGGGGCGTGTAGATGAGCGCGACCCAGGCGACCAGCACCGCGGCATAGCGCACCCCGCGGGGATCAGGGCGATGAAGGTGATCAGGTACGAGAAGGCGTCCATCGGGCGGGGTCACTCGGGAGGGGTGCCGCCGGCGGGCGGCGCGGAGGACGCGCCCGGCCGCTCGTACAGCACGCGCGGGGTCGGCTCGAAGGCCGGCAGCATGATCTCGATATACCAGGCCGGCGACACGCCGAGCGCGCGCTCCATTCCGCCGAACAGGTCGGCGAAGCCGGGCCACTCCTCGGAGAGCTCCAGCAGGGCCGGGGCGGGTGCGTCGAGCTCGAGCACCAGCATGATCGCGTCGGTCGTGACGAGGTCGCGCTTGTACGCGGCGGCCCGGCGCACCGCGCTCCAGGGTACCTCGACGGCCGCTCCGCCGCTCGGGCGCAGGACGAACCCGTCCGCGGTCGCCTCGATCACCGCCGGCCCCCCGCCACGGTTCGGGCGCCGCGCGAAGAGCGATCGCAGACGTGAGAACATGGGATTGGAGGCTGGGTGTGAGACCAGATCCGCTGAAACTCTCACGGAGGCAAAGAGGAACGGAGAGAATCCTCCAGCGCCAATTCAAGGGTCGTGTGGGCCCCGGTCAGCCGCGCGCGCCGCGCACCGCCCACGCGCGCGCAACGAGCTCGATCGAGCCGTCGGCGGCGACGGGGAGCGCCACCCGGATGCGCTCGCGCAGGGCGGCGCGGCGCTCCTCGTCGAGACCCATTGCGTAGCCGGGTGCGGGCCCTTGGCCGCCCAGGAACGGGCTCCAGTAGTCGTCGAAGTCACGGAAGCGCGTCGGCACGTCGATGGCGCGGCTCTCGACGCCCTGCAGACCGGTGCCGCGAAAGAGCTCCTCCAGCGCGGCGGGATCGCAGATCGGGAAGCGGCGCGCCTCGTCCAGCTCCGCCGCCGCGGGGTCGAGCGCGACGGCCGCATTCCAGAAGACGCGGATGAGCTGCATCCGGTCCGCGTAGTCCCAGACGTACGCCGCCACGGTGCCGCCCGCGCGGACCACCCGCGCCATCTCCGCGACGGCGGTCTCCGGCTGCGGCACGAAGTTCAGCGCCAGCCCCGAGACGGCGACGTCGATGCTCTCGTCCGCCTGCGGCAGCGCCCGCGCGTCCGCCACCACGAACGTCGCGCGCGGATCGCGCACCCGGCCGCGTGCGTAGCCGACGTAGGCCTCCGACGGGTCCACGCCCTCCACGTGCGCCGGCGCGGCCGCGTCGAGGATCGCTTGGGTGAGCGCGCCCGTCCCGCACCCCACGTCGAGCCATCGCCCGCCCGGCGGAGCCGCGAGCCACGCCAGGAACTCGCGCGCGACCCGTCGGCTCCATCGCCCGATGTACGGCTCGTAGGCGTCCCCCGCAGCCCACGCGTCCGCGGCAACCGTCGACACCGGCTTCTCCTGCTCTCTTCCGTTCCTCTGCGCCTCCGTGTGAGACAGAAAGCTGACTATCGGAAACGGCCGGAGATCGCAAGGCTAAGCTGATTCAGCTTCGTCTCGCACAGCGCCACGGGGGAATGGAGGCTACGGGGTGCCGCGAGGCAGGCGTTGGGTGAGCAGCCAGCGGTAGATGCGGTCGTCGCGGTAGGCGCGCGTCGCGGAGCCGACGTGGTCCTCGCCCTCGTCCAGGTACAGGCGGTCGCCCGCGGGTGCGTCGCCCTCCGCGGGCGCGAGGGCGAGGGCGAGCGCGCGCACGAAGGCGTCGCGCCCGCGCCGGGCGACGGCGCCGAAGGAGAGCCAGACGGGGCGGCGGATCTCTTCGCGCGGTACGCGGGTGGGGTCCACCGCCCAGAGCGCCGCCCAGAAATCCGGCTGCGCGAGCGCCAGGTCGAGCACGCCGTTCCCGCCGAAGCTGAACCCGGTCAGGTACGTCCGCGCGGGGTCGCCGCCGTGCTCCGCGCGCACCCCGCCGACGATGCGGCGCACCGCGTCCGCGTAGGCGTGCCAGTGGTCGCCCGCCAGGGGAAGCTGCGGCGCCACCACGATGAAGTCACGCGTGGCGAGCGGCGAGCCGCCGGGGCGGAGCGGGCCATGGCGCGCGACGCCGGCCGCCAACTCCATCGGCGCGGCCTCGTCGTAGCCGTGCAGGAAGCAGAGCACCGGCAGCGGCGCCTCCGCGCCCGCGGGGACGGAGACGGCGTACGGCAGCGGGGCCGCATCCACGATCTTCAAAGGGGGATTCCTCCAGGACCTCTGGCGGAGACTCGGGAGGGCACTGCCTCCCCACTCTCGGCCGTGTGTGCCCGGAAGTCAATCGCGTCGTGCTCGCGCTACAGCGGTTTTCTCTCCGGTTCGGAGTTCGTCGCGCGTCCGCAGCCGCGGCGCCCTCTCCCTGCGCCTGAGAGCGCAAGCCCTCTCCCGTACCGGGAGAGGGAGGTGGCCGCGGCGGAGGCGAGACCTGCAACGGAGCGTGTAAATGCAGATGCATCGCCGCCGGTCCGGGACACGCCAGGGCCGCGGCATAGTCCGCGAAGGCGGACTTCGTGCCGTTCCAGCGGCGGGTTTCCAACCCGTCGGCTCCAGAGCGTTGCGCAATCCGCGCTAGCGGCAGAAGGAATGGTCGACGTACCGCTTCCGGCCCGAGGCGGAGTAGGTGTAGCAGCCGCCCTTCGGGCCGCGGTAGTAGACGCGGGACGTGCTCGACCTCGGGGCGGTGCTGCGCGTTTGCCTCGGTCGGCGAGCCGTGGAGGGTGGCTCTTCCACGATCGTGCGGACGCGGACCGGCGCGGTATCGGGCTCCGCGCCCGTATCCATGGCGGGGGGCCGCTCCGGGGCGACGATCCGGACGCTCGTCGTGTCCGCGAACGACGTCGTCTCCTGCCGCGGGGTGCTTTCCGCCGAGCAGCCGGTGGCGACCGCCAGCAGCAGTGCGGTGAGGGGGAGAAGATGGCTCGTCACGATGGCATACTCCCGAATGCGGGGAATTCAGGGCGGCATGCACGGTCCCGATGATCCTTGTAGCACCGCGAGAGACGTTTTCCCTCGCGCTCCTCTCCTCCAGCATCCGGAAAAAGATCGTCTCACGCGGAGAACGCAGAGCCGCAGAGAGCGTGGTGGTTCTCTCTGCGACTCTGCGTTCTCTGCGTGAGATGCTGTTTTGTCCGGGTCAGCGGCGCAGCGCCAGCCAGTCGAGCAGGGTGGAGACGTACCCGGGTGCGGTGACGGGCCACCCGCCCGGGCCCGGCGGCAGGCGGAAGGTGTGGTCGGCGCCGGGGAAGATGCGGACGGTGACGTCGCGGTTCCCGGCGCGGCGCAGGGCCGATGCGATGCGGGCGGCGCTCTCGGCGGCGGGCACCCGCTGGTCGTCGCCGCCGTAGAGCAACAGCACGGGCACCCGGATCCGGCTCCACCACTCCAGCGGCCGGTACCGCCCGAAATCCCTCGAGAACGCCCAGTACGAGGCGTCGGCGGCGGGCGGGGCGAAGAACCAGGGACGGTCGCGCAGCGAGGCGACGAGCGCGTCGAGGCGCATCCGCGGCTCGCCGTGGTAGGCGGCCGCCACCAGCTCGCCCACGTACTCCCGGGCGCCCGCCGAGTCCGCGGCCGTCGTGGCGCGCGGGTACACCGAGTTCAGGATGCTGAAGATCTCCACGGAGTCGGTCGGCACCCCGGCCGCGGCGGACCCGATCACGAACGCCACCTGGCCGGAGCGCGCCGCCACGAGGGGAGCGAGCGTCCCGCCCTGGCTGTGCCCGTGGATGCCGATGCGCCGGGCGTCGATCCGCGGCTCCTGCAGGAGCCGGGCGACGGCGGCGGCGCCGTCGCTCGCCAGCTCCTCGATCGAGGCCTGGCGCCAGTCGCCGGTGGAGCGGCCGACGCCGCGCTTGTCGAAGATCAGCGCCGCGGTGCCATGACCGGCGAGCTGGCTGGCGAGGAAGCGCGAAGCCCAGCGGCCTTCCGCGCCGGAGCCGTGCAGGAACACCACGGCGGGGACGGCGCCTCCGCCGCGAGGGAGGATCAGCGTGCCCGCGAGCGTCGCCGCGCCGTTCTGGAAGGTGATCTCCCGCTCCTCGAGCCCGGCGCCCGGGTCCGCGACCCGCGAAAAGGCGAACCGGCCTTCGCTCTCGCCTTCGCGGAAGACGCCGGAGAGGGAGTCCGCGCGCACCGTGCCGGTGAAGACCGTGGTGGTGCGGTCGCCGCGCAGCGTCAGGGTCACGTCGCGCCCCTGCGCCTGCACGTCGGCGAAGGGGATGCCGCTCACGCGCAGGCGGTCGGAGTCGAACGACGCCGAATACCGGCCGGTCGCCGGGTCGCGCTGCACGCGCAGCGTGACCGCCATCGAGTCGCCGGCGCGGATCCAGTGTCCCTGCCAGGTGCCGGCGAGCGGGTCCTGCGCGGCGGCGCCGCCGGCGATCGTGCACAGTGCGAGAAGGACGGCGGCGGCACGCATGCGATAGGCTCCTGCTGGGGCGAGGGCGCGCTCAGGGGGCCGGGCGGGCGCGGGTGGCGGGGCCGGGAGCGGCGTGCACGTCCCTGGCCCCGGGAAGGTAGCGGAGAACGAACGTGCCCGAGAGACCGCGGCCGAGGACTTCCTGCTGCCAGTCGCCGCTCACCCGCTCGCCCTGTATCCTCCCGGTCAGCATGAGGTTGCCGCAGTCGTGGCAGTTCCCGGCGACCTGGAGGAAGATCATGGCGGAGCCGTCCGTGAACACCACGGCCGCGGCGCTGTCGCCGCGGGGAGGCTGCGGGAGCCAGCCGTTCTTCTCCAGGCGGACGGTTCCGCGCAGGCAGCCCGTGCACGGGACCATGCCCCCCCCCCGGTCGGCGGGAAAGCTGTCGCCGGCGAAAGGGCGAAGCCACACCCGGCCGCGCACGGCCTCGCCGCCGACGGGGAGGAGCCGCGCCCACACTCCGCGGCGCAGCGTGAACTCCCACCTCCCCGCGAGGAGCTCCGGATCTCCGGTGGGCTCCCCCGGCCCGGGCGGCTCGCCACACGCGACGAGCGCGGCGGCGAGCACCAGTGCCAGCCGACATCTCTTCATCGCGGCGGTCTTCATCGGCGGCTCCCGAGCAAGCGTGCTCCCGTCCCCCGAATATATCTCACGCAGAGGCGCGGAGGGCGAAGAGAGGCACGGCGGTGCTCTCCGCGTCCTCTGCGTCTCTGCGTGAGATGCCGTTCACCGCCCGGCGGTGCGGCGGCCGGCCGGGTCGAGGATGGCGTCCACGCGGGCGGCCACGTCGGCCCAGTGGGCGCGCTGCACCCCCGAGGTGGCGGCGGAGGAGGCCAGCGCGTCCGCGCGGATGGCGCGGAGCTGGCTCCGCGCCAGGGCAGGAAGGTCGCTCCGCTCCACGTTCACCGGCGCCAGCAGCGGAGACGGCGGCTCGCCCCCTCCGCCGGCCGCGCCCGGACCGCCCGCCGGCGGGGGCGGCGGCGACACCAGCGCCTCCAGGCGGTCCAGGTACACGCGCTGCAGCGCGCGCTGGCTGGCGTCGGGGGCGCGGCCCGACCACACCGCCCGCTGCAGGTCCGCCAGGTACGCCGCCAGCGGATACGCGGCGGGGCTCATCCGCTCCCCCATGGCCAAGCGGTCCAGCCGGCGCGTGTCCAGCAGCGCGGCCAGCACGCCCGCCTGCGCGTTCGCCAGCGGCGACGCGCCGATGCGCGAGGTGATGGCGGCCGGCGCCATCCATTCCGGCGTACGGAAGGCGTTCGCGGCCAGGAAGGCGAGCGCGCGCTCCTGCCGCGCGCGCGGCACCGGCGCGTACACCGCGCCGGGCTGCCCCGCCGTCTTGGGATCGACCAGCACGCCGCCGACCACCGCCGCCACGTGGCGCATGTACTGCGACCACATCCCCACCGCCTCGCCGTACACCTCCGCCAGGTCGGCGTCGTCCTCGCCCGGGGTGGCGGTCCAGGCGGGGAGGTTGGGGATCACCCGGCGCAGGTTGGCCAGGGCGTACTCGGTGGCCGCCACGGGATCGTCGCCCAGGTCCTCCGTCTGGTTGCGCGGGTCGATCCCCGACAGGTACTGCGGAAGGTAGCGGTACGGCATGGGGCCGCCCGGGTTCGACAGCATCCGGTCCAGCCGAGCGCGCTCCGCCTGCGGGGTGGGCGCGTCGGGGAACACCCGGTATCCCCACTCGATGATGAAGTCGTCCATGGGGCCCAGCCGCCGGATGAAGTCGGCCGGCTGCAGGCCGTCGCCGGGCTGGGCGACGTAGTTCTGGCGCGCGTAGTCCATGATGGTGGCCGACACGCCGTAGCGCCGGGTGAAGCTGGCGCTGCGCAGCGAGTCCACCGGGAACGACGCCGACGCGATCATGTTGTGCTGCAGCCCCAGCGCGTGGCCGATCTCGTGGGTGATCACCTGGCGCATGGTCTCGCCCATCAGCGCCTCGGGGATCTCCAGGGTGCGCGCCGCGGGGTTGGCCGCCCCGGTCTCGATCACCAGCCGGTTGCGGTAGCTGCGCATGTGGTTGTGGTACCACACGATGTCGCTCTCGATGATCTCGCCCGAGCGCGGGTCCACGGTGCTGGGGCCCTGCGCGTTGCGCGTGGTGCTGGCGGCCCAGCGCACCACCGAGTAGCGGATGTCCTCGGGGTCCCACTCCGGGTCCTGCTGCGGGGTGGGCGGGTCCATCACCCGCACCGCGTTGCGGAAGCCCGCCTTCTCGAAGACGCGGGCCCAGTCCAGCACGCCCTGGCGCACGTACGGCCGCCAGCGCGCGGGGGTGGCCGGGTCGAGGTAGTAGACGATGGGCTTCACCGGCTCCACCAGCTCGCCCCGCGCGTACGCCGCCGGGTCCTTCGGCTCCAGCCGCCAGCGCGAGATGAAGGTCTCGGTGGCCGCCTTCTGCTCGTCGAGCCCGTAGTTGATGCGCTCCACGGTGAAGAAGCCCGCGCGCGGGTCGGCGTAGCGCGGGCGCATGGGCACGCGCGGCAGCAGCACCAGCGACTGGCGCATCTCCAGGGTGATGGTGCCGCCGGTGCGGTCGCTGGGCGGGGCGCCGGCCTCGAAGGTCTGCGTGTGGCGCACCTCCACGTTCAGCGGGTAGCTGCGCGCTGCGGTCACGAAGCTGCGCGCCGGGTCGAGCCGCCGCACCTGCCACTGCGTGCGCTGCTGCGTGGTGAGCCCGCTGAGCGGCGGCGTGTCGCCGCCGAAGAAGTCGGTGACGTCGATCACCGCGCTGGCGCTGTCGCGCGTGTAGGCCTGCACGGGGAAGGCGCCGAGGATGGCGCCCAGGTAGTTGCTGGCCACCGAGCGGGCGATGGGGAGCGAGTCGTCGGCCACGGCGTCGGCGCTCACGGCGCGCAGGATCACGCGGTCGTTGCGCCGCTCCCACTTCACCAGCCGCTCCTGCACCGACACCCCGGCGGGGAGGAAGCCGCCGAAGTTGGGCGGCATGGCGGCGATGCGGCCCACCATCAGGAAGTCGCGCCCCAGCAGCGAGTCCGGCAGCTCCAGGAACCAGCGCTCCCCGTCGCGGTGCACGGTGATGCCCCCCGAGTCGGTCACCGCGCGGCGGGTGATCACCTGCGCGTAGGGCCTGGGTCCCGCCGCGCGCGCCCCGCCGCCGCCCTGCCCCGCGGGCGCGCCGGCCGGCGCCGCGGCCGGGGTGGTGTCGGTGCGCGCGGCCGGGGCCCGCGACGCGGCGGACGACGGAGTGGGGGACGGCGTGCGCCGGGGGGCGCTGGGCGTGCACGACGCCATGCCCACCGCCGCGGCGGTGAGCCAGACCATGCTTCGCACGATGGATGTCCGTTGAAGGAACGCGGGAACGGATGACTGCTAAAAAACTACCCTGCCGGCGGGATCATGCGCAACGGGAAATCCAGAGAGACGATTGCACGCGGAGGAACCAAAGGCACCAGAGAACTGCACGGACGGCGCATCGGTGTCGGGGAGGTGCCACACGAAAACGGCCGGGGAAGCGTTACGCTTCGCCGGCCCGTCGATCTTCATCGCCCCGGCCTGCGTGGGGCTGGCGCGTCGGGGCTGGTCCGGCGCCCGCGCCGCGCTACCTGCTGTCGTGTCACATCTGGACGAATTCCGATGCACTCGCCCTGGTTCTTGAAGCCGTACGCCATCCATCCCGCCCTTCTTGCAGTCGTCCTTCGTGGCCGGGGCCACCGGAGTCTCGGGCAGGTCCACCGTGAACCTGCCGACGCCAGTCCGTGCTCGCATCGGTCAGCATATAGGTTGGGCATCAAGCTCCACCAGCACGAGCGTTCGCGCCCCAGGCCTGAGCTGGAGCAAAGCACCACCATGTTGAGAACCTATCATCGCCGCTTGCACCCAGTAGAGCCCCGCGGGAAGGCGGAACTCCGCCAACCCCAATGAATCGGTCCGGGCCATGTACGGAGAGCGCGCGGGATACGTCTTCCTGAGGTCCAAGCCTGGTGAATGGGGAGTCAAGAAGACCTGAGCGCCGAACAACTGCCCTTGAGGGTCATTGATTCCCGCGTCTCTGCCGCGATAACGATCCACGTGGATCGTTACGGTCGCGCTATCCCGGTTTGGCGAAGATGTCGCTGTAGCAAAAAAGTGAGGCGGAGCATCATGACAATACAGCCCAGCATGACGAGGAACAGGTTCGTCGAAGTCTGGGCTGATCAGGACGATTCGGTCGGCCCGCGACGCCGCGTCAGGACCCACGTCCACTGTCTGTGTTCTCCGACCCGCGCAGCCGACTGACACCACCCAGGAAACGATGAGCAAAAGCCTCGCTGACTCTGGCATTCTCTCGGAGGCTGCGGCATATGGCATGAGAATTCTCAATCCTGGAGTTGCGCCTGACTTGTTGTTCAGTGGACGGAATTCCGGCTAACGTGCAAGGCTGCTGGCGCTGAATTCCAGTCTCTGACCGAAGGCCTCACGGGATTTCATGCATCTGGCTGAACCTACCCTCAGAGGCAGAGGGCGAAGGCGGCAGCGAGGTGCGCGGGCATCATCTCCGTGCTCGAGGGTGGCGTGTGGTGATGATCACGACGCCGTTGACGCCGGCGGTGCCGTAGAGCGCCGAAGCCGCTGGGCCGGTAACCACCCGTACCCCCGTGATGTCGCCAACGCTCACCGCGCCACATGCTCCCGCTCTGCAGCCCCGGTCGTTGATCACGAACAAGGGTGGTTCCCCCTGCTGGATGCTGGGCAGGTCACGAATAATGAGGTATCCGGCAGCCGGCCGCGGCGGCGGGAGCGCAACGTCGTTGCACCCGTTCGCGAGCCAGCAGCCGGCGCCCCCGGCGTCGGCCGCGGCCGGCCGCGTGGCGATCAGCACCGCACCGTGCTCACCCCGTGCGCCATACGCCCGCATGGCCTGCTCGCCCCCCAGCACCTTGACGTCCAGGATGCTGTCGGGGTCGATTCTGGTGCCGTCGCCGTCCACCACGATGCGGCCGTCCACCACGAACAGCGGTGGGGTCGCCGTCCTGCCCTCGCCGTCGCGAACCGGCGCCGACGCGCAGGCGCCTCCCACCAGCGCCAGCACGCAAGCCAGCCCAGCCTTGTTCATCGGCACCTCGACCGGGATGATCCACCCATCTGCCTCGGCACACACAACGCGTTCCACCCCGCAGCCGTGACGAGGATTGGGTCGCGTGCAGGCTCTTCGCTGAAGCGGCGGGGGCATGCGGAGCGGTGACACGGAGTCAATGGAGTCAGCGGAGTCGTTCTCCGTTAACTCCGTTGAATGACTGCTAAATAACTACCATCCTGCCGGGATTGCGCGCAACCGGAAACCCCGAAGACGATTGCACGCAGAGGGACCGGAGGGTACCAGAGAACTGCTGCTGTCCCTGGTGTGCTCCGGTCCCTCTACGTGAGATGCTTCTACTTCCGCGGCCCGTCGATCTCTTGGCCGCCCTGGACGAGCGTCATCCGGGTGGCCCGGCCGCCCTCGACGGTGAAGGTGATCCGGAGCGAGGGGTCGAAGCCGGCGCCGAAGGTGTGGTTGCCGTAGTGCAGCAGCGGAACCGGGCCCTGGCCGGCGAGCTGCCCGCTGATCCCGTCGCCCTGCGCGGCCACGGTGAAGTCGCGTGTGCCGCCCGGCAGCGCGAGCGCGTACACGCCCAGGTAGCGCGCCTGGTCCGCGGCCGCGAGCGGCACCACCGTCGGCTGCACCTCCAGCGGCACGCCGAGCGCCGCCCGCGCGACCTGGCGCAGCAGGTCCCCGGCCCGCGCCGAGCCCGAGTTCGTGAGCACGGTGATGGAGAGATCGTCGCCGGGCACCCACGCGTTCGAGCTGATGAACCCGTTGATCCCGCCGTTGTGCGTGATCATCTCGTGCCCGGAGAGCGTGGAGCGGCCCAGGCCGAAGCCGTATCTCGCGATGCTGGCGGCCGCCGGCCCTTCGGGGGTGGTCATCTGGGCGTACGACGCCACGGAGACCACGCGGCCCCCGTGCAGGGCGCGGTTCCACCGGGCCAGGTCGGACACCGACGAGCAGAGCGCCCCCGCGGCGTAGGGCTGCGACATCGCCAGGTACGGGGCGTTGACCCATCCCCCGGCATCGAGCGCGTACCCGTGCACGCGGCGCGGCACCACGGGGGTCGCGAGGCAGTGCACCGTCTCGGTGAGGCCGAGCGGCTTGAGGAAGCGCTCCTCGATGTCGACGCCCCAGGGGCGGCCGGCGACCTTCTCGATGAGCATCCCCAGCACCACGTAGCCGCTGTTGTCGTACCGCCACTCGCTTCCGGGCGTGAACCACATCGGCTGCGAGGCGGTGAGGGCGACCAGCGTGTCGGGGCTCATCTCCTCGCCCCAGCGGCGCTGCCACGCGGGGCCCAGGCTGGTGTAGCTGGGGATCCCGGAGGTGTGGTTGAGGAGCTGCCGCACGGTCACCCCCCGCCAGGCCGCGGGGAGGGTGGGGAGATAGGTGGCGATGGAGTCGGCGAGCCGCACCTTCCCCTGCTCCACCAGCTGCATCACCGCGGCGGCCGTGAACTGCTTGGTGATGGACCCGATGCGGTACACGGAGTGCTCCGTGGCCGCCACGTCGTTCTCCAGGTCGGCCTTCCCCCACCCCTTCATGACGATCGGCGTTTCGCCGCGCACCACGGCGATCGCCACGCTCGGCGCGCCGCGCTGCGCCACGAACGCCCGCGCGAGCGAGTCGACCACCTGCGCGACCCGGGCGGGCGGCGGTGGTGCCTGTGCGCTCAGCGCGGCCGGGCACGCCAGCGCGCAGAGGATTCCGAAGACGAAGCGACGCATGGTGTTCCTCGATGGCGGGGAATGGATTCAGTCCGTACGCGGTGGGTGGTGCCGATCCGGACGATAAGTGATCAATGCACCCCTTTCAACAGATCATGCCGCCGATCCGTTATGCTATAATATTAGCATACAGGTGTAGATCTCGCAATCGGCACTCGTCCGCGAACCTGATAAAAGCGTCTCACGCAGAGTCGCAGAGGCACAGAGAGCACCACTCTCCGTGCCTCTGCGTCTCTGCGTGAGACGATCTTTCCCCGGATTCGCAATCAGAGTCCAAGCCTCTCCGCCACTCGGCCGGCGAGCTCGTCTTCGTTGATCGTGGCGTCGACCTCGATGGCGGGCAGATCCAGGCGCGCCGTTTCCGCGCGGAGGAGGTCCGTGAACAGCCGGTCGCGCTCGAGGAGGTTGCGCAGGGCTCTTTCCGGGTCGCCGGTCCTGGCGAGGAATCCCGACCCCGATCCCCCACGGCCCTCGAACACCGCCTCGCGGAAGCCGGGCGTCGGGAGGAGCCAGACGGCGTGGGCAGGCTGGGAGAGGAGAGGCTGCACGAGGCGGGGCAGCAGCCGGAACCCCTCGGCGATGACACCGGGCCCGGGTGGGAGGCGCAGCAGATCTTCGATGATCAGGCCGAAGCCCTCGCCCCGGAACCAGTGGAAGCTTTCGAGCATCGTTTGCGGGGGCCGATTCACCCATCGCTCGTCCATGTCCATGGCCATGAACCGATGGAGCAGCGGGGCGTCTTCGCTCGTGCTCCGGCGGGCGTGGTCCACCATCGCGTCGTCGGTCGCGTAGACGCGCAGGCCGTGCCGGGCCGCCACGCGGCGGGCGATGGTCGACTTCCCCGCTCCGCTCCCGCCGCCGATCCAGCGGACGTGCCGGAGCCGTTCCCGAAGCACTGCACCATCGGCAGTGTCTCCGTGCCATCCAGGTGCCATGCTTCAGCTCTTCTGATATATGAAAGCCTCTGTTGCTCCGTTGAGATCCTCAGCAGGCGTGCCTGTAGACGACGCTCAGGAAGCTGCGCGCGGTGGTCTGAATATCACCGGGTCGTGGGTTCTGCTTCCAGCACATCACCAGGGCTCATCTTCACGAACTGTCGTATCAGGGGGTGAACTGCAATGGTGGTCGGTGTCTCGAGATGATCGACATAGATCAGGCCGGCTCGAGCAAGCTCACGGATCAGCTCGGGTTGCACCCGATCATATTCGACGAGGGGCGCACTGCCGGGGTTGGTTACGGTGCACAACGCGTGGAGCGCTCGCCTTGCGGCGGGCGTGAGTGCACTCACGCTCCGTTCAAGAGCCCCCTGGACTGACGGCCGGGGTTGGGGTGCTTCCAGGCCTTCTCGTGCACTGCGGAGATCTTCCAACGCCTCGGCTGCGGTGCGCTCGCCGGAAGCGACGTACCGAGCGAACACCTGGAGCGCGAGTATGTGATCGCCAAGCTCCGCGGCCACCGCCTCGCCGTCACGTCCGGTGATGCCGAACTCGGCCAGCACGGCGGTAGCGTCTCTTCGCGATAAAGAGTGCAGGCTGAAGCTCCGGAACTCGTGGAGAAACGAGGATGGCACCGAGCCCCTCGACGTCACGACGATCCGGCTTCCGAACCGCAGCGCCACCTGCAGGAGACCTTTCAGGTCCGTACCTGGGGGCGCTTCGTCATAGCCGTCCAGGAAGAACAGTTTGCATTCGCCGGACGCACGCGTTTGCCAGGTCGTCAACTTGCCGATGGCGTCGGCGGTGTCGACAACTTCTCGCCCCGCCAGGTGGAGAACGGTTGCTGTCACGGGCTCTTCGTAGCCCAGGCAGGCGAGCGCGGTGATCCAGGTTTGCACCAGACCGCTTTTACCGAGTCCTCCCATCCCTTGCACCCAGGCTCCACGGGTGGGCCCATGCCACCACTCGTCGAGCATTCGAAGCTCCTGTTGCCGACCTGACCAGCTGCTCGGCTGTCCGAGTCCGTTGCCCTCGATCGACACGCCCTCGGGAGACCTGCCCTCTGGAACGGCTTCCCACGGCCGCGCGCGGGCAGATACCCTCTCGGCGATCCTTTCGTGCGCCCGTGCATCCAGCGTCAGCGAAGCATCCCAGTGCGACTCTTCTCCGACTCGGCAGGATGGAGCACAGGCACGAAGAACCGCCTGATACCGCCCCTCCCTCTGGTACCGGATAGAAGCCCCGATCTCCCTCGAAACCCAGTAGGAAGCACGGCTGGCGGGTGTATCAACGAGCAGGAATGCATCTGATTTCCGCAGCGCTTCTCCCAGCTGCGCCACGAATGCCTGCCCGACAGGGATATTGGATTCGTCCAGCCAGCACTCGACACCTTTGCTCGACAGGCCCTCGACGAGAGCCTTCGCGACCGCGATGTCAGTCCTGGAGTAGGAGATGAACAACATCGTTCATGCTTCGAGGGGTCCCCGATGACTGCGTCTGGCTCGATCTGTTTTCAGGGCTGGACGCCCAACGTTCTTCAACTCGCTCCCCAAGCTCCGCTGTCGACTTGCCCGCACCGCTCCCGCCGCCGATCCAGTAGACGTCCCGGAGCCGTTCCCGAAGCACCGCGCCATCGGCAGTCTCCTCACGCCATCCAGGCGGCATCAGAGCATCGGCGCGCATCCTCATACCAAATCCGCCTGAACACCTGGTGTTGAACGCACCTCGAACAAACGACGTCATCCTGAGGCCGGCCATGCTGCAATCATCGTCTGCGGAATGACTTGCAGGCCGAAGGATCTATAACCGCGTCAGC
>JBJMPM010000197.1:0-4190 GCA_045803205.1 Longimicrobiaceae bacterium
CAGGTCGTGCGCGACCTCCAGGAACGCGGTCTCCCCCGCGTTGCCGGCCGTCGGCGCACCCAGGGCTTCCAGCTTCAGGTTGATGTATCGGATGAGCTGCCGTCGGTCCGCGGCGACCGCGGTCCCATCCGGGTTCAGGCCCAGACTGCGCTTCATATCAAGATTCATGGGGACACGCTGCTCCGGAACACGATTGGTCCCAAGAGCATAGGCGCGTCCCCCTCAGGTGCAATCGCGTTCTTTCCCTCCGTAGGGTCCGCCGTGCCGACCGCTCAGCGAACGGTCCGCACGGCGGACCCTACATGCTCAACCTGCCAGCAGCGCCTCCACCTTCGCCGCGCAGATGAAATCGTTCTCCGACAGCCCCCCCACCGAGTGCGTGCTGTACCGCATCTTGCACTTGTTGTAGCCGACCTCCAAATCCGGGTGGTGGTCCTCCCGGTGCGATACCCACGCCGTGGCGTTCACGAACGCCATCGTCTCGTGGTAGTTGTTGAACTTGTAGGTTTTGCTGATCTCCTTCCCCGTCGTCTCCCACCCCGGCAGGCCCTTCAGCATCTCGCTCACCTGCCCGGAGTTCAGCGCAGGCGTCCCCTTCTCACAAGGCTTGCAGTGCTTCTTCACCAGGTCGGAAGCTTTCATGAGTAGCTCCTTCAGTGGGACAAGGCCGCCGGAGGCTTCGCCGTTCCCCGCGTGCCAAACCTGACGTTATCCCAAACAACCCCCGTCGGCTAATCTACCCCCGCCATGCGCTGGGTCGTCGGAGACATCCACGGCATGCTACGCCCGCTGAGCGCCCTCGTCGCACACATTGTGGCGAAGGACCCCGCCGCGCAGTTGCTCTTCGTGGGCGACTACGTCAACCGCGGCCCCGACAGCAGGGGCGTGATCGACCTGCTGCTCTCGCTGCAAGGCGACGGCCGGGCGAAGTTCGTCCGCGGCAACCACGACGACATCTTCGACATGGTGCTGAGCGGCCAGAGCTACGCCTATCACCCGGACGCCCGCACGCCGCTGGCGGCGTTCCTCTGGTTCACCCACCACGGGCTGATGAACACGCTCACCAGCTACGGCATCGACGAGCTGGACGTCGAGTGGGTCCGCAGGCGCCCCAGCGACGACGCGATCCGCAAGCTGCTGACCGCCGTCCCCGAATCGCACCGCCGCTTCGTCCACGACCTGCCGCCGGCGATCGAGGAGAAAGATCTGTTCGTCGTACACGCGATGTGGGACCCGGACGAGCCTGACGATCCGCCGATGGCTGACCGGCTGTCCGCCGACCTGCGGATGCGCTACGCCGCATTGTGGGGCCGCTTCACGTACGAGATCAGCCGCCGCAAGCGCTGGAAGCGGACGGGGTATTTCGGCCACACCCCCGTGGAGACCTTCCGCCTCTCCATGCGCCGTGGCGACAATGTCCCGATCCACGGCCCCCAGATCGTCCTGCTGGACACCGGCGCGGCGCTCAGCTCGAACGGCCGGCTGTCAGCGGTATGCGCCGAGACCGGGGAACTGGTGCAGATGGATCGGGTGGGGGAAGTGGTCGATTCGTAGGGTCCGCCGTGAGCCTGGGAATTTTTCGCGCGACTTGGCGGCATCGTCGCGCTAAACTGCCGGCCATGCAACAGGACCCACTGTTCCCGGGGATCGATTCGCACCAGGCGGTGGCATCGCAGTCGCAGTCGCCGTCGCCGTCGTCGTCGGATCCGCAGGCGCCGCCGCGATTGCGGCGGGCGGAGCGGGGGCAGGTGCTGATGGAGCCGCTGTCGCTGGAGCAGACGTTGCCGCCGGACCACCCGGCCCGCGCCGTGTGGGCGGCGGTGTGCAGTTTGGAGTGGTCGGCGTTCGAGGCGCCGGTGCTGGCCCGCGGGGAGCGGCCGGGGCGGGCGGCGACGGACCCGCGGGTGCCGGCGGCGCTGTGGCTGTATGCGGCGATTGACGGGGTGGGCAGCGGGCGGCACCTGGCGGAGCTGTGCGTCGACCACGCCGCCTACCGCTGGATCCGCGGCGGGGTGCCGGTCTGCTACCACACGCTCAACGACTTCCGCACCGGCCACGGCCCGGCCCTGGACGAGCTGTTCACGCAGGTGCTGGGGCGGCTGGTGAACGCGGGCGTGGTGGACGTGGAGACGATCACCCAGGACTCGACGGTCGTGCGGGCCAGCGCCGGCCGCTCCAGCTTCCACCGCGAACGGACGCTGGAGAAGGACCTGGCGGCGGCGCGGGAGCACCTGGCGGCGCTGAGGCGGGAGGTGGAGGACTCGCCGGAGGCGTCGAAGCAGAGGCGCGGGCAAAGGCGGGCGGCGGGGGAGCACGCGGCACAGGACCGGGTGCGGCGAATCGAGGAGGCCATGGCCCACGTGCGGCAGATCCGGGAGGCGAAGGCGGCGCAGAAGGACAAGCCGTCCAAGCACCAGGAGCCGCGGGCCAGCAGCACCGACCCGGAGGCGCGGGTGATGAAGAGCGGCGACGGCGGGCACGTCCCCGGCTACCTCGTGCAGCTGGCGCAGGACCCGGCCAGCCGCGCGATCGTGGGCGTGGACGTGACCAACGCGGGCGACAAGGGTCGGGAGGCGGAGATGCGCCAGCAGGTGCGGGAGCGGACCGGGCGGGAGGTGAAGGCGCACGTGGTGGACGGCAACTACTTCACTCACGCGGCGGTGGAGCGGGCGGACGCGGAGGGGGTGGCGCTGTACGCCCCGGTGCCGGAGCCGAAGAAGCAGGGCCAGGACCGCTACGCCCGCCGCAAGGACGACAGCGACGCGGTGGCCGGGTTCCGGGAGCGGATGGGGACGGCGCAGGGTCAGGAGGTGTACGGGCTGAGGTGCCGCACGTGCGAGACGGTGAACGCGGACGTGAAGGAGCACCGGGGGCTGCGGGCGGTGCGGGTGCGGGGCGTGGTGAAGGTGCTGAGCGTGGCGCTGTGGCACGCGCTGGCGTACAACCTGCTGCACTTCGGTGCGGCGGTCGTGGCCGGCGCGGCGGCGGGTGTGTGAGCGAGAGCCGCAAAGGGCCGCGCGAGCGGCGGCGGCACGGGCCGCGGAGGTCCGCAGAGCAGGAGCAGCCGATGAGCGGTTAGACCTGGGAACGAGACTGACCCCGGCCCGGCGCGCCCGCCGGCGCGCCGCGGTGCCGGCGCCGCCGAATGGACGGGGAAAACCGATTGCTTCCCAAGCTCCGTGCGGACCGTTCCCTGTTGTTGGAAAACCGGTCCGCATGGCGGACCCTACAAGGACTATGTGTCGGACGCGATCCCCCGTTTGACGCTCCCGCCCCACCGGCTGAGGGTGGCTCTGCTCCAGCCGCAGATCGCGCCGAACACGGGGAACATCGCCCGGCTGTGCGTGGCGACGGGCACCGAGCTTCACCTCGTGCGGCCGATGGGGTTTGTGCTCAGCGACCGGGAGCTCAAGCGGAGCGCCATGGACTACTGGCCGCGGCTGAGGCTGACGGTGCACGATGATGACGAGGCGTTCTTCCGGGCCGTCGCGCAATCCGGCGGCGGGCTGTGGCTCTTCTCGAGCAAGGCGGACCGGTCCTTCTGGCACGCGGACTACCGCGACAGCGACTGGCTCGTCTTTGGTAGCGAGACACGCGGGATAGATCGAGCCATTCTCGACGCGCAGGCCGGCCGATCGGTGCGGATCCCGCAGGCGGGGGGCGAGCGGTGCCTGAACCTGGCGACGGCGGCCGGGATCGGGCTGTATCACGCGCTTCGGGTGATCGGTGACGCAGGTCGGTGATTCGGCCCCGCGGGCAAATCATTGTCATCTCGTCAGATCGCAGGTTGATCCCCAACAACTGCCTACCCATAATGCGCGGCGGCCTGACACGGAGGTAAGCGTGGCCGAAGGAGAGGCGACAACGGAGGAGCGGGAGTTGGGGGACGCGGAGGCCCCGGCGGGCGGTGGGCCGATGTTCATCGCCGGCGACCCTCCCGCGGCGGCACCGCCGCCCAAGACCGACCGCCTGGCGGCGCTGGCGGCCAAGCCCAAGCCGTGGCTCCAGCGAGCGGCGGAGGTCCGGGCTGGGGGACCGGTGATGAGGTCCATCAGTGACACGATGACAACGCCCGCGCCCGACACCACGCCGTCCGAACCGCCGGCCGAGGCCGCTGGCGGTACCGCATCGCCCGCCGGGCCGGAGGAACGCGCGCCGACGCTGGTGGCGCCCCGGCCGGTGCAACCCAT
>JBJMPM010000215.1:0-16758 GCA_045803205.1 Longimicrobiaceae bacterium
TCAGGGCACGAGGTCTCTCAACAGTCTCTCAGAATGACGTCTGGGGAGACGGTTCTCAGCAATCTTCAGGATCGGCAGTGTACGCCCGCGAGGTGCCGGCTGACAACGGCGACCTCTCACGGAGGAACGGAGAGAACGTGCGAGCCTTGCGCCGGACGGGTCGGTGCGGACACTTTCGGGCGGGCCCCCTCCACCGTCACCCCCGAGACTTCTCATGCAGTTCATCGCCCTGATCTACAACGACCCCGGGATGCTCGCCTCGCTCCCCGGCGGCGAGGAAGACGAGATGATGCGCGGCTGCCTGGCGCACGCGGACGAGCTGCGCCGCGAGGGGCGGCTGCTCGAGTCGCGCATGCTCACGGAGCCGAAGACCGCCCGCTCCATCCGCATCCGCGAGGGGCGGATGACGGTGGTCGACGGGCCCTTCGCCGAGGCCAAGGAGATGCTCGGCGGCTTCAACCTGCTCGAGGCGGAGGACCTGGACGAGGCCGTCCGCATCGCCTCGGGGTTCCCGTGGGCGCAGACGGGGTGCGTGGAGGTCCGCGCCCTCCAGGACTTCGACGACGTGCGGCGGCGCGTCGGCGCTCCGCCCGCGCCGGTGTGACGGAGGCGGATCTCCGTCCCTCCGCGCCTCCACGCGAGATTTCTATCGAACCCGCCGCAGTGGCCAGACGCCGACGGTGAGCGGCTCGCCCTGCGCGTGCAGCAGCGGGTCGCCCTCGGGCGCGGGGAGGCCGTGGGACTGCAGCATGGTCGACGAGAGCCGCGCGAGCGCCGCCCGGTGCAGCGGCCACGGGCGGTGGTGGATGCGCGCGCGGTACAGCCGGCCGCCGCGCCCGGCGTAGAGGCAGTAGCGCTCGACCAGGAAGAAGTCGAGCGTGTCCGGCTTCGCCTCGCCGAGGTGTTCTCCGCGGGTCCACGCGACGTCGAGCGCCGCCGCCGGCGCGCCGGGATGCCGGCGATGCGACGCGAAGCCGATCGACGCGCCCGCCTCGCGGAGCCGCATCTTCGCCAGGAAGTACGGGAGATGGAACCCGATGCGCGCGCCGGCGACGGCCAGCGGGTTCGACGCGTCGAGCGAGAGGAACCAGACGCCGGGGATGCCGTCGCGGTACACGTAGGTCCGCACGTTCAGCTCGTGCGAGCGGCTCACGACGGGAAGGGCGGGGAGGTGCGCCGGGCGCATCCCCCACATCGTGAACGGCGTCATCCCGATCCACGCCGAGCCGTCGAAGGTGTCGATCTCCAGCCCGGCCGGGACGAGCGGGCGCAGCAGGTTCGCGGGCACCCGCCAGTGCAGGAAGAGCAGCTTCCCCCACGCCTGCACCATGATGGGCGACCCCACGGGCCGCTCGCGCACGGACTGGCGATCGATCACGTCTCCCTCCTTCAGGGGTCGTCGCCGCTACACTGCAAAAGCCACGACAGGGTCCTCACGCAGAGACGCGGAGACACGGAGAGCTGCTTCCGAAACCCTTGCGTCAGGCCCCCCGCTTCATCGACCGTAGGTTTGTCGGGCGAGTCCATCGTCCCATTTCTCGACCCGGAGATTTCCCCATGCGAAGAAGAAGGCTGGCGGGTGTGCTCGTGATCGCCTGCGCCGCCTGCTCCGGTGACCAGCCGCTGAGCCCGGAGTCGCTCCCGGGCGAGTACGCGCTCGGCGCGGTGGGCGCGAGCGCCGTGCCGGTCACGGTCTACGACCCGGGCGGGCCGCGCACCTACCTGGGCGGCACCCTCACCCTCTCGGCGGACCAGGACTACGTGCTGACGAAGGAGGTGCGGCGGTGCACGACCGCCTGCACCGAGGGCACGGTGGTGGAGCACGGCATCTGGTCCGTACTGGCCGACGGGTCGCTCACCTTCCGCGGCGACAACGGCGTCTCCGATCCGCCGCCGCTGGTGCTGGCGAAGGGCCGGGAGATCGTCTTCTGCGTGGGCGCCGCCGGCGAGCCCTGCCAGCCAGCGTGGGTCTTCCAGCGGCAGTAGGCGGTCCGGGGGAGCAATTCGCTGCAACAACCACGCGAAGTCCGCCTCCGCGGACTACCGGTCGTGGTGTAGCCGACGTGGCGGGGCACGCGACGAGCTGCGGCGCGGCCTCGGCAGCGCGCCTCCTGCCGGTTCGCACGGGTCGAGCCGCGAGCGAAGCGAGCCCTCGTCCCTCCCCCAGGTTGTTTTGGGGGAGGGACCGGCGCGAAGCGCCAGGGAGAGGGCCCACCGCGGACGGCGCCGGCATCCATGGATGGGCACGCGCCGCGGCACCGGGCGTGCGGCGTGCGGCGGACGGTGTCGGAGCTCTCCACCGGCGGGAAAAGGGGAGATGGGAATGGAGCTGCGGGAGCGCATCGGCGCATGGCCGACGGAGGACGGGTGCTTCTTCCGCGTGTGGGCGCCGAAGGCGGAGCGGGTGGCCGTGCTGGTGCAGGAGGGGCCGCTCTGGGAGATCGACGAGGCCGGGACCACGCAGGAGCTGGCGGGCGAGGGTGGCTACTGGAGCGGCACCGTTCCGGGGGCGCATGCGGGGCAGCTCTACCGCTACCGCATCGAGCGCGAAGGCAACGTCTACCAGCGGCTGGACCCGGCGGCGCGCGACGTCATCAGCTCCGAGCTCACCCGCGCCGACCCGCAGAGCCGCAACGCCTCCATCATCCCGGGCGGCGACGAGCCCGGGTGGGCGGAGTTCGCGCCGCCGCGCTTCGAGAACTTCATCATCTACCAGCTCCACGTGGGGAGCTTCGCCGGCCGCGGCGACGGGCTCGGCCGCGAGTGGGCGACCTTCGCCGACGTGCAGGCGAAGCTGCCGTACATCCGGGAGCTGGGGTTCGACTGCATCCAGCTCCTCCCGGTGCACGAGTTCTCGCGCGACCGGTCGTGGGGATACAACCCCGCGTCGTACTTCGCCCCCGAATCGTCCTACGGCTCCCCCGCCGACCTGAAGCGGCTGGTGGACGCCGCGCACCGGCAGGGGCTCGCGGTGATCTTCGACGTGGTCTACAACCACGCGGGGCCGGACGACAGCGTGCTCTACGAGTTCGACGGCCCCGGCGAGAGCGGCGGCAGCTACTTCGAGGGCGGGCAGCAGACCTCGTGGGGGATCGGGCCCGCCTGGTGGAAGGAGGAGGTGCGCGACTTCTTCTACCAGAACGCCCGGATGTACCTGGAGGAGTACCACGCCGACGGGCTGCGCTTCGACGTGACCTCGCAGATCAACGGGCAGCACCTGAAGCTGATGATCCAGCGGCTGCGCGACGACTTCCCCGACCGCTACCTGGTGGCCGAGCACCTGCCGGACCACCCCTGGATCGTGGACGAGGGGCGCTTCTGCGCCACCTGGCGCGCCGCCGCGCACCACGAGGCGCAGCGCGCGCTCGCCGGCGACGATCCCGTGGAGCGGGTGAAGCGCATCGTGGGGTGGGACGGCTACCGCGACGCCTGGAACCTGGTGAAGTACACCCTCGGCTCGCACGACGACATCGGCGACCAGGAGAACGGAGACGCCGAGCACGGGCTGACGAGCTGGGACAGCCGCCACCGCTACCTGGTCGACCAGCTCGGCGGGCGCGAGTCGTGGACGGCGCGGGCGAAGTGCCGCCTGGCCTGGGCGCTGAACGCGGCGATGGCGGGAACGCCGATGCTCTTCATGGGCTCGGAGTGCCACCTGGCGGCGCCGAACGTGGCCTGGGGGTACTGGCACGACGGCGCCGACGCGAACGGCGACCACCGCTTCGACTGGAGCATCGCCGGCGACGCCACGGGGATGGAGATGCGCCGGCTGGTGGCCGCCTGCAACGCGCTGCGCTGGGAGCACGAGGCGCTCCGCGCCGGGTCGCTGCGGGTGGTGCACGAGGACCACGAGAACCAGGTGCTCGGCTTCGCGCGCGAGCACGGGGGCGAGGCGCTGCTGGCGGTGGCGAACCTGGGCGGGCGCGGCTTCGAGAGTTACGGCTACGGGGTCGCGACGGGCGGGATCGAGGGGGAGTGGACGCAGGTGCTCTGCACGCAGGACGCGGCCTTCGGCGGATGGGACGGCGCGGGGAACGCCTTCCACGAGCCGCGGACGGAGGGGGACGGGCGCGTGTACATCAACCTGCCGCAGTGGAGCGTGGTCGTCCTGCGCAGGAAGTGACCGCGCGCGCAGGCTCAGCCAACGGCCGTCTCACGCAGAGGCGCAGAGGAACGGAGAGGCCGGCGAAGCTGCCACCCGGCGCGGCCGGTCCCGGCCGAGTGCGAGGCGTTCAAATTCTTCCTCCACCCATCCCCGGATCCTGTTATACCCAATCCGCCTGAACGCCTGGTGTTGAACGCACCTCAAACAAACGACGTCATCCTGAGGCCGGCCATGCTGCAGTCATCGTCTGCGGAATAACTTGCAGGCCGAAGGATCTATAACCGCGTCAGCACGTGAGTCGGTGAGATGCGCCACCGCTATCCCCGGATTTGGCATTAATCCGTCCGCATAGGGTTCCTTGCGCGCGGCAGCTCACCGCGTTTAATTGCAGGCGAGGGCCGTCTCTGGGCCGCCAATTGGCCAGCACGGAGCGGACCGGGCGCGTCGGTATCGGGTGCCGTGGAAGGGCTGGGTGCGCGCTGGCCGCCGACCGGAGGTTCGTGTCGGCGGGATGGTCATTTCCATGCAGGAGGTCGATCATGCCAGCCTCAATCATCGATCGCGGGTGGTTCCCGGGCGTGCGGGCGGCGATCCTCGTAGTTTCCGCGGCCCTGTTCGCGGGGTGCAGGGGGAACCTGGCTCCCCGGCCGAATACGGGCGGAGGGTCCGAGAAGCTCCGGTCGGGCATCACCCGGCCACGGGAGACGCGCGGCGCGCCGTACCCGGCGGTGCCGCCCTCCAGGCGCATCCCCAACGAGGACGACCGCGACGCGCCCGTCCCCACCGGCCCCCGGGTCGGGGACATGCAGCCCACCAGCCCACCCACGAGCGTCTCCGCGGCCGCCGACAGCCAGCGGAGGCCCCTCGTCCACACCGTCGCATACCGCCGCGGGCAGCCGCGTCCGCTGGTGTTCCGGGCGTACCGGGAGTTTGCGAGCTTGGACGCATCCACCTCGGAGTGCTGCCCCGAGGTGAGCGTGGCGGAAAACGGCGAGACCACCCTGATGACCGGCAACTACTGGATGGCGCTCAGCGTGGACGGCGGTGCCAGCTTCTCCAGCGTCAACCCCACCACGATCTTCCCGGAGGTGGACGGGGGATTCTGCTGCGACCAGATCGTCGCCTACGTGCCGGAGATCGACATGTTCGTCTGGCTGTTGCAGTACTGGGTCGACGGCAGCAACAACAACCGGATCCGGCTCGCGGCCCAGACGACGGCCGAGGTGCGCAGCAGCAACGGCACCGCGTGGACGTACTGGGACTTCGTGAGCGACGTGTTCAACCGCGACCGCAGGCTGGACCGCAACGACCTCGCGGTCGGCGAACGCAGCCTCTGGTGGAACACCGAGGTCGTCGGTGGCGGCCGGGTGGTGGTTCGCATTCCCCTCGACCAGATCGCCGCCCGGGGGACCATCAACTTCCAGTTCACCGGCGAGACGGATGCGCCGCATTCGCACCTGACGCAGAACGCCACGAACACCGTCTACTGGGCGGGCCACGAGGGCAACAGCGTGCTGCGCGTCTACAGCATGCGCGACGGGGACGACTTCTATAGCTGGCGCACGGTGACGGTGGCGAGCTGGCCCAACGGCACCAACTCGTCCGCCTGTCCGAGCGGCTCGGACTGGATGACGTTCGAAGCCAAGAACCACACGGTGTTCGGCAACGCGCTGCAGGGGCGCAGCGTCTGGTTCGCCTGGCTGGCGGCGGCCGGCGGCGGCTTCCCGCTGCCGCACGTACAGATGGTGCGCATCAATCCCGACTCGTGGACACGCGAGGAGCAGGTGCAGATATGGAATCCCACCATCGCCTTCCAGGACGCGTATCTCTCCACCAACAGCCGGGGGGAGCTGGGGATGGAGATCGCGTTCGGCGGACGGGAGACATTTCCCAGCAGCGCGGTGGGCGTGTGGGGAGACTTCGTGGTCTACTATCCCCGGCTGAGCACCCGCTGCTCCCCGACCAAGCGCTGGGGGGACTACAACCATTCCCGCCGCAGGGGAGGGAACGGGATGGAGTGGGTCGCCGGGGGCTATTCGCTGGAGACGGACGCGTCGGGGAACCGCACGGTGCTGCCGCACTACATCCGCTTCTCGCGGTGAGCGCTTCGGTTCAGCCGGTCCCGCACTCGCGCTGCGACTGGCGCAGCGTTCTCGCGGATTCGGTCTCGGGCCGGCGCACGGGCTCTTGCGCCGGCCCGGGTTCGTCGTGATCCTGCGTGGTCCCCTCTCCCGGCCCCGCACGAACCGTCCATCCGCCCCAGCCGACGCCCATGCGCGCCAACCGCTCGATTCCCGACGCCGCCATCATCCCCGAGCTGGCCTATCCCGACGTGCGCGAAGCGGCGGCGTGGCTCTGCGCGGCGTTCGGCTTCGCGGAGCGACTGCGCATCGGCGACCACCGCGTGCAGCTCACGCTGGGCGACGGCGCCCTGGTCGTCACCCAGCGCGGCAACGACGGGGGCGAAGTCCGTGGCCACCGGATCATGGTGCGGATCGCGGACGCGGACGCACATTGCGCGCGGGCGGAGGCGCACGGTGCGCGGATCGTGCAGCGCCCCACGAGCCACCCCTTCGGCGAGCGGCAGTATTCGGCGGTGGATCCCGGGGGACACGCGTGGACCTTCTCGCAGTCCATCGCCGACGTCGACCCCGCGGAGTGGGGCGGGGAGCTCGTCGACGCGGCGGCAGGGGGGCGGCGCGCGGGCTGACCGGGATCGAAACACGTCACCAGCACACCTGCCTCGGAGAAGCCGGATGATTCGTCATCGATGGGGACGGATGGCCCTGGCGCTGCTCGCGCTCGCCGGGCGCGCGGCGGCGCAGGAGGAGCCCGCCGCGCCTGCCTGCGAGGGGCGCGATCCCGAGGCGGCGCCCTGCCGCGCGCGCTACGATTCGCCCCCGGTGCTGGACTCCGCTTCCGCCACCGCGCTCCCCGCGGGCGAGGCGCGGACGCCGCTCGTCTGGATGTACGTCGACGCGACCGGCGCCGTGCGGCGCGCGCAGGTCCAGCGGCCCACGGGGCCCGCGTGGGACATCGCCGCGCGCGACCGGGCGAAGCAGCTCCACTTCCGCCCCGCCGCGCTGGAGGGGAGGCCGGTGGCCGCGTGGGTGCTGATGCCGGTGGCCGCGGTGCCGCCCCCGGCGTCGTGCGCCGGCGCCAGCATGTCGGTGCCGCTGAGCGCGGGGGCCACCTTCCGCGATTCGGTCGTGATGGAGCGGCCGGGACAGGTCACCGTCTTCCATTACGCCGGCCCCGGCTTTCCGCTCGACCTGTTCGTCTATCCGCGAGACGGCACCGCGCCGCGCGCCCAGGTCGAGGGGACGCTCGCTATGCTCCAGCGCGGCCTCGTCCGCAACGGGCCGGAGTCGATCGTCGTGCTGCGGGCCGGCGCCGAGCGCCTCCGCCCGAGCGACCGGTTCCGGCGGATCGAGTTCGCGGGCTACAGCGCCCTCTTCCGCGCGCGGCTCGCCGGCAGGCCGGTGGAGTCGTACATCGCCGTCTTCCCGGCGAACGACCAGGACCTGAAGGTGCGCGCCACCTATCAGCCCGGCCCCGGTGCCCGCGAGGCGGTGAAGGAGTTCGTGCAGCAGATCCTCTCCTACCGCGCGTGGTGGATGAGCGGCTGCCCGGGGTAGCGGGTCGGCCATCCTGCGCGTGTGCGCTTCGCGCGAGCACACGGGGAAGATGATGAACGGCAGCCCCGGCCGAGGTGGCCGGGGCTGCCGTGCGTCTGGCCGCAGCGTGCGCTACAGCGTGTTGATGTAGGCGATCAACGCCTGCCGCTGCGCCGCCGTCAGTGTGGTGCTGTACGCGTTGCGCGCGGCGGCCGCCTCGCCTCCGTGCTGCAGGATCGCCTGGTCGATGCTGGTCGCGAGCCCGTCGTGCATGAAGGCCGACATGAACCGCGCGCCCATCAGGGGCTCGGTGCGGAACTCCGTTCGGCTGGCGCTCAGCAGGCAGATGTCGCCCAGGTGCGGCGCCGGCTGCGAACCCATGTCGTGCAGCAGGAAGTCGCTGAACGGGCGGACGGTCTTCCCGTTGAGCGCGGAGAAGGTCGAAGCAGTGGTGTACGCCTGCGGCGTGTGGCATTTGCCGCACCCGGTCGACGTGAACAGGTCCTCTCCCTCCAACTCCTCCGGGGTGCTGGGTGCCTTCGACGGTAACGGGGCCAGGAAGCGGACGAAGGCGTTCAGGGCGGCCAGGTCGTAGCTCCCCATGTCGAGCGAGTCCGGCGGCGTCGGGTCCACGGAGTCGGGGAGCGACTCGATCGCCCAGCTTCCGACGCTGTTCTCCACCATGAACTCGGGGTTCGTCATCCCCATCTCGCGCAGCAGCGCACCGGCGTTGAAGCGGTCCAGGTCGGTGCCCTCCGCCTTGCGCCCGAAGCGCCCCAGCACGCCGTTCACCATGTGCGCACGCCCCGAGATTCCGTCGTTGTCGGCGTCGTTGGGGTCGGCGTGCGCCAGGATGGCTGCCTCGGGGATGGCCGCGATCAGCCCGGAGCCGAACAGGTCCGGGGTGATGCGACGGGCGGTGTCGTGCGGCACCGTGGGGAATGGCTCACCGTCATCGAAGTCCGTGTAGTACTTCAGCGCGTTCGTCGCCGAGTCCTGTTTCACGAAGCCGCCGTGGTTGGCCAGCGTGCTGCAGCTTCCGTCGGCGTTCAGCCGTGTGAAGTGGAACTCCAGGCGGTTCCCGGTGCCACTGAATTTCCCATCGTTTCCGCCGTGGCATTCGGCACACGAGCGGGCGTTGAAGGTGGGGCCCAGCCCCTTCGCCTGGTTGAATAGCTTCTGGAACAGGTATTTCCCACGCACGAACGCATTCGAATCCGCGGCGCTGAGCCCCGGGAGCGGCAGTTCGGTCACGGTGTTGGCCGGGGCCTCCGATTCGTCGCGCCGGGCGTCGCCGGGCGCGGTGGGCTGCGGCGCGTCGGTGCACGCGCCCAGCAGCAGCACGAGCGGAACGATGGATCGGACGAGACGGTGCATGCTTCCCCCCCTCGCGTGGGCGTGGACGTCGCCAGAGATGTCCGCCGTGGCGCCCCGCCTGGACTGGTGAATGGGTACCCATTCACCACGGTACGTCGCGAGAGGGACGAGGTCAACACTTTTAGTCGTTTATGGTGCCGGCGGCGGGTGCTGATCCCGCGGTCCGGGGTGTACCGTCTCCGTCCGGCGCGGGGTCTGGCGCGGCCGGCCGCGGCGATCGCGAGGCGGTGCCGGGAGTTCGTGCAGCAGATTCTCTCCGGCCGCGCCTGGCGGATGAGCGGCTGCCCGCGGTAGCGAACCGGTGGCACGCCGCGCCCCGGCGCCGTAGGTTGAGAGCGTCCGCCTGCCCGTCCCGCCGCTCCGATCCCCATTCCCCGTGCATCCACAGAGCCCCGCACTCCGGGCACTCGCCGAGAAATGGGACGCCGTCCCGCTAGGCGAGCGTGCCACCTTCCAGTCGTACGTTGGCGAGTTGTGCACCGCGCTTGGGGTCGCCTCCCCAATGCGCGGGTCGGGGTACGAGTTCGAGTTCCCGGTGACCACCACCGACCGGCACACGGGGAAGGAGTCGACCAACTTCATCGACCTCTACCGCCGCGGGCACTTCATCCTGGAGGCCAAGCACGTCGACGCGGGTGCGGACCGCGTGCTCGGCGCGGCGTACGGGCAGGCGAAGGGGTACGCGGGCGACGTGGCGCACGGGCCGCCGCCCTACCTGATGGTGATGAACGTCGCGCGCACGCTGCTGCTGTGGGACCGCTGGGGCGGCAACTACGGCGGCATCAACGCGGCGCGGCGCATCGACCTGCGCACCCTCTGGCAGCGCGACGACGAGGTCGAGCTGCTGCGCGCGGTCTGGGAGCACCCCGAGTCGCTGAACCCCGCGGTGCGCGGGCGCGTGGTCACGCGCGAGGTGGCGGAGCGGCTGGCGAAGCTCTCGGCGTCGCTGGAGGGGCGGGGGATCGAGCCCGAGCGGGTGGCGCGGTTCCTCATCCGCTGCGTCTTCACCATGTTCGCCGAAGACGTGGGGCTGCTGCAGGGGAAGACCTTCCAGGGGATCGTCGACGACACGCGCGACGATCCGGCCGAGTTCCGGCAGGTGGTGGAGGACCTGTGGCGGAAGATGGACAAGGGGCAGTACTTCGGCCCCAAGAAGCTGCTGCGCTTCAACGGCCACTTCTTCCACGACCCCGAGGTGCTGGAGCTCACGCCGGGCGACCTGGCCGTGCTGGCGGACGCCGCGCGCGCCGACTGGCGGCAGGTGGAGCCCAGCATCTTCGGCACGCTGCTCACGCGCGCGCTGGACCCGGCGGAGCGCCACCGCCTGGGCGCCGAGTTCACGCCGCGCGAATACGTGGAGCGCGTGGTGCGGCAGACGGTGGACGTGCCGCTGCGCGAGCGCTGGGCGCCGGTGCAGGCCCACGCGGTCGAGCTCACCGCGTCGAAGCGGAAGAAGGACCGCGACGCGGCGCTCGCCGAGCTGCGCGGCTTCCATGAGTGGATGCGCGGGCTGCGTTTCCTGGACCCGGCGTGCGGGAGCGGCAACTTCCTCTACGTCACGCTGCACATGGTCAAGCGCCTGGAGCTGGAGGTGCTGCGTGCCATCGAGGAGATCACCGGGAACCCGGAGCTGGGGATCGAGGAGGTGGGGCCGTGGCAGTTCCACGGCATCGAGATCAAGCCGTGGGCGCGCGAGATCGCCGAGCTGACGCTGTGGATCGGATATCACCAGTTCTGGATGGAGCACCACAAGGGCGTCAACCCGCCCGAGCCCGTGCTGAAGGATACCGGCACGCTGGAGCTGCGCGACGCCGTGCTCGCCTGGGACGAGATCGTCGAGGTCCCGGAGAAGAGCCGCCCCGATCCCACCCCGCGCATCGTGCACCCCGTCACCGGCAAGCTCGTCCCCGATCCCGACGCGCGTCTGCCGTACTACGAGTACCGCGGCGCGCGCCAAGCCGAGTGGCCGCAGGCGGACTTCATCATCGGAAATCCGCCGTACATGGGTCAGGCACGGCAGCGTGAGGCTTTCGGCGACGGGTATGTGAATGTCCTCCGAAGCGTCTACAAAGACGTGCCGGATACCGCTGATTATGTAATGTATTGGTGGTATCGGGCGGCTGAAGAGGTTACGGCAGGCGTGACTAACCGTGCAGGGTTGATAACCACGAACACTATTACACAAAAACAAAATCGGGCCGTCATTGCGACAGCTCACGAACGTGGGGCGAAAGTGGTTTGGGCAGTTGCTGACCACCCGTGGGTCGATGAGGCGGGTAGCGCAGCGGTGCGAGTCGCGTTTACTATCCTCAGTAAAGACGCCCGGCCTGCAATCCTAGTTCATGTGGATGATAGCGGGGTCGTGCTTGGAGAAACGCAGGTTTCCACGTTGAACTATGATCTCTCGGCTTCTGTCAATGTCGCGGCGGCCTCGTCTGAACTGCTGTTGAGCAACACAGGCCTGTCCTTCGCCGGTTTCCAGCTCTATGGTGCCGGATTCATCATCGAAGAACCCGAAGCACAGCGCCTCATTGCAGCGAATCCGGCTAACACCGAAATCATCAAACCATATCGCAATGGACGCGACATCACGGGACGACCCCGCAACGCGTTCGTAATCGATTTCGGCTTTCGTACTGAAACGGAAGCACGTGCGTACCCGATGCTATTCGACATCGTCCGTGACCGGGTGAAGCCGGAACGGGACGCGAACGCAAGAGCGCAGATTGCGAAAAATTGGTGGCAGTTCGGATGGCCGCGCCGGGAGTTGAGGGAAGCAATACACGGCCTGACGCGCTTCATAATCACGCCGGAGACAGCGAAGCACCGCTTCTTCCTGTTTGTTGATCGGAATCTTGCTCCCGACAACATGCTGACCTGTATCGCGCTTTCCGATGGATCTGCACTGGGTGTGTTGTCATCGAGTATCCACGTACACTGGGCACTTTCGGCTGGAGGGACACTCGAGGACCGACCACGCTACAACAAGACTACCTGTTTCGATCCCTTCCCCTTCCCCGATCCGCCGAAACACCTGCGGGAGCGGATCGGGCTCGCGGCGGAGGCATTGGACCAGCATCGTAAGGACGCCATCGCCCGCGACGAGCGCGTGACGATGACGGGGATGTACAACGTGGTCGAGAAGCTCCGCAGCGGCGAGAAGCTCACCGAAAAGGAGCGCGCCGTCCACGAGATCGCCGCGTGCGGCGTGCTGCGCGACCTCCACGACACGCTGGACCAGCTCGTGGCCGAGGCGTACGGCTGGCCGTGGCCGATGGAGCGCGAGGAGGTGCTGGAGCGCCTGGTGGCGCTGCATGACGAGCGGGTGGAGGAGGAGAAGCGCGGCACCATCCGCTGGCTGCGGCCGGAGTACCAGGTGCCGCGCTTCGGCGGAGGCGCGCAGGCGGCGCCCGAGCCGGCGCTGGACCTCCCCGAGCCGCCGCCCGCCGTGGCCACGCCGGCGGAGGAGAAGCGTCCGTGGCCCGCCGGTGCCATCGAGCAGATCGGCGCGGTGAAGGCGCGCGTCGCCGCCGCTTCCGCGACGCCGGCGGAGGTGGCGGACGCCTTTGACGGCGCACCCGCCGCCCTGGTCGCGCGCCACCTGGAGACGCTCGCGATGGTGGGCGAGGTGCGCGGCGGCCCCGATGACGGCTACGAGGCCGTCGCCGAGCCGCTGTGAACAGCCTCCGGGGCGCTGAACGATGATCTCGTGTCCTTCGTGCGGCGAACGGGTGGCGGCCAGCGCGCGGTTCTGCCCGCACTGCGGCGAGCAGCGGCCGGGGCTCGCGCCGACGCACCCGGCCATCATCTTCGCCATCGCCTGTACCGGCGTGTTCGTGCTCCTGGGCGTGGTCGCGGTGAACCAGGCCCGCGTGGACGCGGGGAAGCCCTCCTGGTTCGGCTCCGGCGCTCCCGCCGCCGCGGACTCGGCCGCGCGGTCGGTCGGCGTTGAGCCCGCGAGCCGGGTCGCGCGCGGGACCACGCTCTACGCGCACGCGCCGGTGAACGTGCGCGGCGGTCCGGGTACCGAGCAGTCCATCCTGCGCACGCTGGCCCGCGGCGACAGCGTGCGCGTGGGCCCGGCGAACGCGGACGGCTGGGCCCCGGTGGAGGGCGGCGGAGGATACGTCTACCGCGCGAGCGAACGCCTGCGTCCCGAGCCGCCCCGTCCCTAGCGGCGGCAAGCCGTCCCGCCGCCGCGTGCCATCCGTCACTCCTCCCCCATCGGCCCCCATGCCCCGTCCTCCCGTCGCGGACCTCCCCGTGAAGAACGACTTCCGGCTGCGGGGCGAGGAGATGACGCGCATCGAGACCTTCACCGATGCGGCGTTCGCCTTCGCGCTCACCCTGCTGGTGGTCTCGCTCGACCCGCCCACCACCCTGGCGGGGCTCCAGGGGGCGCTCCGCGACGTGCCGGCGTTCCTGCTGAGCGCCACGCTGCTGATGATGTTCTGGTGGGGGCACCACGAGTGGAGCCGCCGCTTCGGGCTCGACGACGGGCCCACGGTGGTGCTGAGCTGCGCGCTGGTGTGCACGGTGCTGGTCTACGTCTACCCGCTCCGCTTCGTGTTCGGCCTGATGACGAGCTGGATCGGCGAGCTCACCGGCCTCCCCCTCGGCTCGGGCGCGCAGCGCATCCAGGGCGTGGAGGACGTGAACCGCCTGTTCGTGATCTACGGTGCCGGCTTCGTGGCGATGTGCCTGACCCTGGTGCTGCTGAACCTGCACGCCTGGCGGAAGCGCGAGGAGCTGGAGCTCGACGCGCTGGAGCGCCACCTGCTGCGCTCCGAGCTGGGCGCCTGGCTGATCGTGGCCGGCGCCGGGGTGCTCTCCATCACGATGGGGCTGCTCCTGCCGGCCGGGTGGACGGGAGCCCCGGGGTGGGCGTACATGGTGCTGCCGGTGGTGATGCCGTTCTTCGGCCGCGCGAGCGCCCGCGGCCGCGCCCGCCTGCTCGCCGAGGCCGGCCGGGAGCGCGGCGCCCGCGACGCCCCCGCCGTCGCGGGTTCGTAGCCACGGGCCTGATCCCCCGCCTGGCCGCGTTGCCTGCCGGCACGCGCCCTCTCCTCGCTCCCGACCCGGACCGATGAGCCTCCTCGCCGCGGTACCCCTCCTCCTCGCCCTGGCGCACCCGGCGCAGCAGCCCGATCCGCTCGCGCGCGAGCGGGTGGCCGGCGCGCTCGGCGCGCGGCTCGACGCCCGGCTCACGCGCTACGCGGCGTATGGCTTTTCCGGCACCGTGCTGGTGGCGTGCGGCGGCGAGATCGTGCTGCTGAAGGGGTACGGCCTGGCCGACGTGGAGCACGGCGTCCGCAACACCGCGGAGACGCGCTTCGAGATGAACTCGATGACGAAGATGTTCACCGCGGCCGCCGTCCTCCAGCTCGCCGCCCGCGGGCGCCTCCGCCTGGACGATCCCGCGGCACGCTACCTTCCGGGTTTTTCGCCGGAGAAGCGAGGCGCCACCCTCGAGCAGCTCGCGTCGCACACCGCAGGGCTGGTGGTGGAAGGGAGCGACCTGGCCGGGGAGAGCCGCGACGCGTTCGTCCGCGACGTGGCCCGCACCCCGCGCGAGTCCGCGCCGGGCGAGCGCTACCGCTACACCAACGCGGGCTACTCGCTGCTGGCGGCGGTCATCGAGACGGTGAGCGGCGAGCGCTACGAGGAGTACCTGCGCCGCAACGCCTTCGCCCCGGCGGGGATGCGCACCGCGCTCTTCCGCGACGAGGTCCCGGCCGGCGACCGGCGCTTCGCGCACGGCTACGTCGGCACGCCGGCCGCGCTCCGCCCGGGCCCGCCCAACCCGTACGTCTGGGGTACGATCGGCGCGGGCGGCGTGTGGTCGACGGTCGGCGACGTGTACCGGTGGGTGGCGGCGCTCGAGTCCGGTCGCATCCTGCCGCCGGAGCAGTGGCGCCTGCTGACCTCACGGCCGCGGCCGCCCTCGGACGAGGCGTTCGGCTGGCACGTGGAGACCGACCCCGCCGGCCGGCCGAGGATGCGGAAGGGCGGAGGATCGGACGATTTCGCCAGCGAGCTGCTGTACTATCCGCGCGACCGGGTGGTGGTGGTCTGGGCGAGCAACAACCTGCGCCAGCGCTGGCGCCAGACGATCGACCGGGCGATCCCCGCCCTCGTCTTCGGCGAAGAGGGCGCCGTCGCTCTCCCGCCGGTGGCGCGGGTGACGCTCGCCGCGCGCGGCGGTCGGTTCGCCGCCGGGACCGACACGGTGGCGCTGCGCCCCGGCCCCGGCTACCTGTACGCGCTGGAGAACCGCCTGGGTGTTCCGGCCAACGTGATGTTCTATCCGCAGGACGGCGCCCGCTTCACCGCCTTCGATCCCGCGCTCCGGGCGGTGACGCGCCTGGAGCTCACGGCAGGGTCGGCGGTGTTCACGCTGGCGGACGGGCGGCGCGTCGCCGCGCGGCGGGTACGATGAAGGGGTCGGCTCCCGGGCATTACGGGGGGGCCGTGAACGCCACGCTTGCGCGGGGCGTGGAGGACGGCCTGAATTGCGATGGGCTGACGGCGGGCGAACCGATCGACGGGGGATGAGGGAGATGCTGCGGGTCTTCTACGGGGTGGCGAGCGTGGCGATGCTGGCGAACGGGGCGTGGATGCTGGCCGCGCCCGCGTCGTGGTTCTACCATTTTCCCGACGCGCTGCCGGACACGGGACCCTTCAACCCGCACCTGGTGCGCGACCTGGGGGCCGCGTTCACGGTGATGGCGCTCGGGCTCGCGTGGTGCGCGCGCGAACGGCGCCATTGCCGCGTGGTGCACCTGGGCGTCACCGCGTTCCTGGCGGCGCACGCGCTGGTGCACCTGGGCGAGCTGCTGGGCGGGCACCTCCCGCAGCGCCATTGGTGGGTCGACATCCCCTCCACCTTCCTCCCGGCGCTGCTCTTCCTGGCGCTGCTCCCGGCCGCGCTGCGTCACGCCGCCGACGCGCCTCCACGCGCTCCATCGCCATGACCGCCGCCGTCCCCGAGCCCGGCCACGCGCGGCGCCACGCAGTCGCGAGGATCCGCGCGTTGCTCGTCCTGCACGTCGCGACCTGCGCGTTCGCGGCATTGCCCGCGCGCGCGGCGGCGCAGACCGCTGTCCGCGAGTTCACCGCGCCCATCGTCCTGGTCGTGCACCCGGACTCCGCGCAGATCGAGCAGCTCCGGCGGCGGCTCGGCGACGAGGCGTTCTACATCACCGCCGACGACGCGTCGTTCTACCAGGCCCGGGCCTTCGAGGTGCTCGACAGCCTGCGCGTTCCCTACGAGGCCGTGGTCGCGGCGAAGATGCGCTTCCGCGTGGGCGGCGTGATGAAGGAGTACGCCTTGCGCGACTCGGACGCGGCGTGGTTCGTGTTGATCTACGACGGCGTCTCCGAGCCGAAGGTCTCCACCGGCGTGGACCTGGCGGAGGAGGTGAAGCGGCTGGCACCGCGATCGCGACGGCGCTGATCCCGCTCCGTTCCTCTGCGTCTCCGCGTGAGCTAGAGCGGATTGCGCGACGCTCCGGAGCCGACGGGTTGGAAACCCGCCGCTGGAACGGCACGAAGTCCGCCTTCGCGCCGCCTTCGCGGACTATGCCGCGGCCCTGGCGTGTCCCCGACCGGCGGCGCTGCATCTGCATTCACACGCTCGGTCGCAGGCCTCGCCTCCGC
>JBJMPM010000218.1:0-4298 GCA_045803205.1 Longimicrobiaceae bacterium
TTCCCAAGCGAAACGGGTCGGCTGGCTCATTGCGGGGAGCACCGTTCGTCGGTTGCTGCGGGGGACCCAAGGGTGGCGCTAACCCTCAAAATCCCCAAAATTGGTCCGGACGGGATGCGCTGGTTGGGCGCGAAGCTATCTCCACGGGCGCGTTCACGCCAGCAGACGCCAAGACGAGCCCGCGAGTTCCGTCAGATGCTGCGGACGGGGAGGGAGACCACGTCGTCGACCTGCATCGTCTCGTGGACGAAGAAGGGCTCGCCGTAGGCGGTGCGGATGAGGGAGCCGTAGCGGGCGGCGTGCATCCGCACCTGGTCGTAGAGCGGCCGGTCGCCGCCGGGAAAGACCTCGCCCCCCCAGGTCTTGCCGTCGAACTGCGACGAATAGCAGCGCACCGCCTCCATCTTGGTCTCCATGAAGTCGGTGACGTCGACCACGAAGCTCGGCTTCACCGCGTCCTCCCGGTAGGTGAGGGCGTAGAGGAGCTTGTGCGGGCGGTGCGGCTCGCCGGGGGCGTCGTACTTGGCCAGCCCCGCCAGGAAGCAGGCGTCGTAGGCGAGCTGCGAGGCGACGCGGTGGTCCGGGTGGCGCCCGGTCATGTACGGGAGGATGACCACGCGCGGGCGGAAGGCGCGCACGTAGCCCGCCACCAGGCCGCGCGTGCCGTCGTCGTTGCGCAGCCCCGCGTCGGGGAGCCCCGCGTTGCGGCGCGCGAGGACGCCGAGGACGCGCGCCGCGGCCTCGGCCTCCTCGCCGCGCAGGCGGGCGCTGCCGTCGGTGCCGCGCTCGCCCAGGGTCAGGTCGAGGATGCCGGTGCGGTACCCCTGCGCGGCGGCGCGCGCCATGGTGCCGCCCACCAGCAGCTCCACGTCGTCGCGGTGCGCGGCGATGGCGAGAAGGTCGACCGGGGGGGCGAGGGGCTCGTTCACGGGGGGACAGGCTATCGCTTCTCAAGCTCTTACGGAAGGGCATCACGCAGAGACGCAGAGAAACTGAGAGAACGCAGTTTGTTACCGCGCACTCTCAGTTTCTCTGCGTCTCTGCGTGAAACGGCAGTTACTCGTAGCGGAGGGACTCGACCGGATCGAGGCGCGCCGCCTTGGCCGCGGGGTACATCCCGAAGACGATCCCCGCGAACGCCGCCATCCCCAGCGACGCGGCCACCGCCCAGAGCGGCACCTCGGCCGGCACCGGCGTCACCTTCCGCAGCACCCAGGCGAAGAAGCTCGCCAGCGCGATCCCGATCGCCCCGCCCACCACCGTCACCGTCACCGACTCCACCAGGAACTGCCAGAGGATCTCGCGGCGGGTGGCGCCCAGCGCCTTGCGCACCCCGATCTCGCGGGTGCGCTCGGTCACCGAGATCATCATGATCCCCACCACCCCCACCCCGCCCACGATCAGCCCGATCCCCGAGAGCACCAGCATCACCACGAAGAAGACGCCGGTGAGCTTGTTGAAGAGGTCGGCGAACTCCTCCGGACGGTTGAGCACGAAGGTGTTGTCCTGCGCCGGGCGCAGCCCGCGCTCGGCGCGCAGCGCGGCCATCACCTGGTCCATCGCCTCGGCCTGCGTGGCCCCCGACGAGGTCACCACCAGCAGCGACATGAAGTCCGTGGTCACCCCCAGCCGCCGGTGCAGCGTCTCGGCGGGAAGGATCACCCAGTCCTTGAACTGGCTGGAGAAGAGGTTCGGCGTCTGCCTGAACACGCCGACCACCGTGAGCACCTGGTTGGAGACCTTCACCTGTCGGCCGACCGGGTCGCGCTGCCCGAACAGCTCCTCCGCCAGGTGCTCGGAGAGCACCGCCACCGGCGCGGAGTGCCGCTCGTCGCTCGCCACGTAGTTGCGGCCGCGGATGAACTCGCCGTCGATGTACTCCACCCACCGCCACCCGCGCCCCAGCACCGGGATGCTGGGGATGTTGCGCGCGCCCGCCTTGACGTCGGCGTTGGTGTCGATGGCCGAGGCGACCGCGTGCACCGCCGGGAGCCGCGAGATCAGCTCGGCTTCCGCGAAGGTGATGGGCGGCCTGCCGGCCCAGGGCGGCTTCCCCGTGCCGTCGTCCACCGTGATGGCGGTGTTGTCGAAGCGGTTGACGATGAAGTTCTTGGGGCCGATCGACTCCACCTGCTCCAGGATGGTGGAGCGGAAGCCGCCGATCGCCGCCGCCATGGTGATCACCACCGTCACGCCGATCACGATCCCCAGGATGGTGAGCGCGGCGCGCACCTTGTTGGAGCGCAGCGCGTCGAGCGCGATCCCCACCCCTTCGAAGGTCGAGGTCAGGTTCATCGCGTCACTCGCTCCTGAGCGCCACGATCGGGTCCAGCCGCGCCGCCCGCCAGGCGGGGTACACCCCCGCGGCCAGCCCCACCCCCACCCCCAGCGCCAGCCCCAGCCCGATGGAGGCGGGAGAGACCCGCGCCGGGAGCGGCGAGACGGCGGTGACCAGCGCCGCCAGCCCCAGCCCCAGCAGGACGCCGATCACCCCGCCCGCGCCGGAGAGGGTGCCCGCCTCGATGATGAACTGCATCAGGATGTCGCGGCGGCGCGCGCCCAGGCTCTTGCGCACCCCGATCTCGCGGGTGCGCTCGCTCACCGACACCAGCATGATGTTCATGATCACCACCGCCCCCACCACCAGCGACACGCCGACGAGGAAGGGGAGGGCCACGATCAGGAACGACGAGATCTTGTTCCAGAAGCCGAGCACGCTCTCGCTGGTCTCCACCGCGAAGTCGCTCTCCACCCCGGGGCGCAGCCGGTGGCGGATGCGCATCAGCCCCTCGATCTCGCTCATGGCCACGGGGAGCAGCGTCTCGCCGGGCACCTTGAACGAGATCTCCTCGGCCACGTTGTGGCGGTAGAGCGAGCCGTTGATGGGCGAGCGGAAGGGCGCCACCACGAAGTTGTCGACCGACTGGCCGAACACCGTGCCCTGCTTCTCCAGCACCCCGATCACGCGGTAGGGGAAGCCGCCCAGGCGCACCGTCTTCCCCACCGGGTTCACCCCGGGGAAGAGGCGCTGCACCACGTCGTGCCCCAGCACCACCACGGGGGTGCCGCGCTCGGCCTCCTGGTCGGAGAAGGGCCGCCCCTCGGCCACGTCGAAGTCGCGGATGCGGAAGAAGGAGGCCGAGGCGCCCACGATCCAGGCGTTCTTCACCGACTTCCCACGCGCGTTCCCCACCGGGGCCACCCCCGAGGAGTTGTACGCCAGCAGCCCCGGCGTGCCGATGCGCCCCCGCAGCCACTCGGCGTCGGCGAGCTGCAGCCGCGGGCGGCGGCGCCAGGCGCGGCGCCGGGCGTCGTCGTTGAACCCCTCCTCCTGCGGGATGCGGCGGACGGTGACGGTGTTGAAGCCGAACATCTTCCCCGCGAAGTCCTCCTTCATGTAGGCGTCCATCCCCTTCAGCACGGTGATCACCGCGATCAGGAAGGTGACGCCCACCACGGTGCCCAGCACCGTGAAGAAGGCCCGCAGCTTGTTGGCCCGGATCATCTTCAGGGCGATCACCAGCGCCTCGCGGATCTCCATCCCGTCTCCTCGAGAACTGTTGCGAACCCTCGGCGCCCGGGTGTCTCCCCCGAGAGACGGTCGAGCAACCGCCCCTCGGGTGTCATCCTGAGAGGGTGTTGCTGAACCCGTTCTTCAGACACCCCCGGGTGTCATCCTGAGAGGGTGTTGCCAAACCCGTTCTTCGGACACCCCCCGGTGTCATCCTGAGGCCCGGCCACGTGGAGCCAGCCTCCACTCCGATGGCGGCAGGGCCGTGAGGATCTGATCGCGGCCACGCCGGAGCCGGCTGCGGAAGCTCGCGCGGAAGCGACGGCTTCACGTTCACCCGTCGATGCCACGTGCGGGCTTCCGCGGCGGGCTCCTGCGCATTCCTCGGCCAGATCCTCACGGCCCTGCCGTCTGCAGCGCCGACGCCAGGACCCCGTGTGGCTGGGCCTCAGGATGACACCTAGGGTGCCGCGGACTGTGCGCGTTCAGCAACGCCCTCTCGGGATGGCGTCTCGAGGATTCCGTGTGGTTCCTCAGCCCTCTCCCCAGGCCTCGACCGTCTCCTCAGCCTGGCGAGAGCGCCGCGGCCGTCTCCGCGGCCCGCGTCTCGGCCGCGCGGGCGCCGATCCACTCCGTGCCCGCGGGGACCGGCACCTGCGTGCGGTCGCTCTCGATCACCCCGTCGCGCAGCATCACCACGCGCTCGGCGTGCGCGGCGATGTCGGGCTCGTGGGTGACCATGATGATGGTCTGCCCCTCGTCGTGCAGCCGCGCGAAGAGCCCCATG
>JBJMPM010000276.1:0-18380 GCA_045803205.1 Longimicrobiaceae bacterium
CGACAGCCTGGGGAACGAGACCGAGCTCCCGGTGCGCGACTGGATCGACGTGGGCGTGTACGCGGCCGACTCGCTGGTCTACCACGCCCGCCAGCGCTTCGACGCGAACCGCCGCACCTTCCGCGTCACCGTCCCCCAGCGCCCCGACAGCGCGGGGATCGACCCGCAGCACAAGCTCATCGACCGCCGGCTCAGCGACAACGTGCGCACGGTCGACGCCGCGCCCGCCGCGCGGCGGGCACCCGGACCCGCGGCCCGTCCACCGAGCGGCGTGCGCCCGGCCAATGGAGACACGGCCCGTCCACCGCGCGGCGTGCGCCCTCCGTCGCCCTAGCGCGTTGATTCAGCACGACTTACACGTTATATTCCACCCGTTGTCGATGGCGATTTCCGGCGGGATCGCCACCGCCATCCTCTCCCGCCGATCGTTCCGCCACCTGTTCCCCGGCAGCCGGTCCATGCTCTCCCTTCGCGCCTTCCTGAACGTGTCCGCGCTCTCCGCCCTGGTGCTGGCGGCGGCGTGCGCCGACTCGACCTCGGCGCCCGTCGCGACCGGGCCGGGCTCGCCGTCGCAGGTGCGGCTGGTCTGCACCGCGCAGGTGGCGGCGCGCACCGTGTCCTGTGCCGCGCCCGGCGCCCCTGCGGGGGTGCGCGCCGACCGCATCGTGGGCCAGGGCGGGGGGGTGAAGCTGGCCTCGAGCAACATCGCCGTCTACGCCGACACGTTCGCCTTCGACGTGACGGTGACCAACCAGCTCGAGTACCCGATCGGCACCACCAACGGCGTGAACCCGGACCCGAACGGGATCCGGCCGTTCTTCGTGGACGGGATCCACACCACGGGGGGCACGGGGTCGGTGACGGTGGCGAACGCCGACGGCGTGGGCACCTTCACCGCCACGGGGCAGCCCTACTTCGCCTATCCCGGCGTTCTCCAGCCTGCCGCCACCACCGCACCGCGGCGCTGGAAGCTGCGCTTCGACAGCGGCGTGGAGACTTTCGCGTTCTCGCTGTACGTCAGCACGCCGGTGCCGCCGGGCGGCGGGCACGTCTGGATGAGGGTGCTCCAGCCCGCCGCGAACGCGGTCGTCGGCGACAGCGTGGTGGTGCGCGTGAGGGTGGACTCGGCGTCGGCCTCGGTGCAGTCGGTGAAGGCGTTCGCCGCGGACCGCTCGGTGGTGCTGGCGCCGGTGTCGCCGGGGGTGGTGCAGGGCACGCTCCAGCTCGCCGGCCTGCCGATGGGGCCGCTGCAGCTCCGCGTGCACGCGGTGACCGTGCGCGCGGACACGAGCGACGTGGTGGTGCCGCTCACCAAGGACTCGCCGCCCGCCCTGGCGGTCTTGGCGCCCCGGCAGAAGTACGTGGCCTCCCCCAACCTGCGCATCGACGCCAACTGCCTGGACGACGACCCCGCGGGATGCACGTCGGTCACCGCGACGGCGAACCGCAACACCGATCTGGGCAACCCGTTCCTGGCGGTGATCGCCTCGGGCACCACCGGCATCCACACCGCCGTTTCGCTCGCGTCGCTCGGGTACGGGGTGCTCGTCATCGAGATCAAGGCCGTCGACTCCCGGGGGCAGGCGCGGTTCCAGTCCGACACCGTCTACGTCACGTCGAACCCCGCGCTCGTGTTCGTGGATTCCGCCGGGAGCGGCGCGATGGACCTGGATTCCACCCGGCTGCTCTTCTCGGACGAGGAGAACCGCGTGTGGCTGCGCGACCGCGTCACCACCGCCCGCACTCTCCTGGCCCAGGCGGGGAACAGGCCGTACGGCTTCCTCCACGCGCAGGGGGCGATCTTCGCCACCAGCTCCATCGACTTCGCCAGCGTGTACGACTGGCGCTCGGGGACGCTGGCCGGGCTGGGTTCGGCGAACTCCAACAGCTCGCTGGTGGCGGCTGGAAGCTGGGCGATCTGGAACGACGGGTCGACGCTCCGGCGCCGCGACCTGGCCACGGGCACCACGGCGACCGTCGCCACCAACGCGATCAACTTCGAGAACGACGTGGCGTCCAACGGCGACGTGGTGTACTCGACCGGCTTCGGCTCCGGGTACGACGTGGTCCGCTACCGCGCCGGCGTGAAGACACCGGTCACGAACGACCCGGACGACGTCGCCCGCAACCTGTATCCGGTGACGGACGGCACGAACGTGCTCTACCTGAAGACCCCGCCCACGGGCGGTCTGAAGGGGCGCGTGGCGTGGTGGGACGGCATGACGGAGACGGTGCTTTCCGACACGGTCACCGTCGCCTGGTACGCGGCGAACGGCGGGTGGATCGCCTACCCGGTGGTGGACGGCGCCGGGTACCAGCAGGTTCGCACCCGCGCGCCGGACGGCACCGTCCGCCAGGTGCCCACCGGCTCCTCCCCTTACGGCTACCTCCACGCCCTGGCGCCGGACGGTACGGTGGTCTACTCCACCAGCAGCGGGACGTACGTGCTCCGCGCGCCCTACACCGGGTCGCCCACGCTCAGCGGCGGGCGGCCCGTGTTCAGGGGGACGGAGCTGCTGGTCTTCCTGGGCAACACCGTCTTCCGCGTGAGCTACTGAGGTACCGGTACCTGCGAGCCAGCCCCTGGGCGAGCGGGAGACAAAGGTTTGTTTGACGGCGCGGGGCGGACCGCTTAGCGTGCGGAGCGTGGGCGCGACGCCGGGTCGGCGGATCGCATCCGGTTGAAGCCATGACACGTGCGGCTCTCCCCGCGCGAAACGAGTCCGGATGGGCAATCCCCGCTGGCTCGACGCCCGCCCCACAGACGTCTCTCGCAGAGACACGGAGGCCCGGAGAGAAACCGTTTCTCTCCGGGCCTCCGTGTCTCTGCGAGAGATCCTGCCGTTTCAGTCCTCCCGCGGCTCCAGCTCCATCGCCTCGGCCAGCAGCTCGTACGAGCGCACGCGATCCGCGAAGTCGTGCGTCACCGTGACGGCCAGGACCTCGTCCACCCCGTTGTGCTCGGCGATGCGGAGGAGCTCGTCGCGCACCTCGCCGGGGTCGCCGACCACGGAGCGGGTGCTGAAGTCGCCGCCGGGGGTCGGCTGCCAGCCGTGGCCCAGCTCGGCAAGCGCCTCGGCGGGGGAGGGGATGCCGCGGTCGATGCCGCGCGCGATCCGCCGGCGCCACACCTCCAGCCCCGAGGCGATGCGCCAGGCCTCGGCGCGCGTCTCGGCGCAGATCACCCCCACCGCCACGCTGGCGCAGGGCGCGGCCAGGCGCACGGAGGGGCGGAAGCGCTCGCGGTAGGCGCGCACGAAGCGGGCGCCGTCGAGCCCGCTGATGAACTGGGCGAAGGAGAAGCTCGTCCCCAGCTCGGCGGCGATGTAGCCGCTGTCGCCGCCGGAGCCCAGCAGCCACACCTCGGGCGCCGGCCCGCCGCGCGGCATCGCCCGCACGCGGCCCCACTGGTGCGAGGCGCGGTCGAAGCTGTTGTCCAGCCAGCCGAGCAGGTCCTCCACCTGCTGCGGGTAGGCGTGCACGGGAATGGCCCCGCGCCCGTACTGCAGCGCCGCCACGGTCCGCACGTCGCCCCCCGGCGCGCGCCCCAGCCCCAGGTCGATGCGGTCGGGGAAGAGCGCCTCCATCATCCGGAACTGCTCGGCGATCTTGAGCGGCGAGTAGTGCGTGAGCAGGATGCCGCCGGTGCCCACCCGCATCTCGCGCGTGGCGGCGGCGATCATCGGCAGCAGCACCTCGGGCGCGGCGCAGGCGAAGGAGTTGGTGCTGTGGTGCTCGGCCAGCCAGTAGCGGCTGTACCCCAGCCGCTCGCAGAGCCGCGCCAGCTCCAGCGTCTCGCGCACGGCGTCCACCCCCGTGCCGCCGGTGCGCACCGGCGACTGGTCCACCACCCCGATCCTGAGCAGAGCCACGGAAATCCCCCGGTCGTGCGCGTTTTCCTCCGCCGGGCCCCCCGGCGGGGCGAAGTTTGCGCGCCGATCGCGGGCCGCGCAACGGGGGAATCCGGGGGAAAAATGGTTCTTCGTCGATCTGGTTGCAGCCTGTTTCTCGCCCGCTCGCTCACACCGATCCCGTCGACGAGTGACTGCAGGCGGCGCTCGCGCTGAGTTTTCGAAATTTTTTTGGGAGAGCCCCCCTCACTCCCTCCGCGGTGCGGCAGGCGCAGGCTGTCTCAACCGATCGATCAGGGGGTCACCCGGCGAGCCCGGCCGCCGTGCACGTCCTCCGCATCGACGGATGGATGACGATCTTCGCCGCATGCACGAGGACCGGGGGAGCGCACGGAGGCAGCGGAGTGCTCGATTCCCCCTGATGACGCAGTTGGCGAAGCCTTCAGACGCAGCAGACGAGGTGAGCTCGCCGACCGGATGTCCTGCAAAAATTTTCGAAAACTCAGCGCATGCTGAACCTGCAGCCGTGTCCGGCGGTCACTGGGGCATTCGAACGTCCGGTGCGTTCAGGTTGCAACCCAATCGACGAAGAGCCTAAAATGTTCGCCTGGCGCGCCGGCATCAACCCCTCTTCTTCTTCCTGGAGCGCTTCTCCCTGGACGGCTTCGGTTTCGGCGCCGGCTCGGGCTCCAGCGTCTGGTGCTCGAGGAGCCGGTGCACCGTGTTCCACTCGTGCACCAGGGCTCCGGCGTCCACGATCAGCGGCAGCCAGCGGCCGCGGATCCGCACGGTGGTCCAGGGCGCGTACACCCGGTGCCGGCGGGTCTCCATGGAGCCCTCGTGGTACCGCCCCGAAACGATGTCGTCCGGCCGCACCGTGAACGACCAGCCGCGGACCCAGCCGAGGATGCTGAAGCGCGCGAGCTGCTGCTCCCGGTCGACCTCGATGCGCGTGACGTAGGCCGGCCCGTAGAGCCAGGCGCCGACGGCGATGGCGATCCCCCCGGCCAGGAAGGCCAGGCCGAACAGGAGGCCCAGCAAGTACGGCGCGGTGATGGGGTCGTCGCCCTGGTAGCTGCCGGGATCCATGAAGAGCGCGCCCACTATGATCATGGCCACGCCCATGAAGACGGAGCAGAGGGGCATCGCCAGCTTGATCATGAGCGGCCTCCAGCCTCCGACCTCGAAGATCTTCTCCATGGTTCGCCGGTGCCACGGGGTAAGATGGATGACGAGGGGGAATGAAAGTCGGGAGATGAAACTCGTGCCGGGAAGGAAGGTCAGCCGCGCGCGGGCGTCTCCGGCTCGTACACCTCGCCCTCGACGTCGGTGAGCTTGCCCTGCATGTAGGCGCAGGCGTCGCGGACGCCCTGGTTGTACACCGGCGGCCCGAGCTCCCGCACGAAGAAGTCGATCAGCCCCTCCGCCCGGAAGTCGCTGATCTCCTCGTCGAAGTCGTCCTCGAAGCGCTCCTTCAGCAGCCGCACCAGCGCCGCCCTCCGCTCGTCCGACAGCCGCACGCGCATGGGAGATTCGCGACGGTCGTCACGCGGAGTCACAAGGACACCCAGCTTCGCCGCCGACGACGAGGACAGCCTGTCCCAAGATGGGGAGGACGAGGGTGGCGGGTTCGAGGAGCGGCTTCGTCAAGGGTAAAAATGGAATGAGGCATGATCACGCCGCACCGGCTGACTCTCAGGCACGGTGCTATGCGACGGACCTCTGCGGAACTGCCGGGTCCGACTCCTTGAAGAGGCGATCACGATACGCTTCCTGCAGCTTGATGTAATGATCGATCAGGCGCGCGGGATCGTGGTCGAACTTCTCCGAAATCCTGCGCCGCGCCTCGCGCACCTCGTCGATGGCAGGATCAGGCTTCAACATGGTTCTCTCCCAGTAGCTCGAGCGGCGTGACAAGCATCGGAACAAACAGACCGAGGAGCGTGTTCACGCGCCGGATGTGTCCGAATTTATTCGCGTTCGCGAGGTGGCGACAGTTCCACGTCACCAGGAAGTCGCACTTGTAGTACGAAGCCAGCGCAAGGTGAAGAGCGTCGCCACCAGGATTCGCGGGCATCAGCTTGCGCGTGATGTAAGTCCTGACGATCTCCTCCACGGCTGGCTCCAGCGGAAGCAACGGCAGGTCCCGCAAAAGGGCGATGCGTGCCGCGCTCCGTGCAGGATCACCTTCCCCCAGCTCCTCGAGCACGGCGAGGCTGGTGACCAACTCGTATTGGTCAGCCGCATCGGACCACCACTGCCGCGTCCAGTTCCGGCGTGCGACCGTCTCGGGCGAGGTACGCACGTCGTGATACAGGCTCGGGATCGTCGTTTCAACGTAAATCCTCGGCTTTTTCATTCCCCTAACATAAGGCTGAGCACGAAGGAGTGGGAGACACGGAGAGATCGCCGAAGCCTTTCTTCGTCGCTCTGCGGGTCGGCGCGAGGCGCGTTTGCAAGGCCGCCTTCTTGCAAACCTGTGTTGTGGCTCTCCATCGTGACAGAAGTCCAGCGCAGCAGCGGTATCGGGCCACCCCAGGCGGAGGAGCGATGAGCGAGACGGGCGCGGGTGCGGGCGGAGGCGTCGCGGCGGGAAGGATCTCGTTCGAGGAGCTGGAGACGGCGATCCGCGACGGGGCCATCGACACGGTGGTGAGCGCCATCACCGACATGCAGGGGCGGCTGATGGGGAAGCGCGTGACCGGCGAGTTCTTCCTGGAGCACGCCCGCCACGGCACCCACTTCTGCACCTACCTGCTCGCCACCGACATGGAGATGGCCACCCCGCCCGGCTACGCCCTCGCCAACTGGGAGAGCGGCTACGGCGACTGGCTGGCCGACCCGGATTGGAGCACGCTGCGCGTCGTCCCCTGGCTGGAGAAGACGGCGCTGGTGCTCGCCGACGCGCGCGACGAGGAGAGCGGCGAGCTGATCCCCATCGCCCCGCGCACCATCCTGCGCAGGCAGGTGGAGCGCGCGCGGGCGCTGGGGTTCGCGCCGAAGATGGCGAGCGAACTGGAGTTCTACCTGCTGCGCGAGACCTACGAGGAGGCGGCGGAGAAGCGCTTCGACGGGCTGACGCCCTTCGGCTGGTACAACGAGGACTACCACCTGCTGCAGGGGAGCAAGGCGGAGCCCCTCTACCGGCGCTTCCGCAACCAGATGACGGCCGCCGGGGTGCCGATCGAGTTCAGCAAGGGCGAGGCGGCGCCGGGGCAGCACGAGGTGAACATCCACTACGCCGACGCGCTCGAGGCCGCCGACCGCCACGCGCTCTTCAAGCACGGGGTGAAGGAGATGGCGTGGCAGGACGGCCATGCGGTGACCTTCATGGCCAAGCCCGACCACCGCTGGACGGGCAACAGCGCCCACGTGCACGTGAGCCTCTGGAACGCCGACGGCGGGCGCAACCTGATGCACGAGGAGGGCGCCGCACCCTACGGGATGTCGGAGACCATGCGGCACTTCCTGGGCGGGATGATGGCCGCGGCGCGGGAGCTGGTGTTCTTCATCGCCCCGTTCGTGAACTCGTACAAGCGCTACGCGGTGGCGAGCTGGGCGCCGGTGAACGTGGTGTGGGGGCGCGACAACCGCACCTGCGGCTTCCGGGTGGTGGGGCGCGGCGCCTCGCTGCGGGTGGAGAACCGCCTTCCCGGCGGCGACGCGAACCCGTACCTGGCCTACGCGGCGATCCTGGGCGCGGGGCTGCACGGCATCGAGCACGGCATCGAGCCGCCCGAGGAGTTCCGCGGCAACGCCTACACCGCCACCGGCTTCCCCCGCATCCCCCGCGCGCTCTACGAGGCCGCGGAGCTGCTGGAGCAGAGCGCGCTGGCCCGCGAGATCTTCGGTGACGACGTGGTGGCGCACTACGCCAACGCCGCGCGCGTGGAGCAGGCCACCTACGACGCGGTGGTCACCACCTGGGAGCGCGAGCGCTACCTGGAGCGGGGGTGAGGGGGATGAGCGTGCGAGCGTTCGCGTCGATCCTCAATGAACCGGCCCGGTGGATGCGCGCCGACGCATCCCGCCGCCTCCCCTGCGCGCAGCCGGGGTCCCGGTGCGCGTAGCCGTCCTGTTCGGCGGCACCAGCGCGGAGCGCGACGTCTCCGTGGCGAGCGGCGCGCAGGTGGTGAAGGCCCTGCGGCAGGCCGGGCACCAGGTGGCGGCGATCGACACCGCGCGCGGCGCCCTGGGGCCGGCCGAAGAGCAGCGGCTGCTGGCCGCCGGCGTGGCGCCCGTGCCGCCCGGCGAGAACGAGCTGGCGGCGATCCGCGCCGGCACGCCGGCATCGCTGCTGGGCGGTGCCGACCTGCAGGCGATCGACGTCGTCTTCCTCGTGCTGCACGGCGGCACCGGCGAGGACGGCACGATCCAGGCGCTCCTGGACCTGACCGGGATCCCGTACGTGGGGAGCGGCCACCGGGCCAGCGCCACGGCGATGGACAAGGACGTTTCGAAGCGCCTGTTCCGCGCCGCCGGCATCCCCACGCCCGACTGGCTGATGGCGCCGGTCGATGCCGCAGAGGTCGAGGCGGCGCTCGGATTCCCGGTGGTGGTGAAGCCGAACAAGCAGGGCTCCACCGTCGGGCTGACGGTCGTGAAGGAGGCGTCTCGGCTTGAAGACGCCGTCGCCGAAGCGTTCCGCCACGACGACGAGGTGATGGTGGAACGCTTCGTCCCCGGCCGGGAGCTGACGTGCGGGATCCTGGGCGACCAGGCGCTGGCCGTGGGTGAGATCGTGCCCCGGCGCGGCGAGATCTTCGACTACGAGAGCAAGTACCAGCACGGCGGAGCGGACGAGATCTTCCCGGCCGAGCTGACCCCTGCGCAGACGCGCGAGGTGCAGGAGCGCTCGCTGCGCGCGCACCGCGCGCTCAAGCTGGAGGGGTTCAGCCGCGTGGACTTCCGGATGGACCCGGAGGGCGGGCTCTGGTGCCTGGAGGTGAACACGCTTCCGGGGATGACGGCGACGAGCCTCCTCCCGCAGTCCGCCGCCGCGGCCGGGATCCCGTTCCCCGAGCTGTGCGAGCGAATCTGCCGCCTCGCGCTGGAGAAGCAGGATCGGCGTACGTGAGGTGCGTGCAGGAGACTACGTGGAGCGGGGGTGAGGGGAGAAGCTCACGGGAGCAGGGCGATTGAAATCGCTGCAACAACGACACGAAGTCCGCCTGCGCGGACTACCGGCTGCGGCGAAACCGGGGTTCACCGGCACGCGATGAGCCTCCCGGCAGCCGAGGTCGGCGAGCCTTGGCCGCAGTGAGGCCGATCGCGTGCCCCGCGGCGGAGGCGGCACGGAGGGTGGAGTCCCGCGAAGGCGGACTTCGGGCAGTTGTTGCCGCGGAGCCGCGGATTCATCCGCCCGGCACCGTAGCAGCCGAAGCGCACAAGACTCGGCTTGGCGACCAGCACTAGCCACTAGGCACTAGGCACTAGGCACTAGGCACTAGGCACTAGGCACTTTGGTGATCCGATGCGTCTGAAGGACAAAGTCATCTTCGTCACCGGCGGCGGCAGCGGGATGGGGCGCGTGGCCGCCGAAGCGTTCTGCCGCGAGGGCGCGCGCGTCGCCGTGGTGGACCTCACCGACGACGCCGGCGCCGAGTCCGTCAAGGCCGCGAAGGCGGCGGGGGGCGACGCCTTCTTCGTGCGCTGCGACGTGTCGAAGGAGGGCGACGTGCGCGACGCCGTCGCCGCGACGGTGGAGCGCTGGGGGAGGCTCGACGTGCTCTACAACAACGCGGGGATCATGATGGAGGAGGACCACTCCGTGCTCGACACCGAGGAGTGGGTGTGGGACCGGACGCTGGGGGTGAACCTCAAGGGGATCTTCTTCTGCTGCAAGCACGGCATCCCCGAGATGGTGAAGAACGGCGGCGGGTCGGTGATCAACATCGCCTCGTTCGTGGCGTTGCTGGGGTGCAGCGTGCCGCAGGACGCCTACACCGCCAGTAAGGGCGCGGTGATCGCGCTCACCAGGTCGCTCGCGGTGCAGTTCGGGCCGCAGGGGGTGCGCAGCAACGCCGTCTGCCCCGGCCCCATCGAGACGCCGCTGATGACCGAGTGGCTGCTGAAGGACCCCGAGGCGAAGCGCATCCGCCTGGCGCGCAACCCCAGCGGGCGCTTCGGCCGCCCCGAGGACATCGTGAACGCCGGCATCTACCTCGCCTCCGACGAGTCGACCTGGACGAACGGCGCCGTGATCGTGCTCGACGGCGGCATCACCAGCAACTACTTCTGACGCCGATGCCGCGGCAGGCCCCTCACCCTGGCGCTGCGCGCCGGTCCCTCTCCCAGACTGCGGGAGAGGGACGGGGGCTCGCTTCGCTCGCGACTCGTCCGGCGCGTTGTCGGCATCGGCGTGATTCGGCCAGGCGCACCGCCGCCCCGGCTGCGTCACCCCTCCCCCCTCGTGGGGGAGGGGCCGGGGGTGGGGAGGGCCGCGTCCGCACGTGACTCCGTCGTAAGCCCATGACCCGCCCGCGCATCGGCGTGGCTCCGTGCTTTTTCCACGCGGACTCGCAGCGGCCCATCTTCAAGGGGAAGACCCTCCTCTACCTCGAGGAGTCGCTCTCGCACTGGCTGCAGCGCGGCGGCGCGCTCCCGCTGATGCTCCCCACGCCTACCGCCGGCCTCGATCCCCGCGAGCTGCTCGACCAGGTCGACGGGCTGGTGCTGCAGGGGGGATCCGACGTCTGTCCCGGCTGCTACGGCGAGGAGCCGCTGCGCCCGGAGTGGGGCGGCGACTCGGTCCGCGACCACTACGAGATGGAGCTCGTCCGCCTCTGCATGGAGGCCGACAAGCCGGTGCTCGGCGTCTGCCGGGGGATGCAGATCCTGAACGTCGCCCTCGGCGGCACCCTCTGGCAGGACCTGGCCACGCAGAAGGAAGGCTGCGGCTGCCACCGCGACTGGAACGTCTACGACCAGCTCTTCCACGACCTGGAGATCGAGCCCGGCTCGTGGATGGCCGGCTTTTACCCGGATGCCGGGGCCGCGCGGGTGAACAGCGTGCACCACCAGGGGGTGCGCGAGCTGGGCCGGGGGCTGCGCGTGGAGGCGGTGAGCGCCGACGACGGCGTGGTGGAGGCGGTGCGCTACGATCCCTCGGGCAACGCGCCGGCGGACACGGCGTCGCCGTTCGCGTACGGCGTGCAGTGGCACCCCGAGTTCCACGATCCGGCCGACGCGGCGCTGCTGGACGGCGGCCCCATCCTCTCCGCCTTCCTGCGCGCGGTGGAGGCACGCCGGAGCGAACCCACCGTCGCCACGGCGCACGCGGCGGGAGAGAGCCGATGCTGAAGGTGGTGAACCCGGCCACGGAGCAGGTGATCCGCGAGCTGGAGGAGGACACGCGCGACACCCTGCGCGAGAAGGCGTCCGCCGCCCGCGCGGCGCAGCCCGCCTGGGCCGCGCGCCCCATCGCCGAACGGGTGGAGTGCGCCCGCCGCTTCGGCGAGCTGCTGGCGGCGGAGCGTGAGACCCTCGCCGCCACGCTGACCTCCGAGATGGGGAAGCCCATCACCCAGTCGCGCAACGAGCTGAACGCGATGGCGGAGCGCATCGACTTCTTCGTGCGGCGGACGGAAGACGCGGTCGCGGACGAGGTGGTGCTGCGCGAGGAGGGGATGGAGGAGCGCATCGCCTGGGAGCCGCTGGGGGTGGTCGCCAACGTCTCCGCCTGGAACTATCCCTGGTTCGTCGGCTCCAACGTCTTCCTCCCCGCCCTGCTCACCGGGAACGCGGTCCTCTACAAGCCGTCGGAGCTCGCCACCCTCACGGGGCTCGCCATCGCCGACCTCCTCCATCGCTCCGGCGTCCCGCGCGCGGTGTTCGCGTCCATCGTCGGCGGCGGGCCGGTGGGGAAGGCGCTGCTGGAGGAGGAGATCGACGGCGTGTTCTTCACCGGCTCGTACGCCACCGGCCGCGCGATCGCCGAAGCGGTGGCGGGACGGCTGGTCCGGGTGCAGCTCGAGCTGGGCGGCAAGGACCCGGCGTACGTCTGCGACGACGTGGACGTGGGCGCGGCGGCGGCCGCGGCGGCGGAGGGCGCCTTCTACAACGCGGGGCAGAGCTGCTGCGCGGTGGAGCGCGTCTACGTGCACCGCGCCGTCGCCGCCGAGTTCACCGGCGCCTTCGTGGAGGCGGTGCGCGGCTACGCCGTGGGCGACCCGACGGACGAGGGGACGTACATCGGCCCGCTCGCGCGCCGCCCCCAGCTCGACGTGGTGCAGGACCAGGTGAACGACGCGCTGCGGCGCGGCGCCAAGCTCCTCCTGGGCGGCAGGCCGCGCGCGGGGACGGGGTGGTTCTACGAGCCCACGGTGCTCGCCGGCGCCACCCACGAGATGAAGGTGATGCGCGAGGAGAGCTTCGGGCCGGTGATCGGGATCATGGAGGTGGAGGACGACGACGAGGCGGTGCGCCGGATGAACGACACCGAGTATGGCCTGACCGCCGCCGTCTACACGCCGGACCGGGAGCGCGCCGAGCGGGTGCTGCGGCAGGTGGATGCGGGCACCGTCTACTGGAACTGCTGCGACCGGGTGAGCCCGCGCCTCCCCTGGACCGGACGCCGCCACTCCGGCATCGGCTCGACGCTGGGCGTGCTGGGGATCCGTGCCTTCGTCCAGCCCAAGGCGTACCACCTCAACCCGAGCTGCGGCACGGGCTGAGGAACGGCGGTCTCACGCAGAGACGCAGAGGCGCGGAGAATCGAACGGTTCTCCGCGCCTCGCCGCGTATGCCCGGGAGAAAATCAGCTCACGGGTCCATCCAATTCCAGCGCAGCATAGAACCCGCGGCGGTGCGCGCCCGCCGCGGCTCCCCATCATCCTTCCCCATCCCCTTCGTGCCATGTTCAACTCCGACATTCTCGAAGTCGCCGTCGGCGTCATCTTCGTCTTCATCCTCGTGAGCATCATCTGCTCGGCGGTCCGCGAGGGGATCGAGACGAAGCTGAAGACCCGCGCGGCGTACCTGGAGCACGGAATCCGGGAGCTGCTGCGCGACGCAGGCGGCAGCGGCCTGGCGTCGTGGCTCTACGACCACCCGCTGATCGGCGGGTTGTACCCGGGCTACTACACCCCGCCCGGCAGCGGAGGAGAGGCGAAACCGCCCGAAGACCCCGGTGCCAGGAGCAAGGGTGAAGGCGATGCGGACGCGAGCACCCCCGCCTCCGACCGGGCAACGAAGGACCCGTCCATCTTCGCGCCGGGACGGAACCTTCCGTCCTACATCCCTTCGCGCAACTTCGCCACGGCGCTGATGGACCTGGCCGCGCGGGGTCCCGTGTCGCGGTTCAACAGCGGCGCGGCGGCGGCCGAGATCACGCCACAGACCATCCGCGCGAATATCCAGAACATCGAGAACCCCGCCATCCAGCGCGTGCTGCTGACCGCGCTCGACAGCGCACAGGGAGACCTGGAGAAGGTGCGGAAGGAGCTGGAGAGGTGGTTCGACAGCTCGATGGACCGCGTCTCCGGCTGGTACAAGCGCTCCACCCAGTACATCCTCTTCGCGATCGGCCTCGGCGTCGCCATCGTGCTGAACGTCGACACGATCTCCATCGCGAGCTACCTCTACCGTCACCCGTCTGTACGGGCGGCAGTGGTCGCCCAGGCGGAGGCGGCGGCGGAAAACCAGAAGAAGGACAGCCTCAGTGTCAAAGATGTCAAACAGGCGGTGGCCGCTCTGGACAGCCTGCCCCTGCCGATCGGGTGGGATGGCGTGAAGTTCCAGTCCCCGATCAAAAACCCCGACGCGCGGAGAGTACGCTGGTGGATGGATTGGGTGTTCATGCCCCTGTTCGGATGGCTGCTCACGGGCTTCGCCGCCACGATGGGCGCGCCGTTCTGGTTCGACGTGCTGAACAAGGTGATGGTGATCCGCTCCACCGTGAAGCCGCGCGAGAAGAGCCCCGAGGAAGGGTCGGAGGACCGCCAGCCGAAGCCGGCGCGCGACACGGACTCGACACCGGCGGCGCCGCAGAGCGAGGCACAGCCTGGCACACAGCAAACCGGCACGCAGCAGCCCGGCACGCGGCAGCCCGCGCCAGCTTCAGCCGCCGACGCCCCGGCTCCGCTCGATGCCGAGAGCCGGCTGGACGGCTGCGAGGTGACAAGATCCGCATCCGAATCCGATACGGAAACGCGCGACGAAAACCTGCCTCAGGCGGAAGGAGGGATAGCCTGATGACGTTCTCGCTGACCTGGCTCCCGGACGTCCTCAAGGCGGCGGGACTGCGCGTAGCAACCGTTCCCGGCTGGGAAAAGCGCGGCCGCAGGGAGATGGGCGCCGTGCTGGGCGTGATCTGCCATCACACCGGCGACAAGGGCAACGGGAACATGCCCAGCCTCGACACGCTCATCCAGGGCCGCAGCGACCTTCCCGGCCCGCTCGCCCAGCTCGGCCTGGGGCGCGACGGCACCTACTACGTGATCGCCGCCGGGGCCTGCAACCACGCGGGCGAAGGACACTGGATGGGCCTGGTGAACGGCAACGGCAACTTCATCGGGATCGAGGCCGAGAACCACGGAGTGGAAACCGATCGCTGGCCGGAGAAGCAGCTCGAAGCCTACCACCAGGGGGTCGCGGCCATCCTCAAGCACGTCGGCCGGGGCGCGGAGTTCTGCGTGGGCCACAAGGAGTGGGCGAAGGATCGGCCGAAGAAGAGGAGGAAGCCCGATCCCCACACCCTCAAGATGGACGAGTTCCGCGCGAAGGTGGCGGCGCGCCTGAACGCCGGCGTCCCCGCGCTGGCGCCGATCCCGGGGCAGGAGCCCGCGTCCCCCGCCGGCGGGCCGCAGCGCCCCACGCTGCGTCGCGGCGATGACCACGCGCTGGTCGTGACCATCCAGCGGACGCTGGGGATCACGGCCACCAGCACGCACTTCGGGCCGATCACCGAGGCGAAGGTGCGCGAGTTCCAGCGCAAGCACGCGATGGTGCCGGACGGGATCGTGGGCCCGAAGACGTGGATGGCGATCGACCAAGCAGGCCCGGGCTGATCCCCAGCTCCGGGAAAAGATGGTCTCATACCATTTTGCCGAGGACAGTTCTGGATTCCAGTATCTGACCGAAAGGGGTCTCACACGGAGTCAACGGAGTCAGCGGAGTCGTTCTACGTTGACTCCGTTGACTCCGTTGACTCCGTGTGAGGCCTTCAATTCCAAGGTCTGATCCTGAACGAAACTCTGCGATGTGGTATCACGCAGCGACGCGAAGACGCAGGAAGGGTCGGCCATCCTCTCTGCGTCTCCGCGCCTTCGCGAACGCCTACTTCGCCTGGGTGAGAAGGAGGTACGGGTTGAGGTCGCGGCCGTGCCACCAGCGGTTCGGGTCGGTGACGGTGTAGACGCCGAAGTGCAGGTGCGGCGCGGAGGCGCTCGCGTTGCCGGTGTGGCCGACGTAGGCGATCACATCGCCCTGGCGCACCAGGTCGCCCTCGTCGACACCGATCGCGTAGCGGCTCAGGTGGGCGTAGAAGTAGATGGTGGTGCCGTCCATCCCCCGCTCGTAGAGCGAGATCCCGCCCAGCGCGCTGGAGTCGCGCTTCACGATCACGCCGCCGGCCGCAGCGAGCACCGGCGTCCCCTCCGGCGCCATGATGTCGATCCCCAGGTGCTGCCGCCCGCCCGAGCGCGGCGCGTGGAAGGAGTCCCGCAGCTCCGCCCTGCGCACCCCGGCCACGGGGACGACGATCTCCCGCTCCGCCGCCTCCCGCGCCTCCCGCGAGCGCACCGACAGCACGACCTCCCGCCCCGTCGCCGCGAGGTACACCAGCACCCCCGCCACCGCCGCGCCCTCGATCAGCGCCGCCACGATGAAGGCCGTCCGCCAGCTCCATCTCCCGCCCAGGTAGCGCATTCCGGCTACCGGGCGCTTTTTCCGTGCCTCTGCGTCTCCGTGTGAATGCCGATCCGGCAAAAGAATTCTCTCACAGAGGTCACAGGGGAACGGCGCTGTTCCTCCGTGACCTCTGTGACCTCCGTGAGAGACCAGGCTGAATTTCCCTCACACCCTGATTGCGGAGTTGGTGTGAGATGAGACGATCCGGTCGGTTACTCGCCGCAGGCGAAGGGGATCGTGGCCGTCATCGGCGTGGAGGGCGTCTGGCCGAGGATGCGCGCGGAGAGCCGCAGCCGGCGGCATCCCGTGTTGTAGAGCCAGAAGGCGACGTAGGTGCGCCCTTCGGGGTTGAGGATGCCGGGCTCCTCCGCGCGCTTGAAGAGCTCGCGCCCGCCCGAGGTCACGGTGAGCTCCACCTTCCGCGTCGGCACGTAGCTCCCCGCCTCGCCGCCGACGACGACGGTGACCAGTGTGGCGTTCGACGCGCCGCCGGCCCGCCCCTCGCCCGCCGGCGTGTTCCACAGCTCCACTGGACGGGCGATGATGTCCTGCGAGAAGGTGCCGCGCTGCGAGTAGAAGAGCTGCGCCCGCAGCGACAGCCGGTACGGCGGCGGCGTCGCTTCCTGCGCGCGGACGGCGACAGGGGCGGCGAGGGAAAGCAGCGTGCAGGCGGCGAGCAGCGAGGTCGTCTTCATCCCCTCTCTCCCTTTCTCAGTTGTCCCGGGTGAGAGCTGCGACCACCTCGTCGAGCTCCGGATCGCCGTCGATCACGAAGACCACTCCCTCCACCGGGATCGCGTCGGGGAGCGGCGTGCCGGGCGTGAGCTCGCCGTGCAGCGTGAGCAGGCCGGCGTGGTCCGTCCCCAGCCCCAGCTCGTCGGCGGAGCCGAGCATCCCCGCCGACTCCTCGCCGCGCAGCTTGCCCCGCTTGATCTTGCGCCCGTCCGGCAGCGTGGTGCCGCCGCGGACCACCGGGTAGAAGGCATCCGCGCGCACGTTGTCGGCGCCGGTGACGATCTGCAGCCGGGTCTCCGTGCCGTCGTCCACGATGCACACCTTCAGCCGGTCGGCGTTGGGGTGCTGGGTGACCGACTCCACCCGCCCCACCACGATCGGGCGCAGCAGCTCGGCGAGCGGGACCACGCGGGAGACGGTGAAGCCGGCGCGGGCGAGGCGCTCCGCCACCTCCTCGGGCTCGGCGGGGAGCGACGGGACGCGGGAGCGGAGCAGGGTCGAGCTGACGTTCACGGGCGGCTCCGGGCAGGGTTCCGGGTGATGGAGGGTGCCAACCTATGGCCTGTACGTGGTCAAAGGGAGATGTCTCTCATCCTTGATCCGGAAAAAGATTCGTCTCACGCAGAGACGCAGAGGCACAGAGAGAACCCCTCTCCGTGCCTCTGCGTCTCTGCGTGAGACGCTTTATCAGGGCCGTGGGCGCCGCTTACTTCGTCGCGGACTCCGGGGCCTCGGGCGCTTCTTCGCCGCAGACGATGCTGATCGCCTCTTCGACCAGCTCGGGGCGAAGGCGCGGGTAGAACCGGTGCGCGACCTCCTCCACCTCCAGGCGGGAAGAGCCGGGGCGCACGGCCGACCGGATGGCGTTCACGCGGGAGTCGCGGAGCGCGGTGGCGGTCCGCTCGGCCAGCCGCTTGCGCGCGGCGGCCAGCTCGCTGGGAAGGTCGATGTCGATGCTCGACAAGAAACAGCCTCGTGGCAAGGGATGAAGCACCGCCGGCGCCCTGGATGCGCCCGGCTACTGCGCCGTTCTCTCCTACGTACACCGGCACCGCCGGAACGCTCCATCGGCCGGAACCTCCCCGCGTCACCCGCCCTTCGGCCTGCGGTCGAGCCCGCGGATGGGGCGCCCCGCGGCCGAGTCGGCGATCAGCGTGGCGAGCCGCTTCGCCCGCGTCTCCTCCTTCTTGGCGCTGATCACCCACCAGGTCGCCGTGCGGCGGTACCAGGGCGGCTGCGCCTGGAAGAACTCCCACGCCTTCGCGTCCGCCTGGAACTGCCGCGCCTGCGCCTCGTCGAAGACGACCCTGTCCAGGTCCTTCTGCTCGAAGGAGTAGACGCCGGAACGCTCGCCGGTGCGCGCCTCGAAGGCGGCGAGCCCCGCCGGGCGCATCCGCCCCTCGGCGATCAGCTCGCCGGCGCGGCGGATGTTCACGTTGCTCCAGACGCTGCGCTTCTTCCGCGGGGTGAAGCGGATGGTGTACGCCTCGTCGCCCAGGCTGCGGCGCACGCCGTCGATCCACCCGTGGCAGAGCGCCTCGTCCACCGACTCGGGCCAGGTGATGCTCGGCTTCCCCGACCCCTTCTTGTAGAACCCGACCAGCAGCTCCGTCTCCGTGGCGTGGTGCTCGTCCAGCCACGCGCGGAATTCCGCCGGCGTCGCGAAGAAGGTCGGGCGCGCGTCAGGTGCCTTCATGCCGAATCAGCTCAGGCATTACCTCGTTGACGTCATCCTGAGGGGGCGGTCGCACGGTCGCCGCCACGCTTTGTCGTTACGTCGAACGAGGGGGCGGCGGCTCCCTCAGAGGGTGTTGCCGAACCACCCTGCGAGACGTGTCATCGCGAGAGACCGTTGAGGAGCCGGACGAAAACCCTCAAGACGTCATCCTGAGGCCGGCCTCGCTGCAAGCTCGCTCGCGAAGAATCGGGCAGGCCGAAGGATCT
>JBJMPM010000278.1:0-9052 GCA_045803205.1 Longimicrobiaceae bacterium
ACCAGCTCGGCGGGGTACCCCAGCGCCACGTCGTAGCCGCCGCTGCGCACCGCGCCGACCTGCAGCAGGCTCTTCACGTGCTTCGCGTACCGCTCGCGCGCCGGGAGGCCGAGCTGCCCCGAGCGGCGCCGCGCCTCCAGCACGTCGGGGATGCCGTCGTGCTCCAGGTACGCGTTGAAGTCGGCCGCCTCGAGCCGGATCGTCCGCGGGAGGAGGGACGCGCCCAGCACCCAGGTGCCGGCGGCCGCGGGGCGCACCGACAGCATGCTGGTGTCGCCCCGCGCCTGCCAGCCGGCGGTGTCCAGCCGCGTGCGCCCCGCGGGCCCCGCCAGGCTCAGGTCGCGCAGGCGCTCGCGCGCGACCGCGCCCTCGCTGGCCGTGAACGTCCCGTTCAGCACGCGGACGCGCACCGCCTCGCCCGGCCGCAGGAAGAAGCTGTCCGGACGCAGGAAGAGGTCGTGGGCCAGCAGCGAGCCGGCGCACAGGAGCAGGACGCCCGTCAGCAGCAACGCCGTTCGTTTCATCGCGCGGGAGCTCCGGTGGGAGAGTTCGAAAGGGTCACGGCGCGGGGGGGCGGCGGTTGTGAGAGGACCAGTGGATGGCGGCGATGCGCCAGCCGCCGCGCTCGCGCGTGAGCACCATCAGCTCCGCGCCCTCGGAGTTGATCGCCCGCCCCCGGAACTCGCCCTGCGTGGTGCTGGTCGAGGCCGCCCAGGCCACCTCGCCACGCATGCGCACCCGGACGATGCCTAGCGCGGGGAGCCCTCGCGCGCGCGCATCCGTCGCGGAACGCGAACACGTCGACCGGCTCCGCGCGTGCCGACATTGAGCGCCGGGAGGAAGAAGCCGCGTTCCTCGTCGCCGCGGTGCGCCGCGAAGTTGCGCGCAGTTCCATCCGCGCAGTCGCCAAGAGCTCCGGAGTATCTCACGGCGGAATCGCCAACTTCGTTGCTGGGACAACGAAGCGCGTGTACGGAACGACTCTCAGTAAGCTGCGAAACTGGTACCTGCGCCAATGGGGCGGCGGGTGGCGATGGCCTCACGCCGGACGTTGCCGCCTATCTGATCCAACAGGTACTTGCCGTAATTGCGCCAGGCGAACGCAAAGCCGCCGCGCTAGAGCTGGTGCAGGGGTTGGAGCGGATCTATGCAACCCACGGCGTACCTCGGCCGGCGTGGCTCAGCGTTGTTCGGGACGAATATCAGGGCACGGCGACAGAAAAACGTTGTGGCGCAGGGGGTGCCGCTGGAGCGTCTCTCGCTACATATTACTCCGAACCCTAAACAGTTTGCGCTGGCAGTTGGATGACCGGCGTCCCATCTGCGTAGCCTGCAAACCAATTAGCGCCTGGGGTAATAATTAACGCGCCGAAACATTGGGTGGCCGGAAGGCCCTGAACTTCGGAACAACCCAAAACCACCATCAATGGGGGAACGATGCACGTCCGTAGGTGTTCGCTTTTTGTACCATTATTTGCGGTGGGTCTATTCGCTGCGTGTGAGGGTGTGACCACACCAGCGCCATCGCACCCGGCCGACCGGGCCGCGCGTAACGCGACCGTTCGCGCGCATCAGTCAGCAGTCCAGATGCCGTGTAACGTGAGCGTGCAAACCTCACCGGACGCGAGGCGATGGAGCGCTCGGCAAACGAGCGTGACCTTTCCCGTCCCGACGCTCTCACCGGACAACCGCACGACGATCTTTTTCGTGCGAGGCTACAACGATCAGAACGAGGTTACTGCCGTCGCGGCCTGTGTAATCCCGGCGACCCCTGCGGCCGTCGAGTGGGTGAGCAGGGCATTCAGGGTTACGCACGTAAAGCACGGGTTCGACTCGCCCGCAGACGGCGTGACGCTCATGTCGGGCGAGCCAACCGCAGTCGAGCTGGCGCCGCTTGTCGCGACTGCGTGTTCGCCCGGCTACGTTGGCGAGTATCCGGACTGTGAACCTATCGGTGACGGTGAGACAAGCCCGGACCCCGGCGGGTCAACGAGCGGATCGTGGGGCACGGGCGATGGCGGCGGCTCGGGCACATCCACGGGAGGAACTGGTTCATCCGGAACGGGTTCGTCGGCAGCGCCGCCGCCTGATGGCTATGACACCGATCCGCCCGCGGCCGGCGACGAAGAGGGGGAAGACTCGCGGAACTGTCCGCGCATTCTCTCCGGCAAGGTTGTTAGAGCCGGGATTCCCGTGGCTGGGATCCTGCACACGTTTAGCTTTGACGGGCCAATGGGTCGTATAAGTACGGCTCCGTCTCCCGCGAGATACCTGATCGCTCACCCGACGGTCAGTGAAGATGTGTGGTGGATCGCGGAAGCCGGATGGATCGCCGTAAACTGTACCGGGGTCTACTCGCCGAGTGCATTCGGGGCTCGGCTCTGGTTCGGAACGGCGTCCTACGCAGGCCAAAGCGATCTGCACATGGTCCTCGGTCCGAACCACCCCAGCTTTTAGCAAACTGCACTAATGGAATCTCGCATCAACCACTTGTCCCTGTTCAACCGGGAGGAGTTGGCTGCCGGGCTTGCCATCGGCGGAACCCCGGAGACGGCATCGGCCGTGGCAGCCCAGGTATACGCAATTCCTGCGGGGGAGCAAGTCTATTACGAGTGGATCGACACTACGCTGATGTTCATGTCGTGTGTCTCTGATGCGTTGGCGGTACGAATACTGGATTGGTTCGGCAAAACGCCGGACCTTCGTGCGTCGTTGGAAGCGCAGATGCGGGAGTTTCAAGAGTGGGTGAACAGTCCGCGGTTCAACTTCGGCGGGCGAACACCGCTGGAGATTGGCGACGTGGTCTTCGACACCCGAATCGAGCAGGTCTACGAGCCGCTACCGACAAACCGCTAAGGCTAGTTTCGAAAACGCGGCATTTCGGCGCGGGAAGTCCGGTTGGCCCTTCCGGAACATCAAGGATTTACAAGGGTTTTCGGCACCCGCGCCGATTCCTTCTGTGACTCCGCGTCTCCGCGTGAGATGCTGTTCTAGCGGCGGGTGTGCGACGACCAGTGGATGGCGGCGATGCGCCAGCCGCCGCGCTCGCGCGTGAGCACCATCAGCTCGGCGCCCTCGGAGTTGACCGCCCGCCCCCGGAACTCGCCCTGCGTGGTGCTGGTCGAGGCCGCCCAGGCCACGTCGCCGCGCACGCGCACCCGGACCGGCTCCTGACGCGAGCGGACGGCGCGCGCGAACTCGATGTCGGCGGCCAGGTGGTGCGAGCGGTACTCGGCCCGCGTCTCCTGGCCGCCGCTCTCCTGGATCAGCACGTCGGGGGCGAGCAGCGCCAGCGCGCCGGCGCTGTCCGCGGCCGCGAGCGCCCGGTGGAAGCGCTCCACCGTCTCCGCCACGGCGGCGGAGTCGGCGCTGGCGCGGGGATGCGGCGCTCCGCGGTCCTGCGCGGAGAGCGCCGCGGGAGTCGCGGCGAGGAGCGCGGCGATAAGGAAGGACGACGGACGGCGTGGAACTCTCATGGGCAGCATCTCTCTCTGTTCCTCTGCGCCTCTGCGTGAGACCAATCGGTAGAAGCCTGCAAGGAAAAAAGCGAGGGGCGGGCATCGCTGCCCGCCCCCCGCTCTGCCACGACGATCTCCGGCCGATCAGAACCCGAGCCGCAGCCCGAGCTGGATCTGGTACCGCGAGTCCAGCTCCGAGATGCTGAACGGGCTCACCCGGCCGTTGAACGCGGCGTAGGTCCGGTGCCCCGAGGCGTCCACGGCCGTCCCGCTCGTGGCCAGCACCTGGTCCGACTGGTTGCCGATGAAGAGCTGCCGCCCCCACTCGCTGTTCAGCAGGTTGGCGAAGTTCACCACGTCGATCGAGAACTGCGCCGTGCGGCCCCCCATCAGGCTGAGGTTCTGCTGGAACTTCAGGTCGATGCGGCTCGACCAGGGGAGCCGGCAGGAGTTGCGCTCCAGGATCTTCCCCCGCTGCTCGCGCAGGCACTCCACGCTCTGGATGAAGTTCTCGAAGTTCTGCGCCGACTGCGCCGCCGAGACCGTCGCCGTCCCCGCGAAGTTGATGTCGCTGATGTTCTTGGGAACGTAGATCAGGTCGTTGGCGGTGAACAGGTCGCCGTTCACGTCGCCGTTGTAGGCGTACGAGTACGGCAGCCCCGACTGGCCGATGTACACCGCTGTGAGGTCGGTGGGGAGCCCGCGGAAGAAGTGGAAGCGCTTGGTCCCGCTCGCCACGATCCGGTGCGGGATGTCGTAGTTCGAGGTGGTGAGCTCCGGGGTGTTCGGGTCGAAGCGCACCACGTTGAACTGGAAGTTCGACTGCGCCACGCTCGAGGTGAGCGAGTTCACGTCCTTCGCGTGCCCGAAGGTGTAGGCGATCGACGCCTCCCAGTCGTCACGGAAGGGGCGCTGGAGCTGCCCGGTGAGGCTGTAGGTGTAGCCCTTGCTGGTGTTCGACACGTCGAACACGTCGCCCAGCCCGGGGGTCGCCGCGGTGTTCAGCTTCAGCAGCGGGCGCCCCTCCACCGTGGCGTTCGACGGGTCCTTGATGATGGCCAGGTCGCGGTAGAACAGGTCGTGCACCGTCTTGGTGTAGATCCCCTCGAGGGTGGCCACCAGGCCGAAGGGGAGCTGCCGGTCCACCGCCAGGTCGTAGCGGGCAACCTGGGGCGGCTTGAGGTCCGGGTCGGCGGTGTTCACGATCAGGTTCGGCGTCCCCGCCCCGGCGCAGGCCTTGGGCTGGTTGAACGGGTCCGCCACGAAGGTGGGCGAAAGCGCCTGGGTGCCGCAGCGGAAGTTGAGGTAGTCCACCCCCGTGTTGCCGTACAGGTTGCTGATCCACACGTACAGCGGCCGGCCGGCGAAGAGCCCCGCGCCGCCGCGCAGCTGCGTGGTCTTGTCGCCCGTCAGGTCCCAGTTGAAGCCGAAGCGCGGGGAGAAGATGATCCCCGGGCTGGGCACGTTGCTGGTGCTGCGCCCCTTGTAGAACTGCGGCACCAGCGGGTTGTTGCTGGGCTTGTCCGGCAGGCTGCTGTGGTCCAGCCGCAGCCCCAGCGTCAGCACCATGTTGTCGGTGGCGTTCCAGCGGTCCTGCAGGTACCCGGAGAGGCTGCGCACGTTGAAGTCGGCCGCCGGGTTGCCGCCCTCGATCGGGTGCTGCACCTGGAAGGAGCTCGGCCGCCCCGCCAGGAAGAGCGAGTCGCTGGCGAAGGTGTAGATCCCGTACCCGTTCTGGAAGAACAGGTTGTAGAAGTTGATGAACTGGTTGCTGGTGCCCAGCGTCAGGTTGTGTGCCCCGGCGCTCACCGACAGGTCGTTGGTGAGCTCCAGCACGTTCTGGCGCAGCACGTTGGCCACCGAGCTGTTCTCGGTGCCCGCGATCACGTTGCGCCCGCTCGACATGGTGACCGTGATGCGCGGGAAGGGGTCGCCCGGCGTCTCGCGGTGGTCGCGCTCGGTCAGGTACCCCACCCGCAGCTCGTTGAAGAAGCGCCCGCCGAAGCCCGAGTTCAGCTGCGCCACCAGCGAGTTGGTCTTGGAGAGCTGGACGTAGTCGCCGTTGCCGAGCACGTAGTTGCTGGTGGAGTTGCGGCCGATGTTCTCGCGCCGCGCGTTCACCCAGTTGTTGCGGATGGTCAGGCGGTTGTTGGCGCTCAGGTTGAAGTCCAGCCGCCCGAAGAGGTTGGTGTTGGGCTGGTGGTAGCTCTTGGGGCCGGTGGTGCCGGCGTCGTAGCCCAGCGCCGCGAGCTGAGTGGCCAGCAGGTCGGCCTGCGCCTTGGTCACCCCCAGCGCCACGTTGTCGCCCGCCGCGTACAGCCCCGGCTCCTCGCGGCGGCCCAGCTCGCCGGCCACGAAGAAGAAGGCCTTGTCACGCACGATGGGCCCGCCGAAGGAGCCCGAGTACGAGCCCTGGCTGAAGTCGCGCAGCTTCACCGACTGCGTGTCGGCGAAGGTGTTGAAGATGCCGGTGAGCGCCTCGTTGCGCTGGTAGCCGCTGAGGGTCCCCTGGAAGCGGTTGGTCCCCGAGCGGGTGACCGCGTTCACGCTGGCGCCGGTGAAGCCGCTCTGCCGCACGTCGTACGGCGCGATCACCACCTGCACCTCCTTGATCGCCTCGAGGGTGATCGCCTTGCCGTTCCCCTGCCCGGCCGGCGCGCCGCTCCCCGAGAGGCCGAAGAGGTCGTTGTTGGCGGCCCCGTCGATCTGCAGGTTGTTGTAGCGGTTGTTGCGCCCCGCCGCGCTCACCGCGCCGGTGGTGCTGTTGGTCACCGCGAGCTGCGGCACCAGGCGGGTGAAGTCCTGCAGGTCGCGGGTCAGCGAGGGCGAGCGGCGCAGCATGCTGTCGCTCACCACCGTCGACGAGCCGGTGCGCCCGCTGGAGATGATCGGGTTGCGCTCGGCCACCGCGGTGATCCCGGTGAGCGCCACGGTCCCCGAGGTCAGCACGAAGTCGTTCTGCGCCGTCTGCCCCAGGGTCAGCCGCACGTTGCTGCGGGTGGCGGTCTGCAGCCCCAGCCGCGTCGCCGCCAGCGTGTAGGTGCCCGGCTGCAGGCCGGTGATGGTGTACCGGCCGTCGGCGGCGGTGACCGCGCGCGACACCGAGCCGTTCTCGGTGTTGGTGGCGGTGACCTGCGCGGCCGCCACGCCCTGGCCGTTGTCGCCGGTGACCCGGCCGGAGACGGCCGACGTGGTCACCGCCTGTGCCCGCGCGCCGCCCGCGGCGCCGAACGCCAGCAGGAGCGCGCACAGCAGCACGGCTGCCGTCTGCGTGACTCGGTTCATCGAGATCCCTCTGTGATGATTTGGAATGGGGGGATACCCCGGTCGAGAGCCTGCGCGAAGGTAACGGGTCCGGGCAGGGCGGGGTACGCGGGAAATGTAACGAATGCGCAAATCACGGCAAGGACTTCCGCGCGCCCCTCGCCCCGGCTCCCCCGGGCGCGCGCGGAAGGGGCCGCCGCGGGTCACCCGCTGGTCACGTAGCGCATCACGTCGTAGCGGGTGACGATGCCGTGCAGCTTGCCGTCGCGGCGCACCAGCACGGCGGGGTTCTTCGAAAGGAGGCGGGTGACGGTGGGGAGCTCCACGTGCGCGTCGACCACCGGGAGCGGCGCGTCCATCACGTGCTGCACCGACTGGTCCAGGAGCTTCGTGTCCTCCAGCACCTTCCCCATCAGCGTCCCCTCGGCCAGGTGCCCCACGCAGTCGCCCTCGGCCACCACCGGCACCTGCGACACGTTGTTCTGGGTGATGAACGAGAGCGCCTGCCGCACCGGCGTCTCCGGCGCCACGGAGATCAGCGAGGGCGGCGCCTCGCGCGCCTTCCCCAGCAGCACGTCGCCGGCGGAGACGCGCGCCGGCTCCAGGAGCTGGTTCTCGCGCATCCACTCGTCGCTGTACACCTTGCTCAGGTAGCGCTCGCCCGTGTCGCAGAGGATGAAGACCACGCAGGCCTCGGGGTCGTCCACCTCGCGCGCCACCTGCAGCGCAACGTGCGCGATCAGCCCCGACGAGCCGCCCACGAAGAGCCCCTCCTCGCGGGTGAGCCGCCGCGTGAGCCCCATGGCCGCGCGGTCGTCCACCGTGCGCCACTCGTCCACCACCGAGAGGTCGAGGGTGCCGGGGATCTTGTCCTGCCCGATCCCCTCCACCTTGTACGGCGCGCTCTCCCCCTTCGTCCCGGTCTCGGCGTAGCCCCGGATGATGGAGCCCTGCGGGTCGCCGCCCACGATGCGGATGGCCGGGTTGCGCTCCTTCAGGTAGCGCCCCACCCCGGTGATGGTGCCGCCGGTCCCCGCCGCGGCCACGAAGTGGGTGATGCGCCCCTCCGTCTGCGCCCAGAGCTCGGGGCCGGTGGTGCGGTAGTGGGCCTCGGGGTTGGCCTGGTTGTAGAACTGGTTGGCGAGGATGGCGTTGGGCGTCTCGTGGGCGATCCGCTTGGCCATCATCACGTAGTTGTCGGGGTGGTCGGGCGCCACCGCGCTGGGGGTCACGATCACCTCGGCCCCGAAGGCCTTGAGCAGGCGCACCTTCTCCTGGCTCATCTTGTCGGGGATGGTGAAGACGCAGCGGTACCCCTTGTTCACCGCCGCGAGCGCGAGCCCGATGCCGGTGTTCCCGCTCGTCCCTTCGACCACGGTGCCGCCCGGCGCCAGCTCCCCCGACGCTTCCGCCGCCTCGATGATCGCCGGGCCGATGCGGTCCTTCACGCTCCCGCCCGGGTTCATGAACTCGGCCTTGCCGTACACCGGGGTGCGGATCCCGTCCGTCACCCGGTTCAGGCGGATGAGCGGCGTCCAGCCGATCGTCTCCAGCACGCTGGCGTAGGGGCGCTCGTGCCGGGGGCGGGCCGTCGCGGCGTCGGCGGAGGTCTCGGTGGCGCTCATTCTATTTGCGCGTGGTGTCGGCCGAGGGCGCGGCGGCGGCCGAGTCGGTCGGGTTCAGCTCGAACTTCACGGGAAGGAGGAACCACGCGGCCACCGCCTCGCCGCCGCGGGTGGCGGGGCGGAAGCGGAGCGTGCGGCTCCCGGCCAGCGCGGCCGAGTCGAAGGCGGCGTACCCGCTCCCCTTCTCGATGCGCACCGTGTCGACCGTGCCCCGGTCGGAGATGAAGAGGCGCAGCGTGGTCTGCCCCTCCACCTGCGCGTCCCACAGCTCCTCGGGGTACTGGAAGGGCGACTCCGAGAGCTGCCGCGGGGGCGTCTCGGGGACCGGCCCGCGCTCGCAGGCGGCGAGCAGCAGGGCGGCCGCGAGCGCGGCGGAACGGGCGGTGGATGCGCGCATCGAGCGGGTGCACGGGTTTGCGGGTGGCGGCTCCCGCCAATCTGGCGAATGCGCCACGCTCCGGGCAACCCGGGCCAACAGATTGTCTCACACAAAGGTGGGACCGGAGAGTGACGGCCCGGCACTCTCCGGTCGAGAATCCCACCTCCCACGAATGTGTCATCCTGAGAGGGTGTTGCCGAACCACCCTGCGAGACGTGTCATCGCGAGAGACCGTTGAGGAGCCGGACGAAAACCCTCAAGACGTCATCCTGAGGCCGGCCTCGCTGCAAGCTCGCTCGCGAAGAATCGGGCAGGCCGAAGGATCT